>JBJECV010000165.1:0-6985 GCA_051871435.1 Sodaliphilus sp. | reverse complement strand
TCCGGCTGCGCCTCCGCTTGCATGGAGTTAACCACAATACGCCATCTCCGACGGCACGCGGCGTGTGAAACACCACGATGAACGAAAACCAAAACGAAAACCTTTTTCCTTTGTGAAACACTTGAAACACTTGAAACACTTGGGACGCGTGGAACACTTGAAACACTTGGGACACTGTGGGGGTGAGGTGGCAATATTTCTAAGAACTTGGGGCAAAGATAATGGGTGACGGTGACGAGAGGCAAGCCCAATACGGCACGATGGCATCCCGGGGTGGAAATTTTTGTGTTTGATGTGATTAAGGTATTTAAGGTCCTTAAGGGCTTTAGGGGGGGCTCACAGTTTTTTTTGCTGATAAAAAGAAAGAGATAAGTGCTGATTTTGAAGTACTTATCTCTTTGCTGTTAGTGAATGGTTGTGTGCGTGGGGGATTATTTCTTTTTGAAATAGTCGTTGTGCATCTTGATGGCGAAAATGATGGCGCTCATGGTGGTGGTGCAGAGGTTGCACAAAAAGAGCGGCCAGTTGGCGAGTAGCAGGCCTTGAATGCAGAAAAACAAGCCACCCAAGCCCATCAGCAAGAAAGTGCCGAGGGCAATGTCGTCGGTTTTGCGTGTTCGCAGCGTGCGTACGGTTTGCGGCAAGTAGCCCAATACCATGCTGATAGATGCGATGTAGCCCACAATATTGGTTAATAATTCGTGATTCATTTCAATTTGAGAATTTTACATACTGCAAAGTTTATTTTTTGCTGTCGATTTCCTTCAACAATTCTTTTACAGCGGCTTCGAGTTGCTGGTCGCGTCCGGTAACGATAACTGCCGGGTCGTTAGCCACCTTGATGTCGGGCTCGAGCTGCTGGTTTTCGAGATAAGAGCCGTCGGCGAGTCGATATCCAATGATGGGAATACCATAGATGAGGCTTTCGTCTTGCATGGTAACCCAGCTCACGCTCGTCATGGTGCCGGGCACCGGCATACCCACGAGTTTGCCCATTCCGGTGTGCTTATACACCCAAGGTGTGCCGTGTGCGTTGCTATAATTGGCTTCGCATTGGAGCATGATGGTGGGTCGGTTCCAGCGTCGGCTTGGCATATCGCAGGATTCGCGTCCGCGCACCACTTGTGTGAGGTATTTTTCTCCGCTGAAAAGAATTTGGATGTCTTCGTGTAGGCGACCGCCGCCATTGAAGCGCGTGTCGATAACGATACCCTCCTTCTTGTTATATTCGCCGAGCACCTTTTCGTAGATTTCGCGATAGCTCTTATCGTTCATTTGCTGCAGATGCACGTAGCCTAAGCGTCCGCCGGAGAGGCTGTCGCAGAGGGCTTCTTGTCGCTTCACCCATCGCTTGTAGAGCAGAGAATTGTTGGCGCCCGAAGAGATAGGCTTCACCACTTCGTCCCATTCCTTATCTCCGCTCTTGCAGCTGACGAGCACTTGTTTGCCCACTTGGCCGTTGAGCAGGGATGTGTAGTCGTTTTCAACGGTGATATCTTTGCCGTTGATTTTGGTGATGATGGTGCCCGGTCGCACTTTCGATTTCGCGCGGTCGAAGGGTCCGTATTCAATCACCTCATCCACCTTCAGTCCCTTACCGGAGTAGTTCCAGTCGAAGAGAAGGCCGAGTTGAGCGGTGGGTTCGTTGCTACCGTTGGGATAATATCTGCCGCCGGTGTGCGATGCATTGAGTTCGCCCAGCACCTCGCTCAGGAGGTTGGCAAAGTCGTAGTTATTGTTGATGTGTGGGAGGAATTTTCTATAGTTTTTCACTGTAGCTTCCCAGTCGCATCCGTGCATATTGGTGTTGTAGAAGCGTCGAGCCACTTCTCGGTGCACGTGGTTGAACATATATTCGCGTTCTTTGGCTCGGTCCATCTTCACGGTGGCAGAGAAAGTGACGGGTGTGAGCTTATCGTTGCTCATTTTATTGATGCTGTTGCCACTAATGATAAAGAAATTTTTGCCATCTTTATCGGCTTGGATATCCGCCCAGGTAGAGCTCATCTTATTAATCAGCTGCGTGCTCTGCTTTCTGAGGTCCATTTTCCAGAGGTCGTAGTTTTTCTCCACCTTCGACATATAGTAGAGCACATCTCCCTCTTTATTGATGGCGCATCCGGCGATGTCGGACGAATTGAGGGTAACCCTCACAATGCGGTCTTTAATCTTGTCGAGTTCCACCACAATGTCTTTGCTTTTTTCCTCATCTTTCTTTTTGGCATCGTCGGCTTTTTTGTTATCGTCCTTCTTATCCTTTTTTGCCTTGTCGGCTTCGGCTTTAGCTTCCTTTTCAGCCTCCTTCAGCAGTTCCATTTCCTCCTTATTGAGGCGATAGCGGTCGAAGGCTTCTTCGTTGACGAACGCCATCAGCACATCGTCTTGCGAGCCCCACGAAGCGTGTGAGCGCAAACCGAAGCGATTGCTGGTGAACATAATGGCTCCGCCATCGAGCACCCATTTGGGGTTGGTGTTGATGTAGGCGCTATTGGTGATGTTGGTGATTTTGCCCCCTTCAGCGCTCACGATACCGATATCGCTATAGGGGTCGCGGCCATTGCCGATAAATTCGAGGCAAAACCATTTGCTATCGGGGCTCCAATTGTAGGCGAAATTACCTTCTGTGCCAAACCACTGCGAGCCATCGGTGACTTGTGTGATTTTTTTGCTCTTCACATCCATCACCATCAAGCGTTCGCCCTCTTCGATAAACGCCAACTTCTTGCCATCGGGCGAGAATTGGGGTTTGCGGCGATTCACAGTTTTGTCGGGCGCAATGATTTCCTCATTGATAAGGGTGGCATTGGGGAAATTGGGGTCTTCTTTTCGAGCGATGGTGGCTTTCACCAATTGCCACTTGCCATTGCGCTCAGAGGCGTAGACGAGGGTGCGATTGTCGGGCCCCCAAGTCACGTCGGCTTCAGCTTCCGGCGTGTCGGTAATTTTTTTTGTGGTGGTGTAGTCCACCGAAGTGACAAACACCTCACCCCTGATGATAAATGCCACCTGCTTGCCATTTGGCGAAGCCTCGGCGCTCGACAAGCCACGGGTGTAGTTGATGATGCTGATGGGCTCGCCATCATCGTGAAGCAAATTGATAGCCACCTTTTTCGGCTTTCCACCGGAGGCTTGCGTATAGATTTCTCCATCGTAGGAGAAGCAGAGTGTGCCATTTTTGGCAATTGATAGCCCGCGCACCGGATTTTGCTTAAACGAAGTGACTGCTGTGGCTTGCGAAGGATTATTCAGCGGGAATTTCCACACATTAAACGAGCCGCCATTGCGTTCGCTAAGGAAATACACCGTGTTGCCATCGGGGGAGAGCACCGGCGTGCGGTCTTCACCGGCACGATTGGTGAGATTGGTGTGCTTGCCGGAGGCAATATCGTATTTCCAGATGTCGCGCGTGATGCTCGAGGTGTGGTGCTTGCGATAGGGGTCTTCGCCGCCTTTCACATCCATATAGAGGAAAAAGTCGGCCTTAGCACCGAAGCACACATCCTGCGCCGGAGTGCCCAGCACCTGCGTGGTGCGTCCGCCAGCCACCGGCACCTTGTAGAGCTCCGACATGCGCCCGCTGGGGAACATAATGCTTTGTGCTTGGTCTTGAATGGCAGCCGAAAAATACACCCACTTACCATCGGGCGAGAATGTGGTGGGTGTTTCGCTTGCCGAATTAAAAGTGAGTTGCTTAGCTGTACCGCCAGAGGCAGGCATCACCCACACATCGAAATTGCCCTTACGGTCGCTCGCAAAAGCAATTTGCTTGCCGTCGGGGCTCCAAATGGGAGCCGTTTCATACGACGAGAGTGTGGTGAGCTGAAGCGCTTGACCGCCGCCCACCGGCACCTTGTAGATGTCGCCCTTATAGGTAAACAAAATTTCTTGACCATTGGGCGAAATTTGCGGATTACGCAGCCACAGAGGCGCCTCAGCCATCATACCGACGGCGCTCGCACCCATCAGGGCTGCAACCAAAATAGTTTTTTTCATCATTATATATATAAAATAAATTAGTTAAATTCGTTGAATTCGAGACTTTGAAAAAATCTAAATATGTGATTTCAAAGATTTAGTTGGAAGTGGTTTTTTCCACGTGGTAGCGGGGTCGGGCTTTCACCTCGGTGTAGATTTTGCCAATGTATTCGCCCACTATGCCTAAGCCAATGAGCACGCAGCCGCCAATAAACCATAAAGACAGAATCATGGACGACCAACCGCTCACCGCCTTGCCGCTCAACTTGGAATAGAGCACATACACCAAAATGCCAAAGGCAATCACCAAGAAAATCAGTCCCAAAGTGAGGACCAATCGCACCGGCTTGGTGCTAAACGAAGTGATGCCGTCCACAGCAAAACTCAGCATCTTTCCTATCGAATACTTGGTGAAGCCTGCCGTGCGCTTTTTACGCTCATATTCCACCGTGGTGCTCTTAAAACCCAACAGTGGCACAATGCCGCGAATAAAGAGATTGCGCTCCGGATAGCGCAAAAATTCGCTCACCGTGCGGCGGTCCATGAGGCGGAAGTCGGCATGGTTGTACACCGACTTGGTGCCCAACCGATTCATCAATTTGTAGAATCCCCGGGCGGTGGAGCGCTTTAACCACGAATCGGTTTGCCGGCTCGAGCGCACGCCATACACAATTTCGTAGCCTTCTTTATATTTTGCCACCATAAGGCGGATGGCATTGGGATCGTCTTGCAAGTCGGCATCGATTGTGATAAAAATATCCGCTTTTTGCAGAAAGTTTTCCACACCGGCGATAATGGCGTTTTGGTGACCGAAATTTCGTGACAATTTCACACCACACACCAAGGGCGATTCAGCCGCAAACCGGCTAATTAGCGCCCAAGTGTCGTCGCCACTGCCATCGTCCACATACACCAATTTGCTCTCGGACGCCACCTCCCGAGCCTCCACCATTTGCTTCATCAGCTCGCAAAGTGTGGCATTGCTGCCGGGAAGTGTGTCTTGCTCATAATAGCAAGGCACCACAATGCATAAAATCGGTAATTTGTCCATGAAAGTCCGAATTTAATTGTAGAATTTTACAAAGGTAGCATTTTTTTGTTTTTTTTCCAATTTAATTTCCGCAACCTTTCCGCTATGGCGCACGGCTCTTTTTCATTTAAGGATGCAAAATGGCAGTCCTCATAATGAAAACAATGTGTAAAAGATGTGATTTATTTCAAATAATCGTAGATGAATATTGGGAATGAATTAAGAATAGCAATACTCTCATTGGTGTTTACAAACAATCGCAGTTGGCTTTCAAATATAGCCGATTGATTGATATCGACTTTGTTTCCAGGGATAGCATAAATGCCTTTTACCAGCAAGTTAGCTTTACCGACATTCATTGTCTTCAGATAATCCCAATTGTCTTTAATATGTAGATATTTTTCTTTTGTGGGTTTTTCACCCTCTTTGAAAAGGATATGGTCGAAACTGTCATAAAAAGAAAACTCGCGAGCAAGACGTTTGAAATCATGGCATTGAGAGCGGGCACGGCTCTTTCATTTAAATAACTGGGAACCGTCTACACACTATTTACCTACCATTTGCAGCAGGCGTGTTTTTTTCGGCGAAGCCGACTTTTTTTCGCGAAGCGACTTTTTTCTTCGGGTGGCGGGGATGTGAGTGGGGAGCGCCAGCTCCCCACCGTGGGAGTGATGAAAAAAATCTGACGGGGGAGCTTGCTTCCCGTCAGTTTTTTCGGCACTCACACGACGGGGCGCCAGCCCTCACGTCCTCGCCGCACGACTTTTTTGTTCGTTTCATGCCACAAAGGAAAAAAGGAAAACAATTTCAATATTCTTAAATGAAAGAGCCGTGGAGAGCGGGTTACTGCGTATTGATGATAATCATCATCGGGCAACTCCTTTGTGTAGCGAATGGATTCTACCATCGGATAGTTGATGTAGAGTTTGCCATTGCCGGTTTCGTTGTCAAACATATTCAGCATCACCTCCAATCGGCGGTTTATCTCATCAAGAGGCAACTGCGAGTTTTGGAAATCATAGTCAAAGAATAGAAACACTTCCGAGATGTCGGTACTTCGTATTCCGTCAAGTGTCTCATCTCCTCGATTAGATAGAATTTCTCTCATTATCGACACGATATCGCCATCACCTCCATACTCCATCATCGTGTTGTAAAGGTCGTAGATGTTGTTTCCGAAAGAACAAATGATATTATCGTTTGCTTTCGGGAAATAGAGCCGCTCAATTGTCTTATAAACATGTGGTTCGCGGTCGATGCCTTCAAACACAAAGAGTATCATAGACTGAAAGTACCTCCTCGGTAGAGTTTCTCAAGGTTGTGCCCAAAACGCAGTTCCTTGTCAGTCAAATCGCAGATGGCTTTGATTTTGTTGTCTTGTAGAATAAAGAAACAGTCGGGGCGTAGCAGATCGTTGCTCAGCAAGAATGTATCGTGAGTGGTTACGAACAACTGGCTGTTGCCTTCAAACAAGCGCTTGCAAATTTTATACGACAATTCATGATGATAGAACGCATCAAACTCGTCAATGAAAACAAACGATGCGCTACCCATCTCCTTCAGCCAATAATATTGTAATTCCAAATTCTTCGTACCTGTTGAAGCCGCCATTTGGAAAGGAACTCTTACCTCTCCCATGATGCAAAACAGCACATTTTCGCCCGCCACATTTGGTGCAAAGCGGTAGTCTTGTCCGCTTACTTCTTTGAGATATGTCGAAAAGTCGTCGGCAAGATTGTTTTTGATGATATATTCTTCAATATTGCTTCCGCCTTCCTTCAGTCCAATAAACTCGCGATTATCCAAACTTCTGAAGAATAGCATATTCTCAACAAAATCTTGTAGAGAAATCATTGGATGCTCTTTGGTAAATGGCACGGCTCCAAGCAGATAATTGACGATAGAGATATTGTTTGCACTCTCCTTGAGATTTCGGATAGCCATCTCACTCAACCCGAATTCCGGTGCGACATACAAAGA
>JBJECV010000164.1:0-28205 GCA_051871435.1 Sodaliphilus sp. | reverse complement strand
CACATTGAACATACAAACCACACACCCAAGCCACCTTGCAGCGTACAAGTATTTCAAGTGTTTCAGCCACCCTTCCCTTCAGGGAGGGGCCGGGGGTAGGCTTTCCTCTAACCAAGTGCGAAGCACGACTAACCTTCAAATTGGTGTTTCACAAGAGAGTGCAGAGCTCCCAGCAGAAAGCCGTCGGAGACGGCATATTGTGGTTAACTCCATGCAAGCGGAGGCGCAGCCGGAGCGCAGCTTGGAGACTGACTCTGAGCAGATTATGAGCCTCGGAGAGGGTCGGTCGTGGCACCCCCATCGCCAAAAAATCCCACCATCCCCCACCAAAATAATTAGCTAAATTCGTGATTCAAAAAATAAATCCGCCGAAATCTGTGTGAGGCTATATTGCACAGAGCCACTCTCCGAATTTGTGCTTTAAATGCGAAAGCTGTGAAATAAGGGTGATAAAAGTAGTGATTTATTGGTAAGAATTGTGTAATTTTGCAAATTGAAACAGGGAATAATTAATTAAATTTATAGAAATATGTCTGAAAACGTACAAAAAACATTAAGAGATTCCGCGGCATTGCGTTGGCTTGCCCTTATTCTCTTGGCTGGAGCCATGTTCTGCTCCTACATTTTTATGGACATCCTCTCCCCTATTAAGGATTTGATGTGGGATACAAAAGGGTGGGATTCCACTGCTTTCGGCACTATGCAGGGGTCAGAAACCTTCCTGAATGTGTTTGTGTTCTTCCTGATTTTTGCAGGTATCATTCTCGACAAGATGGGTGTTCGCTTCACCGCCATTTTATCGGGTGCTGTGATGTTGATAGGAGCTGCTATCAACTGGTATGCGCTCACCGATATGTTTGCCGGCAGTGGACTGGAGACATGGTTCAACAACAACCTCAACTACATCCCCGTGTTCGACGAACTGGGTGTGTCGCCGTTCTATCAAGGCATGCCGGCGTCGGCTAAATTTTCTGCCATTGGCTTTATGATTTTTGGCTGCGGTGTGGAAATGGCAGGTATCACGGTGTCGCGTGGTATCGTGAAATGGTTTAAGGGCAGAGAAATGGCGCTTGCCATGGGCTCTGAAATGGCACTTGCTCGCTTGGGTGTGGCCACCTGTATGATTTTCTCGCCGATGTTTGCCAAACTCGGTGGAGAAGTGGCAGTGTCGCGTTCGGTGGCATTCGGCGTTATATTGCTTATGATTGCCTTAATCATGTTTATCGTGTATGCTTTCATGGACAAAAAGCTCGATTCACAAACCGGCGAAGCTGAAGAGAAAGACGACCCGTTCAAAATTGGCGACATTGGCAAAATCCTTTCTGATAGCGGTTTCTGGTTGGTGGCTCTCTTGTGCGTGCTCTATTATTCCGCTATTTTCCCCTTCCAAAAATATGCAGTGAATATGCTTCAGTGCAATTTGGTGTTCCACGAAGTGGACCCCACATCTGTTTGGGCGTCGAACACTATCACCATCATCCAATATGGCATTATGCTTGTGGTGGCTGCTTGCGCCTTTGCAAGTAACTTCTCCAAAAACAAAGTGACTAAATATGGCTTAATGGGTGTGGCTGTGGTGGCATTAGTAGGCTTCTGCTATATGGGCTTTATGCGCCAAAGCGCCGAAACGGTGTTTGCCGTTTTCCCGCTTTTGGCTGTGGGCATCACCCCGATTTTGGGTAATTACGTTGACCACAAAGGCAAAGCAGCCACTATGCTTGTGCTCGGCTCACTGCTGCTTATTGCGTGTCACCTTACTTTCGCTTTTGTGTTGCCTATGTTTAAAGGCAGCGAAGTTGGCGGTATTGTGGTGGCATACATCACCATTTTGGTGCTTGGATCAAGTTTCTCGCTCGTGCCGGCTTCGTTGTGGCCAAGTGTGCCCAAACTTGTTGACGAAAAGATTATTGGTAGCGCTTACGCACTCATTTTCTGGATTCAAAACATTGGTTTGTGGTTGTTCCCGCTTCTTATCGGCAAGGTGCTTGATGCCACCAACAAGGGTGTTGTGGACCAAGACAAACTCGACTACACTGCACCTTTGGTGATGCTGGCATGCTTGGGCGTGGCGGCTTTGGTGCTGGGCTTAATCTTGAAAGTGGTGGATAAGAAGAGAGGCCTCGGTTTGGAAGAACCCAATATTAAATAAAATTCAATCATTTGCCACATAGTGGGGCATACATTTCTCTATTCTGCTAATGTATGCCCCATTATATATGCTACAATATGACGCAAATCATTCAACGCAAAATCAATGAATCTTCACTGGCACGCTGGACGGTGCTGTTTATCGTGTCGATTGTGATGATGATGGGATATGTGGTGGCAAAAGAAATGTCGCCACTTCAGTATTTTTTAGAATTGCCGCAAAGCAAAGGCGGATTGGGATGGACCAGCAGCGAATTTGGCTTGTTTATCGGTTCGCGTGGTTTCTTCAATGTGTATCTGCTGATGCTTTTTATCAGCGGCGTGATATTAGACAAAACCGGCGTTCGCTTTGCCGGTATGCTGTCGTGCATTTTGATGTTTGCCGGCACTGCCATCGACTATTATGCCATTGCCATTGCATCGCCGGTACCCACCTGCGAAATCACCTTTCCCCTTTTGGGGCTCGACCATGCTATTATTAAGCAGCAAGTGGTGACTTCCGCATTGGGCTTTGCCGTTTTTGGCATTGGCTACGAGCTGTGCGGCATCACGGTGTCGAAAGTGATTGTGAAGTGGTTTTCCGGTAAGGAAATGGCGCTCGCTATGGGCATTCAAGTGGCGCTGGCACGCTTGGGCACGGCGTTGGCACTGCTTGGCGGCCCGTTCTTGGCAAAGTATTACCATTTGTCCACTCCTATTTTGGTGGGCTTGCTGAGTGTGGGACTTGCAGTGGTGTTCTATCTGCTCTACTGCTCGATGGACCACAAATTCGACCGCAACACCAATGCCAAAATCAAAGCGGAGCAACCGGAAGAGAAATTCAGTTTCATAGGTTTGCTCCTCACTTTGCGCAGCCCGGGCTTTTGGATGATTACTCTTTTGTGTATGCTCTACTACTCGGCGCTCTACCCTTTCCTCGACTTTGCCTCCAAACTGATGATTACCAAATATGGCGTGAGTCCGGAGTGGGCAGGTGGCATTTCGTCGATTTTGCCGTTCACATCTATCATTCTCACCCCGCTATTTGGTGGCATCTACGACCGTGTGGGCAAAGGTGCGGGCATCATGATTCTGGGCACTGCTATGCTCACGGTGGTGCTGATGGTGTTTGCCTTGCCGCTTAATTCCACTTTCCTTGCGTTGGTGCTCATGTTTATTCTCGGTGTGGCATTTTCTTTGCTACCGAGTGTGCTGTGGCCTGCAGTACCGAAAATCGTGCCCGAACAGCAATTAGGCACCGCCTACTCTATCATCTATTATATTCAAAATATTGGTTTGATGCTGGTGCCCATCATCATTGGCAATGTGTTGGATAATAGCAAGGTGGATAGCGCTGTGGACTACACCCTCGCCATGTGGATTTTCACCATTATCGGAGCTTTGGCAATTGTGGTGTCGGTGGTGCTGCTCATCCTCGACAAAAAATACCACTATGGCTTGCAAGATGCCAATGTGAAAGAATAATGCCCATCCGGCATTCCATCAAAGAAGGGCTGATTTCTTCCACCATAGAAATCAGCCCTTTATACCTTAAAAATGCGGCTACCGCCCATCATGCTTGCTCATAGCATTGCATCGCTTCCATTCTGCCGGAATTGATGAGCTGTGGAAAATGAGCATCGCTATTGAAAAGCACCGGCGCATCAACTTGCTTCAGCATCTTGAAATACCGCACGTGAGGAAACAGCCGTTGGTCGGTCTCCCACTTTTTGGTGTTGATTTCCACCACCAAGTGGTGGTCCATTATCGCCTCAAACAAGCGCTCCACCAGCCGGGCATACCATGGTTCATCTTCTATGCCGGGGCAATACAAACTTGCATTGTGTCCTATCTTATCGAAATGCCCGATGATATCGAAGCCGCCTTTTTCCACCATCTTTTCCGATTGCGCATAAAACGACCGCACCACGCGCTCAATATCACCATCAAAACTCTTCTCCATCTTCCGACTGAAATTTGCAAAGTCGCCGTCAATATCCACATAGCCATCATGAGTAAAAGCCGGAATAAAATGCACCGAACCAATGCGATAATCCAATGGAAGACTTTGAAAATAAGCCGACGTGGGTCCCCACTCATCTAAATAATCCACTTCCATAGAAGTGAAAATGTGGATTTGATTGCCATATTTGGCTTTCAGCCGATTCATTTCTGCCAAATAAACCGACACATCATCCCGGCTCATATTGGCTGAAGAAGCAAACGGAAGGGGCGAATGTGGACTCACACCATAGTGGGTGAAGCCGCTACGGATGGCTTCCACTATAAAATCTTCAATGGGCGCATGGCCGTCGCAGTATGGGGTGTGGTTGTGAAAACTATATAATTGCGAATCGTGAGCAATCTGCTTAAAATCTATCATTGTGGTTAAAACATTTTCTCTAATTGGTCGTTGGTGAGCACCGATATAATAGTTTTTCCATCGGGGCTGTAGGTGGGGTCGGGAAAATTCAATAGTTGCGACAGCAAGTTGTCCATCTCGTCTTGCAGCAATATCTTGCCGTAGGGAATTGCCACCGACTGCGCCACGCGTAGCGAAATAAATTCCTGCACCTTGGTGGCAATACTTGTGCCGCCTTGATGCACCTCGTCAATCACTTGCAAAATGGTGTCTTTAATGTCCACATTCTCCATCCCTGCGGGCACAGCATTGATAGCCCAATCGGTGCCGCTCAATTGCGCCAGGCTAAAGCCAATCTGTTCCATATCGGGCAGCAATTCAGTAAGTATCACATGCTGAGAAGCCGTGAGATGCAGCACTTCGGGAAACAGCACATGCTGCGAAGTAATGCTCTTGCCATCTATTTGCTTCATCAATTGCTCAAATATCACTTTCACGTGTGCCCGATGCTGGTCCACAATCATCAACCCCGATTTAATGGGCGAAAGTATGTATTTTCCTTTCATCTGCATGCACACCGCCGTCGACACTTCGGGCGAAACAATTTCCTGCTGTTTGTCTTCGTTCAGCGGGGCAATTTGGTCTAAATCGCTAAACGAGGCCTCCACATCTTCATCAGTGATAGCGGATATGCCTTCTTGCTTGCCGCGTTCAAAATTGCTATACAACTGCTCCCAGTCGGGCATAGAATGTTGAGAATAGTAGCCCTGCCCTGCTCCACCGCCAACGGAGCTATATGACGGCTTTGAGGGTGCATAGCCCGACGATTGAAAAGGATTGTAAGCAGGGTCGATGCCATCTGCCGGCGGAGCCACCTGAGTATCGCCGGTGTATGCCGGTATTTCGGGAGCATCGTTGGTGTCAAAATCAATCTGAGGCACGGCACTGAAGCGCCCAAGCGATTCTTTCACCGATGCCACCAATATTTGCCAAATCGGCAATTCGTTTTCAAATTTAATCTCCGTTTTGGTAGGATGAATATTCACGTCAATCGTTTCGGGGTCGACAGTGAAATTCAAAAAATAGTTGGGTTGCTCATCAGCCGGAATCAGTTCTTCGTAACTCGACATGATGGCTTTGTGGAAATAGGGATGGCGCATAAAGCGTCCGTTCACAAACATAAATTGCAAATAGTTGCGCTTGCGCGTGCCCTCCGGCTTGCTGATAAATCCGGTGATGCGCACCAGCGAAGTATCGGTGCTTAGTGGCACTAAATGCTGGTCGACTTTCACGCCCCAAATTGCGGCAATTCTTTGCTTAAACGAGCCACCCAAATATTTACTGAGCAATTTATCGTTGTTGGTGAGCGAGAAATCCACCTGATGGTTCACCAAAGCCAATTTCTCATATTCCTTGATGATATTGCTCAATTCTATCTGGTTGCTTTTCAAAAACTTTCTGCGAGCCGGCACATTAAAGAAGATGTTGCGAATCATAAAATTGGCACCTTCCGGACACATATCCGCCTCTTGGCTTTCGCATTTGGAGGCATTGATAATGATTTTGGTGCCCAATTGCGCTCCTTTTGCGCGAGTGCGCAGCTCCACCTGGGCTATGGCAGCAATTGAAGCAAGCGCCTCGCCACGGAAACCCATAGTGTGAAGCGAAAACAAATCTTCCGCTTTCGATATTTTGGAAGTGCTATGACGCTCAAAAGCCAATCGCGCATCGGTTTCGGTCATACCCTTACCGTTGTCAATCACTTGTATGAGCGTTCTTCCGGCGTCCTTCAGCACAATTTGCACACTGGTGGCGCCCGCATCTATGGCATTTTCCACCAACTCTTTAATCACGGAAGCCGGGCGCTGAATCACCTCACCTGCCGCAATTTGATTGGCTACTGAATCCGGAAGTAATTTAATGACATCACTCATATTTTCGTCAGGTCTGAAAAAAGATTATCAATTATGCCGCGTCGGGCTCTCGAAATTAAGATTGCTCATCAGCCTCGGGATCGGTATAGCGGTCGTCATCAATGGGCTTTGCATCTTCTTTGGGAGCGGATTTCTCGTAGGGCAAACTAATTAAATGGCGCATATCCTCCGAGATATCCAGCACCTCGTAGGGCAGCTTCGGACGCAAATCGTCAAACCACTGATATTCATCGAGCCTCAGTTGGGCTTTCTTAGCGATAAATAGCGGTACGACCGTGCCGCTCACCTCCGGCCACATTTTCACCTTATCCACCTCTTGCCCCGGCTTTAAATCAATGGATAGAAAACCGCTTTCGGTGCGCACACACTTATTGTAGGTGGAATCGTTTTCCATCGGGAAAAACAGCGTTTTCACATTTCCTTCCACATCGGCATGGCGCAATTCATTTTTGGTGGATTGGGTGCCATCGTCGAAGTACTGTGTAGATTTTTCAAAGAATGCTTTCAAGTATTTGCCCGAAATCTGATTGTAATAAATTTCGCCCAGATGCTCCACAATCAATCCCTTGTTAGGGATAAGTGCCCAGTCCACCGAACTGCTATCGCGCATGTGCACACTAATTTCGTTGTCGCTCGAAATTTGGCGTTCTCCGCTCCACACCACGGGGTGATTGTAGAGATAGAGGATAGAGTCGCGCTGCGCAAACGATAAGTTGCCGCAAATGCCTTGCACATCCTTTCGGTAGAATTTCACGCCACCGGTGGCAGTGAGCACCCGCTTTTTGTCGGCTTCTTGGATGGTGGTGATAGTGTCGCCGTGAAAAAACAAAGTATCGCTTCTTTCGCCCAGCTTGGCATCTTCTTTATTGTAGATGCGAGCCAATGCCCTATCAGTGGCATAGCTCACATTGGTTTTTTCGTTGTGATAACCGAATCCACCGGTGAGAATGGCTTTATGCTTAGGGTCCACCACCGTCACATTACCTTTAGCCGTGCCTTCACCCGATGCTCTTTCGTAGTGGATGGTGTCGCCTTCCAGCGTACGGTCGTCTTTGGTAAATAGCTTAGGTTGCACACCATTTTTTACATATAAATTTGCTACTTCGGTGTCGGTATTGTAGTTGCCCGACGAAGTTACGATTTTATTTTCATCCGAGATGATATCGGTGGCTTCCACCAAGGTGGCAATATTGGTGCGCGTGCTGTAGAGCAGTTTATTGGTGTGCATTGTGTAATTATCTTTGCTGTTCTCCAAGTCCACATTGTTCGTAAACACGGCATTATCCGTATTGAAATTATATTCCCCCACGATGGAGGTAAGCACATTTTTCGGGTCTTCCAGCCTACCGTTCGACGTATATTTCCCCACATTGGTGGGCACATAGTAGTCGATAGCTTGGCTGGATAAAGTGCGGTTGTCTTTGGTGATACTCACATTTCCCACCAAATTCATCACCTCGGTAGTGCCATTGTAGTGTAGCTGGTCGGCACGTCCGCTCAAGTGGTCGGCACGTTCCATTCTCACATTGCCAAAAGCATCGATGGAATTGATTTGGTCGTAGTAGTGAGCGCTGTCGCAAAACAAGTGCATATCACCGCGGGAAAACTCAATGTTCCCCATCAGCAAGATATAGGAATTAGCGGGATTTTCCACCGGTGCCGAAAGCATAGAATCGGCACGCTCCAAAAACACCTTATTGGCTTGGTATCTATTTGCTTGAGGTATGGAGGGCTCGTAGGGCTTGCCCGGTTTGGAGGATTTTGTGGTTTTCACCGGCACCCTGTTTTGCGCCGTTACATTAACGACATAGGAGCTGATAAAAAGAGTCAAAAGGCATAAGATGCATTTTGCAGCCTTATGCCCCGACTGTGAGATATGTGAGAAAAATATCACCTAAATCGAAATTATTTCTTTTGCCAATCGTATTTAAATTCGCAATCGCGCCACCCTTCACTAATGTGCACATAGGTTTTGCTCTGCTTTTCTTTCACCCATTCATCGATGATATCGCTCTTACGCTGATTTTCGTACATCGTTTTTAGCACTTGAAAATCTTCTGCAAGGTCGGCTTTATGGGCTTCGATGCGTCTCACGAGTTTCACCATTGCCACTTGCTGGCGGTTGTTGCTCTGATTGATGGTGATAAACGGCTCCGACATTTCACCCACATTGAGTTTGTCGACCACCTTACCGATATCATCGGGCAAATCAGCCATTTCAAAGAGTGTGGTGTGGGTGTTGGGGTTCAACATCAATCCCTTATTGTTGCGCGAATCTTTGTCTTGCGACACATAAAGGGCGGCTTGTTCGAAAGTGTATTTATTAGCCACGATATCTTTGCGGAGCGAATCGAGTTTTGCCACAGCCGAATCCAAGTCTTTTTGGCTCACCTTCGGTTTGAGGAGAATGTGGCGCGTGTTGATACGGTCACCGCGCTTTTCAATCAGCTGAATGATGTGGTAGCCGAATTCTGTTTCCACAATTTTGCTCACCTTCTTAGGGTCGTTGAGGTTGAAAGCCACATTGGCATATTCAGTCACCAAGTCGTTGCGGCTCTTGAATCCGATTTCGCCACCGGTCATTGCCGAGCCATCTTCCGAGTAGAGCAAAGCAAGGGTAGAGAAATCGCTTTCACCATTGTTTACTCTTTGGGCATAGTCGCGCAAACGCGATTTCACCTCATCAATTTCCTGCTGAGGAATCACAGGATTGATGGTAATGATTTCCACCTCTACTTGCTTTTGAATCAGAGGAAGGGAATCTTTGGGGATGGAATTATAAAATTTGCGCACATCGGCGGGAGTGGCTTTCACATCCTTGGTGAGATTGCTTTGCACTTGCTGAATGGTGTATTGGTCGCGCACGGTGTTCATCAGTTGTTCGCGAATCTCGGGAAGGGGTTTGCGGAAATATTCTTCCACCTTTTCCTTAGAACCCAAGTTTGCAATAAAATAATTGATACGCGCATCCACACTTTGCTGCACGGTGGAGTTTGCCACCTCAATTGTATCGATTTTTGCTTGATGGAGGAAGAGTTTTTCGATTGCCATCTGTTCGGGAATCACGCAATAGGGATTGCCGTCGATTGGGGTTCTCTCGTATTGAAGTTGCAGATATTGCTCTTCAATGTCGGATTTAAAAATGGCTTCATCACCCACAATCCAAGCCACTTCTTCCGCGATATTATTTTGTGCGGTCATCAAGTAGCCCACAGCTGTGATAAATAAGCCAATGGTAAGGAGTCGTAATTTCACTGTTAACGTAATTTTTGTTGATATTCTTTGTGAATAAAGCCGCCGGCACTATGCTTAGGGCTTTATTCCTTATAAAATGCAAATTTCATAAATTTTGCGCAAATAGCAAAACAAATTCCCATAATTATCTTTAAAAGAATGTGCCCAAGTGCGTGATTTAGCAAATAAAAGATAAAAGTCTCTTTAGTGGCTTAGTTGCCATAAAGAGACTTTTGTAGGATTTTATGTGTTGGTTTTCAACACTATGGAGGGGTCATCCGCTATGGTTTCACCATTTGAAGCACCTTGCGGTTGATTTTAGCCGGGTATTTTTTCTTCAATTCCGAGAGCCATGCTTTTTCGAGCACGTCTTGGTAGTCGGAGGTAACTTGTCCCTTCACATCTTTTGCTTCTTCGGGTTGGTTGATCACACCGCCTTCAATCACCATTGCATAGGGATATTTTGCATTGCCGGTGGATTCCGAATGTCCAAACACCACAGCGTCGACCACATCGTTTTCGCCTTGGGCGAATAGCATTCTTTCCATTTTAATCTTGCCCGAGAATTCTTTGTAGAGCGTGTTGGTGAGGGTGTCGGCGCCCAACGTAGGAATCATCGCTTTCACAGCTTGCAACACGGAGTCGGTTTTTGCGGAAAGAATGATACCCTTAAAGTGAGGAGCGGTCCAATTATATTTTGCACGATTTGCTTCAAAGAATTTTTGCAAACCTTCGGTGTCTTTGCTTGCAGCATCCCACACCTTCTTGTTGCTAATTTCAAACAAGAGCATGCCATCGCGATATTCGTTGATGAGATTGCGGTATTCAGCATTGTCGTTGATTAAATTATCCACATAATATTGATAAATTTCTCTTTCGGCAATAGTTGGGATTTGTCCTGCAATATTAGCGGCAGCCCCAGGGATATCATATTTTGCCTTCGGATTCACCTTAGAGGCAAGCACCGATGCCGGCACTTTCACATTGGCATAGGAATAGATGGTGAATTTAGATTTTGCAAGCACATCTTTCACGAAAGCGGAGTCGTAGCCGCCGTGCTTTTTCAATTCTTTGGTTAAATAAGCACGGAAAGGTTCATCATACGCCTTATAGTTGTACATTTTCTTCACCTCTTCCACCTTAGCTTGGCGTGCCATTTGGCTGCGCTCGTCGAAGCTGATAGCGCGTTTAATGGCGGGCAATGCTTCTTCAAAAGTGGGCACCGGCTTGGAGGAGATTTTTTTCACAATGTGATAGCCAAATTGTGATTCGAATGGAATGGAGATTTCGCCATCTTTCAGTGCGAAAGCCACTTTTTCAAATTCAGGCACCATTTTATTTACGCCAAACACAGGCAATTTGCCGCCCTTCACGGCAGAGGCTTTGTCGTCGCTATATTTCTTCGCCATTTCCTCGAAGTTGGCACCATTGAGCACTGAGTCGTGAATCTCCACGATTTTGCTGTAAGCGATAGCCTTAGCCGAATCGGTGAGATTGCGTGTCATGAGCATAATGTGCTCCACTTCCACTTGGCCGGGGTCTTTCCTACGGGCATTCACACGAATCAGGTGATTGCCGAAATCGGTACGGAAAGGCTTGCAAATTTCGCCCACGGGAGTGGAGTAAGCCACTTGTTCCCACACGTAAGGATAAATGCCCGAAGCAGTGAAGCCATAGTGACCATCGTTACGCTTCACAGAGGGATCTGACGAGTATTTCTTAGCCAAAGTGGCCCAATCTTCGCCATTGAGCACACAAGTGCGAATACTGTCGAGGCGAGCGAGCACGGCTTTATTGTCGTTGAAGTCTCTACCTAAAGGCATCATAATGTGGTCGATATCCACATTTTCTTGCATTCTGGCGTAGGCTTCTTGCTCGAGGCGCACATTCACAGTGGTGTCTTCAAGAAAGTCTTTCACCATCCCCTCTTTGTAGCCGTTGAATTCTGCCACAAACGACTTCAGCGTGTCGATTCGTTCAGCTTCAGCATCTGCCACCTTTTGCTTATAGGTAACAAAGCGGTCCACATACTGGTCGAGTGTTTCTTTCTCAATCTGTTGCTGGTTGTTCTTTTTGTAAAGGTATTCAAATTCCGAAAGATGAATATCTTTCCCGTTAATGGTCATCAGCACAGGGTCGGTGGCAGCGAAAGCCAAGCACACAGAGCCGATGAGGGCACATGTCATCAATTTAATTTTCATAATATCAATATATATTCAATGTGTTATAGTCGATAAGTAAAACGAAAAAATGTGGGTTTTATTATATTCACATTCGCTAAAAAATTGAATTTATCCGCGGCTATAATTGGGCGCCTCGCTGGTGATAGCCACATCATGGGGATGACTCTCTGCCACACCGGCATTGGTGATGCGCACAAATTGCGCATGGTGGAGCTTCTCGATGGTTTCAGCACCGCAATAGCCCATACCGGCACGCAAGCCGCCCACCATTTGATACACCACTTCGTAGAGCGAGCCTTTGTAAGGCACACGTGCGGCAATACCTTCGGGCACCAATTTTTTGGTATCGGTAACGGAATTTTGGAAATAACGGTCTTTTGAGCCCTTTTCCATAGCCTCGAGCGAACCCATTCCGCGATATGATTTATACTTTCTGCCATTGAAAATAATGGTGTCGCCGGGCGATTCTTCCACGCCGGCAAACATACCGCCAAGCATCACCGAATAGGCGCCGGCAGCGAGGGCTTTCACGATGTCGCCCGAATAGCGAATACCACCATCGGCAATCAAGGGCACGCCGGTGCCTTCGAGGGCTTTAGCCACATCGTAAACGGCGCTCAACTGCGGCACGCCAATGCCGGCAATCACGCGAGTGGTGCAAATTGAGCCCGGGCCAATGCCCACCTTCACACCGTCGGCACCATTTTCCACTAAGAATTTGGCTGCTTCGCCGGTGGCAATATTGCCCACCACCACATCAATTTGCGGGAAAGAGCGCTTCACATCTTGAAGCACCTTCACCACACCTTTGGAATGACCGTGCGCCGTGTCGATTACAATGGCATCCACACCGGCTTCCACCAGTGCTTCCGCACGCTTCAAGCTATCAGCCGTAACGCCAATACCCGCTGCCACACGCAAGCGTCCTAAAGCATCTTTGCAAGCATTGGGTTTGTCTTTTGCTTTGGTGATATCTTTATAAGTAACCAATCCAATCAATTTTCCATCTTTATCCACCACGGGCAGTTTCTCAATTTTGTGTTTTTGAAGAATTTCAGCCGCCTCGTCGAGGTTGGTAGAGGAAGATGTGGTTACCAAGTGGTCGCTGGTCATCACCTCGTCGATTTTGCGATTCACATCTTTTTCGAATCTCAAATCGCGGTTGGTGACAATACCCACCAGCTTCTTGTTTTCGTCCACCACAGGAATACCGCCAATGTGATACTCACTCATAATATTAAGAGCGTCCATCACCTTTGAACCTCTCCTAATGGTAACGGGGTCGTAAATCATACCATTTTCTGCACGTTTCACCGTATGCACTTGACGCGCCTGCTCCTCGATGCTCATGTTTTTGTGAATGACACCGATACCGCCCTCGCGAGCAATAGCAATAGCCAATGCAGCCTCAGTGACGGTGTCCATTGCTGCCGACACAAGCGGCACATTAAGGGTGATGTTACGGGAGAATTTGGTGTGAAGATTTACGTTGTTGGGCAACACTTCGGAATACGCGGGAATCAGGAGGACATCATCGAATGTGAGTCCATCCATTTTTACACGATCAGCAATAAATGACATATATTCTTATTTTAAAAATATTTTCAGCAGAAAATAAAACAAGAGAATCTTACTTGTTCACTTATTGCACACAAAATTACTCATTTTTCACGGGTTTTCATAAAAAAAGCGGCAAAAAAATCTTAAAAGTTAATTTTTAGCGCAGCAGATAGCAGAAAAGGGACCTTGCGCTCTTGTGTTTTGGAGTCACGAATTAGGCAAACTTCTCAATTTTTCGACGCTCGCCAAACATAAAACCGAAACACCTGAAACACCTGAAACACCTGAAACACCGTGTCACTTGTTGACTCGTTCCCAAAACGGCTCCCAAATAAATCAAAGAACTTGGGGCAAAGATAGTGTATGGGGTGAGATGATGTCAATCCCAATAGAGCAAGATGGCAGTGAATGATGTTTGGGTAGGGATTAGTTTGCCATTTCGCTGGTGAATTTGATTCTTACGAGTCGGATTTCTTCTTCGGTGTATTCTGAGCCTAATTCTTTGAGTGCTTCTTTCATGTTGTCGGTTTCGCTTTCCATGAAATAGTCGGTGATGTCGGCCACACATTCTTCATCCATTATCTTATTCACGTAGTAATTGATATTGATTTTGGTGCCTGAATACACGATAGATTCCAATTCTTTAAGCAATTCGTCGAACGACAGGTGATTGGATTCGGCAATGGAATCGAGGTCCACTTTTTTGTCGACGGCTTGCACGATAGCAATTTTATATTGGCTCTTATTGGCTCTCGATCGCACGCGGATATCTTCGGGTCGTTCTATTTCATTTTCTTCCACATATTTTTTGATGATATCCACGAATTTTTGTCCGTATCTTTTCACTTTTCCGTCGCCCACACCGCGCATATTTTTCAGTTCTTCGAGTGTGATGGGATAAAGCGAGCACATATCCTCGAGTGTAGGCTCTTGGAAAATCACATAGGGCGGCACATTGAGTTGGTCGGAAATTTGCTTGCGCAAATCGGTGAGTATGGAATAGAGTTCGGGGTCGAGAACGGAGTTGGCAGAGGTTTGAATCACCACGTTGTCGGTTTCGGAGAAATCTCTGTCGTGCACAATAAAGAATTCTTCTTTGCTATTGAGAAATTCTTCACCTTTAGGAGTGACTTGGAGTTTGCGATTGCTATCAATGTCGCAAGTGATATAGCCAAACACGCGTGCTTGATAAAGCACGGTTTTGATAAATTTATCGTCGCGGTGAGGAATGGAGCCGAATTCATCGTAGGCATCGAGTTTAAATTCCAGAATTTCTTTGGTTTTGACACCGAGCAAGAAATTGATAATATCATTTAATTTATACTTGCCTTTGAGCAGGATAATGGCTTCGAGCAGTGCTCGGAGTTCTTCGCTTGCATTTTCTTTTTCTTTGGGATACAAGCAGTTGTCGCAGCAGTGGCAGTTGTCTTGCTGATATTCTTCGCCGAAATATTTGAGCAGCGTTTTCCTTCGGCACACCGACGACTCGGCATACTGCGCCGTTTCGGCGAGTAGCAGTTTTCCAATTTCTTGTTCAGCCAGCGGCTTCACTTGCATAAATTTTTGGAGTTTCATCAAGTCCTTTTTGGCGTAGAAAGTGATGCTCCTCCCCTCTCCGCCGTCTCTGCCGGCGCGTCCGGTTTCTTGATAATATCCTTCGAGGCTTTTGGGAATGTCGTAGTGAATCACGAATCTCACATCCGGCTTATCGATACCCATACCAAAGGCAATGGTGGCCACAATCACCTGCACATCGTCTTTGAGGAATTTGTCTTGATTTTCCGACCGCTGTGCGCTATCCATACCGGCATGATACGGGAGTGCTTTGATATCGTTCACATTCAAAATATCTGCCAAATCTTCCACCATTTTGCGGCTCAAGCAGTAAATAATGCCTGATTTTCCGCTCATTGATTTCACGAAGCGGATAATTTCTTTGTCCACATTTTCGGTTTTGGGGCGCACCTCGTAGTAGAGATTGGGTCGATTGAACGAAGATTTATACACAGTGGCGTCGAGGATGTTGAGATTTTTCATAATATCGTGCTGCACCTTAGGTGTGGCAGTGGCGGTGAGCGCGATAATGGGGCGTCGGCCTATTTGGTCGATGTTTTGCCTGATATTGCGATATTCTTTTCTGAAATCGTGTCCCCATTCCGAAATACAGTGTGCTTCATCCACTGCATAAAACGACACCTTCACATTTCGCAGAAAGTCGAGGTATTCTTTTTTAGTGAACGATTCGGGAGCCACATAGAGCAGTTTGGTTTTGCCCGCGAGCACATCTTCCTTCACTAAATCGATGGCTTGTCGATTCAGCGACGAATTGAGGAAGTGGGCAATGCTATCGTCTTCGCTGTAATGCCTCATTGCGTCCACCTGATTTTTCATCAATGCAATCAGTGGCGATATCACTATGGCGGTGCCCTCCATCATTAAGGAGGGCAATTGATAGCACAACGATTTGCCTCCTCCCGTGGGCATAAGCACGAAAGTATCTTTCTCCGATAGGAGATTGAGAATGATTTCTTCTTGGTTCACTTTAAAAGTGTCGAAACCAAAATGCTTTTTTAATTCCGCTGTGATTTTTTTAATATCAGGCATAGTTGTAATATCAAATAAGGCTCGTTTGAAACACAAATTTAATAAAATTGAACGGGACAAACAAATTTTTTTTCATTTGTTTGTCCCGAAAAAAGATTTTTTTACTAAAAAATTTAATTTGCGTCTTTCAGCAGCTCGTAATTTGATTTTCCAAGTTGCTCTTTTGCATATTCCAAAGTCACTTTATATTCCTTCACGCCCATCGACGGCACTTCATACATAGCCTCAGTCATGATGGTTTCAAATAGCGAGCGCAATCCGCGAGCGCCCAATTTGTATTCCACCGCCTTCGACACGATGTAGTCGAGCACTTCGTCTTCAATCACCAATTTCACGCCATCCATCATAAAGAGCTTTTCGAATTGCTTAGTGATGGCATTTTTGGGCTCGGTAAGAATTCTGCGCAGGGCATCATTGTCGAGCGGTTCCAAATTGGTGAGCACCGGCAAGCGTCCGATAATTTCCGGAATCAAGCCAAAGGAACGGAGGTCTTGCGGCGCCACAAAATTGAGCAAGCGCTGCTGCTCGAGTCTGCGATACTTGGTGTCGGTGCCAAAGCCCACCACCTGAGTGTTGAGGCGCTGTGCAATTTTGCGATCGATACCTTCAAAGGCGCCACCACAAATAAAGAGAATGTTTTTGGTGTCCACCGGAATCATTATTTGGTCGGGATGCTTGCGTCCGCCTTGAGGCGGCACATTCACCACGGAGCCTTCCAAGAGTTTGAGCAGTCCTTGTTGCACCCCTTCTCCACCCACATCTCGAGTGATGGAAGGATTGTCGCTTTTGCGCGAAATTTTGTCGATTTCATCGATGAAAACGATACCCATTTCGGCTTTCTTCACATTGTAGTCGCAGGCTTGAAGCAGACGCACGAGAAGGCTTTCAATATCTTCTCCCACATAGCCGGCTTCGGTGAGCACTGTGGCATCCACAATGGCAAAAGGCACCTGAAGGAGCTTGGCAATGGTTTTGGCAAGAAGGGTTTTTCCCGTGCCGGTGGGTCCCACAATAATAATGTTAGACTTTTCAATTTCCACATCGTCGGCGGTTTTTTCCTGCGCCAATCGCTTGTAGTGGTTGTAGACAGCCACCGAGAGATACTTTTTTGCCACATCTTGCCCAATGACGTAAGCGTCGAGAAAATTCTTAATTTCATCGGGCTTAGGTAGCGATGCCAAATCGAGTTCGCCCACTTCGGCATCTCTTATTTTGCCCAAGTATTCTTGCGCCACTTGGTGGGCGCGCTCGGCACATTCGTCGCAAATGCAGCCGTTCACGCCGGGCATCATCAGCGACACCTGGCTGCTCGTACGGCCGCAAAAGCTACATTCTAATTCTTGTTTTTTTTTCAGCATAGCGAATGTGATTATTTGCTCTTTTCAAGCACATTATCAATCATACCATATTCCACAGCCTCTTGCGAAGTCATCCAATAGTCGCGGTCGCTGTCTTGGTACACCTTATCGAAAGGCTGGCCTGAATGCTGGCTGATGATGGTGTAGAGTTCGTTTTTGAGTTTCAAAATTTCGCGCGAAGTGATTTCGATATCGGAGGCTTGACCTTGAATGCCGCCCATAGGCTGGTGAATCATCACGCGCGAGTGCTTCAGTGCAAAGCGTTTGCCTTTCTCGCCTGCCACCAACAGCACGGCAGCCATAGATGCTGCCATACCGGTGCAGATGGTCGACACATCGCTTTGGATGTATTGCATGGTGTCGTAGATACCCAATCCGGCATACACCGAGCCGCCGGGGGAATTGATATAAATCGACACATCTTTGCCAGGATCGCACGAATCGAGGTAGAGCAATTGTGCTTGTATCACATTGGCAGTGTAATCGTCTACTTGTGTGCCCAAGAAAATGATTCGGTCCATCATCAAGCGCGAGAACACATCCATTTGAGCCACATTGAGTTTGCGTTCCTCAATAATGGTGGGAGAGATATAACTATCGGTCACCTGCGAGGTGTATTGGTCGAGTGCCAAGCCATTCATACCCAAGTGATGAACAGCATATTTTCTGAAATCGTGGTTCATATTGTAATGATTTAAAGAGTTATCAAAATTTCAGGATTAAAGCAATCGAGAGCGACCACATTCTTTTCATCAGTCGCCCTCGATGCTATATGATCAAGAGAGATTATTTATCGGATTCAAAAAGTTTGTTGAATTCATCCACAGTCACCTTTTTCTCATCCATGGTCACTGCCGATTGAATAGCGGCAAACACTTTGTCTTCGAAAGCGCGATTTTGGATATCGCTCTTCACGTCGTCTTTTTGAAGCAATTCTTTCGCATAGCGTTCAATCACATCTTCGGGGAGGTTCGACATGCCGTATTGAGCGAATTGCTGTGCAGCATAGTAGCGAGCGAAGCGAAGCAAATCTTCTTCTTCCACCTTCAATTCTAAGTTGCGAGCCACACGTTCTTTGATGAGCTGCCATTGAATTTGCGTGCGAGTTTTTGCGTAGTTTTCTTCCACGTGTTGCTCGGGGTTTTCTTCTTTGCTACGAGCCACCAAGAAGCGCTTGAGGAATTCGTCGGGCAATTCCAAATCGCCCACTTTCTTGCAAAGCACGCGTTCTGCATCCACGGTGAAGCGATAGTTGCTATCGTTTTTGAGCTGATTGGCGAGCATTTCTTTCACCTTTTCGATGAACTCTTCTTCGCTTTTAGCCACGTCTTTTCCGAGCACATCGTCGAAAAATTCTTGGTTCATTTCAGCGTCTTGGTTCACCAATATTTCATTGATAAGGAATTGGAAGTCGCTTTCAGTGTTAGCTTGCTCTTTTTCTACATTCAGCAGAGAAGCCAGTTCGGTGAGGTTGCCGTCAGTGGCTTTGAATGGATTGTAGACCACCATATCGCCCAACTTAGCGCCCACGAATTTTGCTTTTTCGTCATCGTTTTTCAAATAGCGTGGCGAGAACACAGCTTTTTCCACCTTCAAGCCGTCGGCTTTAGGAGCGCCTTCGGCATCGAGTTCCACCATTTCGCCTTTCACGAGGGCATCTTCATTCACTGCTTCGCCGGCCACTTGCTTGCCATAGCGTTTTTTCAACGATGCAACTTGCGAATCTATCATCTCTTGGCTCACTTCGATGGTGTAGTAAGGGATTTTCACGCGCTTATCGAGCTTGATATCAAATTCAGGAGTAAGACCCATTTCAAATTTGAATTCAAAATCGGTGTCTTTCGAGAAGTCCACTTTGGTGTCGGGAGCAATCATAGGTTCGCCCAGCACATCGAGTTTGTTGTCCACGATATAGCTGTTCAGAGCGCTTCCCACTTGGCGTTCCACCACTTGTACGAGCACTTCTTCGCCATACATTTTCTTCAGCAATGAAGCGGGCACATGACCCGGGCGGAAACCTTTCACCGGGTATTTTCTGCCCAGTTCGGACAATTTTTTCTTTACTTCTGCTTGATAATCATCTTGTGTGATAGCGATGGAGAGCACGCCATTCACGTTGCCTTGTTTGTCGAAAGTTACGTTCATCTTTTGTGATAAAGTATTTTTTATTATATGATTTAATTTTCGGTTGTAAAACACGTTGAGCCTACAAAATTACTGCTATTCTGCGCAATAGACAAATTTGAGGCCATTTTTTTCTTACGAAAAATTCGTCACACGGCGTTTTTGCCTCAAAATCAAGCAGCAATTTTTGTGCCAATACAAAAGAAAACTCCGTTTTGCCATGAGGTTAAGTGGCAAAACGGAGCAATGGAAAATGAAAAGACTCGCTTCACAGCGATAATGAAATATGGTTTTCTTCTGCCATTTTACGCATATTCAGGATGGCATAGCGCATACGTCCCAATGCGGTGTTGATGCTCACATTGGTAAGCATGGCTATTTCTTTAAAGCTCATATCCTTAAAGTAGCGAAGCTGGAGCACCTCGCGCTGATTGTCGGGCAGTGCCATAATCAGGCGGTGGATGTCGGTTTCGATTTGCGAGAGAATGATATGGTCTTCCACCGTGGCTTCGCTCAATTCTTTGCGATTGAGGATATTGATATCGCCGGCGTCGGTCGACTGCAAATTCTCCGATTTTTCTTTTCGGAAATAATCAAAAATCAAATTGTGCGCTATGCGGGTAATCCATGCCGAGAAACGCCCGTTTTCCACATAGCGGTTTTGCTTTATGGTGACAATGGCTTTCACAAACGTTTCTTGGAAGATGTCGTCGGCCAACTCCGGATTTTTTACATAACGTAGAATGTAGGAATACACACGGTCTTTATGACGGTCGATAAGCTCGTCAAAAGCCTGGTTATTGCCATCAACATATAGAGCGATTAAGCGTTCGTCGCTTCTCTCTTTTAATGTTTCCATCACTAATCTATTTTTCTGTTAAATAGGTAGTTATGTATCGATAGGCAATTGTTTTAAGTTGGTAAATCCGTTGTTTGATTAAAGAATTTAAGTGCAAATATACACCATTTTTTATAATTGAGCATCTTTTTTACGAAAAAAATCAAAAAAAATGCATTTTTGCTTACAAAAAGTCGGCTTTTTGTGCCTTATTTTCTATACTTTTTCCATAGTTTAGCGCCCAGCATAGCAGTTTTCGCCCCTATCAGCAGATAGTCGGTAAATTTCAATCCGCTGAGCACATTTTCATTAAAAATCAATGCCCTGATGCCGTGGTTGCGAGTTTTGCTTTTTGCCAGCTCATAACTTGTCACCAATTGTGCCTTATTCACCTCCGCCATAATCAGAGCTTTTGCTCTTTTCATCCGGAGTTCTTCCAATGTCATGCCTCGCCAAGTGTTGGATGTAGTTGCCATAAACTGTTATTTTTCTGCGTCGTCGGGGTTAAACATTAATTTGGTCACAAATTTGGTGATGGGGTTGATAATGAGCGGAGTTTTGAAAACGAACAGTAGCAAGCAGAGCGCCAACCACAAGCCTGCCACCGCCACATACGCCATCGCCACACTATTGAATGAGGCTATCAACACATTCACCAGCGCTTGCGATAGATACAATAGCACCACGAAAAAGCACAAAAACGCAACTGCGCAAATGGCTATGCGCGCTAAAAGAATCGACAAGATTTCTGCCAATGTGAGTTTTGAATACTGATATTTGGATTGCAGAAATGCTTTTACTTTCTCAAATAGTGATTTGTAGTCCACCTCAGCCATAATAATATATGTGAATGTGATTGATTAGTGAGTTGATGAATAATGCTGACGCGGCACATGGCCAAGTGATTGCCGGCACAGGTGCCGCGTCACCATTTTTTTCTATGCGTGAATAATTATTGCTCGATTTGGGCACTGATTTGGTCCACGAGGCGTTCCACTTCGTCGTCGGTGAAATCAATACCTTTTTTCTTGAGCAATTCTTTAATGCGCTTGCGAGTGTCTTCGCCCTTTTCGGGTGCAAACAAAATAGCTAAGGCGCAGCCCACAAGGGCGCCACCAATAAATGAATATAATAATGCTTTCATAAATGCTTATTATTTTTAGGGATTACAAACTTTTTTCTATTTCCTCGGTAATGTCGTCCACGAGTTCGTCCATCTTTTGAGGTTTGAGCTTAATGCCGGCTTTTTTCACGGCATCAACAATCTTTGCACGGGTGTTGGAACCTTTGTCGGGAGCGAATAATAAGCCCACTGCTGCTCCGGCTATCACGCCGCCAACCACAGCCATAACAATGTTGATAGGTTTCATAATAATTCTCCTTTATGTGATTAATAATAGTAATTTTTAGTGATAAAAAAGGATTGACCATTTTTTCTAAGGTATAAAATTATAAATTGATTTTCATATCTGCAAACATTTTGGCGAATATTTAGCGAAAATTAGCATTTCTATTCATTACGAAACTTTCGAGATTGAGGGGGATTTCGTAAATTTGCACTCTTATTTTGTGTGCCACATGACGAATACAGACATTATTATAAAAGGTTCGCGCGTCAATAATCTTAAAAATGTGGATGTGCGCATCCCGCGAAATAAATTTGTGGTGATTACCGGGCTTTCCGGCTCAGGAAAATCGTCGTTGGCGTTCGACACGCTCTATGCCGAAGGTCAGCGCCGCTATGTGGAGAGCCTCTCGGCGTATGCGCGCCAGTTTTTGGGAAGAATGTCGAAACCCGACTGCGACTTCATCAAGGGATTACCTCCTGCCATTGCCATTGAGCAAAAGGTGAACACCCGAAATTCGAGGAGCACCGTGGGCACCTCCACCGAAATCTACGACTATCTGCGAATGCTTTTTGCGCGTGTAGGCACCACCTTCTCTCCCATTTCGGGCGAAGTGGTGAAAAAACACACTGCCCAAGATGTGGTGAATTTCGTGAACACGTTTCCTATGGGCACCCGAGTGGCATTGCTCACCGAAATCATTGTGCCGGAGTCACGCAATTTTACTCAACAACTCGATGTGCTCGCCAAAGGTGGCTACTCCCGATTGGAAAAAGACGGACGCTTCTACCCCATTGCCGAGGTGATGGAGGGCGATGAGCCGGTTTCTGACTACCGTTTGCTCATCGACCGCGTGAGCGTTACGCTCAATAAGGAAGATGACTTACGACTGCTCGATTCGTTGCAAACCGCTTTTTATGAAGGACACGATGAATGTATTATTAAAGTGTGGCTCGCCGATGGCTCCACCGAAGAGCGCAAATTCTCGAAGCGATTTGAAGCCGATGGCATACAATTTCAGGAGCCCAACGATTTGATGTTTAATTTCAACAATCCCATCGGGGCTTGCCCGGAATGTGAAGGATTCGGGCGTGTGGTGGGCATTGACGAAAATTTGGTGGCGCCCAACAAAACGCTCTCCATCTACGAAGATGCCGTGATGTGCTGGCGCGGGCAAGTGATGAGCCAATGGAAAAATGAATTTATCCACTTGGCGGCTTCAGTGGGCTTTCCCATCCATCGCCCCTATTGCCAACTCACCGCTGAGCAGAAAGATTTGCTTTGGCACGGATTTCCGGGATTTCCCGGCATCGACGGTTTCTTTGAGAAACTGAAAAGCAAGTCCTACATTATTCAAAATCGTGTGATGCTTAGCCGATACACCGGCAAAACCACTTGCCCGGTGTGCAAAGGGAGTCGATTAAAGCCCGAAACGGCATACGTGAAAGTGGGCGGCAAAACTATCCACGAGCTGGTGCTGATGCCCGTGGGCGAACTCTACGAGTGGTTTCAGCAGCTGTCAATAAAGCCGGAAGAGCAAATCGTAGCTAAGCGACTGCTCGAAGAAATCAATAGCCGACTGCTCTATCTCAACGAAGTGGGGCTGAGCTATCTCACACTCAATCGGCTATCGTCGTCGCTATCAGGCGGCGAAAGTCAGCGCATCAATTTGGCCACCTCGTTAGGTAGCACACTGGTGGGTAGCATCTATATCTTAGACGAACCCAGCATCGGGCTCCATTCGCGCGATACCGAAAAACTGATTCATGTGCTACGAATGCTTCAGCAAGCGGGCAACACCGTGGTGGTGGTGGAACACGATGAGGAAATTATCCGCGCTGCCGACTATCTGATTGATGTGGGACCCGAAGCCGGACGCCGCGGTGGCGAAATTGTGTACCAAGGCGATGTGGATGCCATCGTGTCGGCTCCCAACAGCTACACCACCAAATATCTCACCGGCGAACTCTCCATTCCTATTCCTCGCTCGCGCAGAAAATGGAACAATTATATCCTCCTTAAAGGCGCTTCCGAAAACAATCTGAAGGCGGTGGACGCAAAATTCCCCATTGGCGTGATGACTGTGGTGACCGGTGTGAGTGGCTCCGGGAAGTCGACCCTCGTGGACGACATTCTTTACAAAGCGCTCTTGCGCCACTTTGAAGAAAGTGGCGATGCGCCGGGCTCGTTTTCTTCGCTGGAGGGCGATTTGCAGCTGGTTTCGGGCGTGGAAATGGTGGACCAAAATCCTATTGGAAAATCTTCGAGAAGTAATCCTGCCACCTACCTGAAAGCCTTCGACGAAATTCGCGCTCTCTTTGCCCAACAGCAATTGGCAAAACAAATGGGCTACAATGCCGGCTACTTCTCTTTCAATTCCGGTGGCGGACGATGCGAAGAATGTAAGGGAGATGGCTCTATCACCATCGAAATGCAATTTATGGCAGATATCACACTCACCTGCGATGCCTGCAAGGGGAAGCGATTTGCGCAAAGTGCGTTAGATGTGCTCTATCGGGGACACACCATTGCCGACATCCTTGAAATGACCGTGAACCAAGCCATCGACTTTTTCTCGGAAGAAAACACCTATAATGAGAAAAAAATCGTGAACCGACTCCGCCCCCTACAAGATGTGGGGTTGGGCTACATCAAACTCGGTCAATCATCTTCCACCCTTTCCGGTGGTGAAAATCAACGCGTGAAATTGGCATATTTTATGAGCGGAGAGAAGCGCAGCCACACCGTGTTTATCTTCGATGAACCCTCCACAGGGCTACACTTCCACGACATCAACACGCTGCTAAAATCATTTGATATGCTGGTGAAAAAGGGACACACCGTGATTATTATCGAGCACAACCTCGACATCATTAAATGTGCCGACCACATCATCGACCTCGGGCCGGAAGGTGGCGCTCAAGGCGGTACCATCGTGGCAGAAGGCACACCCGAACAAGTGGCCAAATGCACCAACTCCTACACAGCCAAATTCCTCGCCCAAAAACTCAATCCCTAAACCCGCACAATTTTAAAAAAGCACTTGCAGATTGCTCTATTGGGATTGACATGACGGATTTGTTGCACTACCTTTACCCCGGATTGATTTTTTGGAGCCGTTTTGGGGAGTCAACAAGTAACACGGTGTTTCAGGTGTTTCAGGTGTTTCAAGTGTTTCACAAATGGGTTTTCGTTTTCGTTTTGGTTTTCGTTCGATTTAAGGTGCGCCGGTGCGGTATTGCGAGGGTGTGAGATGGGTGTGGACTTTGAATTGGGTGGAAAAATGTGGGTAGCTGTTAAAGCCCGACTGATAGGCGATTTGGAGGGTTGTCATATTGGTGGTGAGCAGCAAATTGCAGGCATATTCTATACGTAGCCTATTGCAAAATTGCCAAATGGTGTAGCCACTTGATTTCTTAAACGCACGGCACAGCGCCGACGCATTCATTCCGGCATACGCCGCTATTTCCGGTAGCGAAAAATCGTGTAAATAATGCTCATACACATAGCGATAAGCCCTATCGATAGCTGATTCATGCTCTCTGCTCACATTCACATGATGCTGCTCTGCCAGGAGAGTGGACGCCTGAGGGGTGGTGCTCAATATATGAAGCAAACGCATCATCAATGATATGCGCAAAAATCCTTCAGCCGAGGCGATTTTGCCGGCAAGAGTTGCCACAGTGCGCGCCAATTGTGCATCACTGTACACAATGCCTGATTTGCTGTTTCGGATATAGTCGATGCCGTGCGCCAATTCGGGAAATCGCTCTTCATCCCATTTGAGCAATTCCGAAGGAATGTGCACCAACACCGCCTTGCAGTCGGCAGAGGCTCGCAGCACACAGTGTGGCACATCGTTGCCCACCACCACGATCATACCTTCAGTGATTTTGCCAATCATGCCCCCCACAAGCCCGTGAATCCATCCTTGCTTGATGGTTATCACCTCTAAGGTGTTGTGGTAATGATATTCTTGGGCATATTTTTCTCTTGGGTCGCCCACTTGATGGGTGGAAGCATCGCCCAATCGCAATTGATGGTCCACTAATTGGTGACGAATAGCTGTTTTTTTCATTATCTGCAAATATATAGAATTTATCTGCAAATATACGAAATGAATTTCACATAAAAAACACCGAAATTTGCAACCATAATTCACAACAAAAAATATTTTTAGAGAAATGAAGAAAAAGAATCAGTTCAAGGTGTGCAATTGGAGCCTGTTGGCGCTCACGGTGATAGCATTGACAAGCGGCATAGTGCTGGAGTGCCAGCATGGCGAGCCGTTGTTTGGCATCAGTTGTGAGGTGTTCACTTGGTTGCACATCATAGTATGTGTTTGCTTTATGGTGTTTACATTGTGGCATTTGTGGCTACATTGGCGTAAAGTGGGCGAATGGTGGCGCCGAATCATTAGTCACCATTCTCCGGGATTTAAACTCACCGCCTTGTTTTTCTTTCTCACTTTCTTAACCGGATTGGTGTGTATCCCGCTGTGGATAAAGTGCGGACACGTGGGCATTGGCGGATGGCATGGCAAGCTCGGCTTCATTGCCATCATCTTGCTCCTGCCCCATATCAAGCGCCATTGGTATTGGTATGCTGGAAAAAGCAAGTCGGCGAACCCCCACCACCGAAAAAAATGCTAAAAAATGGCTTAAAATTTTGGTAAATTCGCCGATTTTATCAAAATTTGCAATTTTTGAAAACTGAAGGGATTTTTTTATGACGATTATTAAGGTGAAAAATATGGTGTGCCCTCGCTGCATTGCTGCAGTGCGCCGCATTTTGCAATCGCACAAACTGGAAGTGGTGGAAATTGCGCTCGGCGAAGCTGTGGTGGCTGAAGATATCAGCGCCGACACCAAATCGAGCATTGCCACCAGCCTTGCCGACGAAGGCTTTGAATTGCTCGACGACCCGCGCACCGCTATGGTGGAGCGCATTAAAGGGGCTGTGATTGAGTGGGTAAGAAACCTTCCCAATAGGCCGAAATTATCGGTATGGCTCTCCTCGAAATTGGCGCGCGACTATAGCGCTTTGAGCCATCTTTTCAGCGAAGTGTGCGGCATCACCATTGAGCGCTACTGCATTAATCAGCGCATTGAATATGTGAAAGAATTGATGTTTTATAGCGAGCAATCGCTCAGCGAAATAGCCTGGGATTTAGGGTATAGCAGTCCGGCGCACCTCAGTTCGCAATTTAAGCAAGTTACCGGCTTATCGCCTCGCGAATTTCGCGATATGCACGGCTCCGCTAAAGCCGCCACACGCCGTAGCCTCGACGAGCTGTAGACACCTCTCCACCGGCAAATATAATTTTTATCCAAAATTCTGTAAGAAAGAGATGTGGGGATTTTTGTAGTTTTGCAACCGAAATTACAAAGATTTTTTATATGACTACGTTCCGTTCCTTACTATCTCTCGTTCTTTGTTTGCTGTGCCAGAAGGCGTGGGCAGAAGGTGTCGACACTATTGCAAATCCCGATTCTTCGCAAATGAGCAAGGAATTGAAAGAGGTGGTGGTGAAAGCCGGCACCGGTTTGCGTGCCCAATCTGCCATTTCCAACACCGAAATCATAGGCCAAGCCCAATTGGTGCGTGCTGCCTGTTGCAATTTGGGCGAATCGTTCACCACCAATCCTTCTGTGGATGTAAGCTATAGCGATGCCGCCACCGGTGCACGCCAAATCAAATTGCTCGGATTGAGTGGCACTTACGTGCAAATGCTCACCGAAAATGTGCCCAATCTGCGTGGCGCAGCTATCCCCTACTCACTTGGATTCGTGCCCGGCCCATGGATGCAATCCATTCAAGTGAGCAAGGGTGCGGCAAGCGTGAAAAACGGCTACGAAAGCACCACCGGGCAAATCAATATTGAGTATCTCAAACCACAAGCCACAGATGGCGTGCGGGGCAATGCCTATTTCGATTCCAAACTGCGGGAAGAAGTGAATGCCGATGCGAGTGTGCACCTCTCCGACCGATTGTCTACGAGCCTGCTTGCTCACTTCGAAAACCGCCAAAGCGAGCACGATGCCAATTCCGACGGCTTTATGGATATGCCACGAGTCCGCCAAGTGAATGTGATGCACCGCTGGGCATATCTGTCGCCGAGCTTTATCAGCCAACTTTCGGCTCGCGTGCTCGTGGATAATCGCGAAAGCGGTATGAGCAGTCACAGCCACTCCGATGCTTCCATACCTCGCTACGAAATAAGCGTGGACACTAAGCGCTACGAGATGCAGTGGAAAAATGCACTGATGCGAAACGACGGCCACAACACCAGCCTTGCCCTCATTCTGTATGGCTCTATCCATGATGCCGACCACCGCTTTGGCAACACCCTATACGATGTGAGGCAAACCAACGGCTACGCCCAACTTATGTGGGAATCCAACCTCAGCGATGCCCACAACCTTGCTGTGGGGGCTAACCTCAACCACGATTACTATAAAGAGCGCTTTGGGGGGACGGCTTTTTCGCTCGATAACACCCTCCCTACCAACGTGTCGGAAACCACCATCGGTGC
>JBJECV010000163.1:0-7059 GCA_051871435.1 Sodaliphilus sp. | reverse complement strand
AACAGCATCCCCACAATCAGTGCGCCCATATTATTGCATAGCTGAATAGTTACTAATAGCTGAACTCAAATTACTTGCTACAGAGCCTCCATCTTCACGAGGTTTTAATAATACATTAATTACCTGTCTATTTTCGTATCTGACATCCGGGTTGTCATGGTATTCTATTCTTAAAACTTCTTGTGGGCTCAAAGATAAGAATTGATTTAAACTACTGGGTTTCCCATTGATTTTAAATACAGGGGTTTTGTCATCGACCTTTATGCTCTGTAATGTTTCATTTACAACAAGACCGGGCATTTTATATTGCAAAATATTTAGCAATGACAATCCATTTGCTGACTGCGTTATTTCTCCGGAAGATGGTATTATGATATATCGATCTGGTTTTTGGATTACTGATTGTGCTGTAACCGTCACTTCATCTAAATTGACAACTTGTGTATTTAGCCGGATTATGCCTAAATCGACAAATTCGTTATCAGTTCCAGTCACATTTATATAGACAGGCGCATAGCCATCTTTATTTATTTCTATCGACAAGGTTGAATCCATTATATTAACAGACGAAAATTGCCCCATAGGGTCAGTTTCAACGCCAACTTTTACTTTGTTAGCGCTATTACGCCCAATTACAACAGCTTTTCTTATAGGTTTTTCTGACTCATCGACAACTGTTCCCTTAATCACATAAGCATTCAAACTAAATGCTTGCAATAGGAACAAAGCCACAACCACACTCAATTTATAATAGTTGCTCATATTTCTTAAACAGATTAATTGCTGGAAGATTTTATTTCTCTACTCAAAACACAGAGAAAATGTCTTTCCATTTGTAATGTATGTTATAAAGAAGTTTTTCCATCACTGCATCCATCTTTCTACTATCATCAAAATCAAATATGCAGTAATTTTTCTCAAAAAAATAAATTTGTCTGATAGTGAATTATAAATTATATCCGTCTTTGTTGAGGATCTAACAAGTATGTTGTATTTACTGTATTTCATTCTTCTTTAATTAATATGTGTTGCTGGTATTTAGAATATCAGCAACACATTGTTTGTTGCAATTTATTTCCCACATCCAGAGATGCAATTTCCTCCGTTACAGTTATTCGCTCCAACAGTACACCCTGTTTTAGAGCAGTTCACATCGGTATTACAACCAACATCGGTAGTACCGCTTGTACCGACCATTCCATCCAATAAGATAGAATCTTCCTCTGTCAAAACAGTCATTTCTAGACCTTCAACAAATTCTTTTAATTCATCTGTTCCTTTCATTTTTTTTGTTTTGTTTGTTGTTAATAAAATATGTTACTCATACATTGTGTGAACATTTTTGTTCCCACTTCAGTATTTTCTTTCGATTAAACTCTAACAATATTTCAAGCTCTTCATTTGACTTTGCAATCATTTTGGTCTTTGACACAAGCAATGTCTTTAAAATAACCACTTCTTGTCGAGATAATTTTTTAATTATAAATCGCGTGAATCTGTTGAGCAACCAATATTTTCCATTACCATTAATTATCGTATAGTCTGTGTTGAAAACCAAATTGTCAAAGTCTGCATTCTGGTTTTGTGCCACAACGAGGTTTATTCGCCCAATAAGTCTGACCATGTTTTTCTGCAGTTCCTGTGACAAGGCACTTGAAAAGTCTTGTATTGTCATATTATTTCGGATGCTGACAATATCTTCATAAACAAGGTTCTCTGGCAATGCTCCGTCAAGCCTACCGCCTATTGTCCCTTGGAAAAATTCATTATAAAACTGCACGATGTTGTTTGGAGTTGGTATACCACCATAGCCTCGCTCGCCAAGTACAATAAACGGTTTATGGTGCTTTATGGCGAGAAGCACAGCAAAGCCGGAGCCTATCACTATTTTTGCTTGTCTAACATGGTTTTCAATGTCGTTGCAGCTGTCTGTTATGCAGATGTTGGCATTCGTAAGATGCTTGATGCTTTCGTTTTTGCTGCACACATCAATTTTCAATTGCGTGAGCCTGTTCAATGTGCGCAGGATCTTAAACAACGCACTGTCAGCATACAAAAATTCACCTGTATTCACATAGATGTCAAACTTGTTAGCCACATCGCCCCTGCCATTTTCTGATAAAGTGAAGTCAAAAGGCACTGCCATTTTTTCTGACGTCTGTTGATACGGACAAAGAATGTTGAGATCAAGGTCGCAAAGCCAAAATGTATGGTCGACCAGAGTGACATCCGTGTAAAAGTATTGGGATATATCAGACCTAAAAAGGAATCTGACAACCGCCTTTTTATACTTTTGTTTACATTCAATAATCTCATTTGTTATGTCGCCAACGCTCACAACGCAATCTGCGTCATTGCACACATCAATTATTTCAAAAGCATTCTCTTTCGAGAAGATTTGACATAGATTCTCATAAAGCATACTGTACTTTGCCAGTGTGCTGGTTGCCGTTAAATATATTTTCATAATGACCTGGATATTAGTTTTTGCGACAGCTGGCACAACTTTTGCATAGTCAATTCAGCCACATTGTTTAATGAGGGGTGTGCCTTTTCGCCGAAATGCTCATAACTACTCTGACATCCGTCTGTGTCTTCTGCCATATAGAAGTCATATTTTGCTTTTCTATCTTCTGCAGACAAAAGACCATAATGCAAAACTAATAGACTATCGGCAATAGCTGATTTCCCCAACGTGGGAGCTTGATGAAAATGGAGCTTGCCTCTATTGGAGAATATTTGTGTATGACCGATGTTTCGAATCATCTTATACCGGAAACACATGCCATCAATCGAGCTAGGGTATTGCTCATTGAAAGTGTCCGGGGTATCCCAAAGATGAATATATGGAACCATATAAGCATCTGCGACATCTCTACGCACATACTGACGAACATCGCAGAACCGTTCATCGAGCATTTCATCCACATCAAGGAAAAAAGCGACTTGATGGTTAACGAATGATGCCAACTTTAGCAGCAAATTCCTGTTCAGCAAGTCATTGAATTCTGTGCGGCGTTTCTTGCACTTGAAAAGCAACTTGTCGCTCCGCGCAAGCTCATAAGTACCATCGTTGCTGCCATCGTCAAGCAATATGATTCCATCAAACAAGGGCGAAACATTCTCTAGAAACGATATGATTCTGCCACTCTCATTATAGCTCTGGACTAGCAGAAGCACTGGATATGACTTGCCTCCAAAATGGGTGGCTATACTATGCTCTGTGAAGTTTTTACAGCAAAAGTTCTCCAATTGCCCCTCTGATGACGATGGTTTATTTCGCCAATCATACACCAGCATATTAAAATCCGTTCCCCAGTTATCTTCGTTAGCTATAGCCTTTTCGGGGAAAAAGAAATGACGCAACACTTCATTTGGCGTTTTTTCAAAAGGCTTTCCCCTTCTCACCTTGCCCTCCTGATTATCAATATCGCGATGCGCCATCATCGCCTCATTAAAATAAAGTTCCTTTACGCCAATCATGTCAAGGCGAGAACGAAAATTATTGTCGTCGCCACCCCACTTTGAGAGAGTCTCGTCATACCCATGAATTTGCTCGGCATGGCACTTTTCAAACATAATGCTGCCAAAAGGAATAAACTGATATTGATTGAAATTGGCTTCAGTCACTTCTTCCTCGTCGGCGAAACAAACTCTGCCAATAGCATAATGCGGGAAATCGGAGTAGTCGTCAAACGACTTACGCAAAATAGCTATTACATCGGTTACCATTTCCGATTCGGGGGAACACACCATTACAAAACGCTTCGTTGCGAACCTTATGCCCACATTCAGTGGCTTTGCGGGATTTCGCCATTCATGAGGCTTATCATTCATCACAATGCGCCAGTTCACAAATGGATACTGCAATATAAAGTCTTGTAATTCCTGAGATTCTTCGGGCGTGTCGAGAACAATCACCACCTCTATGCCGTTACGCTCAAGATATTTTCTGTTTTTGGGAAACACACTCCTAAACTCTCTCATCTTCCTGTAGAAAGGGATTACCACACTTAGGTCAAAATTGAGGTAGAAAGGCTCTGTGGTTTTAAATGTAACTGACATTGAAAGTAAATTTTAGTGCTTGCAATTGCAAAATTGAGAATTATTTTTTTTAAATCAAAATTCAGCAACAAATTTACTATAATGCAAAATCAACAAACACTTGAAAACCAACGAGATATTATTTGTATTAAATTTTTCTACTGAGATATATGGCGATAACCAAATGGTAGCTTTTTCGCTTGGATTTCTTTTCGTGGGCTTCTGAATAAGGTGATTTTGCTGAAGAAAGACACATCCACTTACAGGGAGTGGCTTGTCGTTTGCGTCGTTTTTGAGGGTTCATTGTGACGAAAGATTTGTGTCATTTTCGTTATTCAAGAATTTGATTGGCGGGATAACTTTAATTCAAGCTCGGGGCAGCATTGAGTTTACATATAAGTTTGAGGCAGACTACAACCGCGCGATTATCCTCAACAATGGCTGGACTATCAACCTGAGCCGTGAACTGGATATCTCCGAGAATTTCGACCGCTTCTCCATCGCCGCCTCACGTCAAACCGGACGCCGTTGCTGCGAATTTACTATGCCCATAAACGAAAACTCGAATGTAAAATACTTGTATTAGGGCGATGCGACAAGCCGTTGGACTATCGTAAATCGAGTCTGATGTCTCGACCGAAAAGGTTCGCTCACACGAGTTTCGCGGCTGCTGGCGCGGTCTGTCCCATAACGCATTGCCTCGGAGATACCTCCGGGGCTTTTTGTTTGCGGTGGAATTAGAGGCTGTGCTGTGGTTAGTGTAGCTAATCTCTTACTTCTTTGCGGAAGGGGTAGTGGTTGCGGAGGTGTTCGAAGTGGGTGGGGGTGGGGCTGGATTTGAGTTGGGCGGTGTCGAGTAGGGGGTTGTAGCTTTGCATCACGCTTTGGAGAGTAGGGAGGGCGGCGCCCTCGTAGGGGGCTTCGGCGGCTTGTGGTGTGGCGTGCCAGCCAAATTCGCAGTTGAGCGCTTCCACCACCATAGCCGTGCCGCGGAGTTTGCCTTCGGCGGAATAGCCCGCAATGTGGGGTGTGGCAACGATGGCTTTATGGAGTAATGCCCGATGTATGTGTGGCTCGTTTTCCCAGCAGTCGATAGCCACATCGCCGTGCCATTGTGCCAACGCCTCGTTGTGGCAAATGGGTCCGCGAGCGGCATTCATCAGCAATTGCAAATGCGGTGCATGCGCCAAAAATTCGGCATCGCACAAGTGATAGGTGCAGAGGGCGCCTTCGCGGTAGAGCGGTGTGTGGAAAGTGATGATATGGCATCGGACTTGCAATTCGCTGAGGGAGGAAAATTCGGCATCGCCTTCGCGTTCGGCGCGAGGAGGGTCGCAAAGCAGCACTTCAAACCCCATTTGCTGTGCCCAGCGTGCCACAATCGAGCCCACGTGACCCACGCCCACCACGCCCATCACCAAGTTTTGCGGAGAGGCAATGCCTTTTTGATGCATCCAAGTGCCCACCGATGCCAGCACCCATTGTGCCACTGCGGGAGCATTGCATCCCGGAGCATTCACCACCTTGATGCCGGCGCGGCGGCAGTAATCGAGGTCGATGTGGTCGGTGCCGATGGTGGCGGTGGCAATCATTTTGATGGCAGAGTGGCGGAGCAAGGCTTCGTTGCACTTGGTGCGGGTGCGGGTGATGAGCACGTGTGCATCGTGGAGTGCTTCGGCGGTGATTTGCTCGGTTTCGAGGTAGCACACCTCGGCGAAAGGCTCCAGCAAGCCTTGAATGAAGGGAATATGGCTTTCGATAACGATTTTCATAAGCGAGGCATTTTTTCGGAAGTTAAGAAGAATTTTTTTAGAAGTTAAGAAGTTAAAGAAGTTAAGAAGTTAAGACGAATGTCTTTTTGGCTCCAACCACTAAACAGCTAACAGCTAACGGCTATTCAAGACGAATGTCTTTTTGCTTTAAATCTTCTAATTTCTAATAGCTATCGGCTTCTTCTTACACATATAAATATACTGCGTGGCTGCCGGCGCATAGGGCGAGTAGCACGGTGAGCAATATCCAGCGGCGCGACATGGCGGTGTGGATGGTGAAGGCTTGAGCTATTTGGATTGATAAACTATAGTTGAGCATAGGCAGATACACCGGCAGATTGTGGTGGTCGATTGCCATCATCACCACGCAAAACAGCGCTAAAATCAGGTAGAACGAATTGTAGACGCGCAGCTGCAGGCGATAGGAGATGATTTTGGTGAGGTTGAGCACACTAAGCACCAAGGTGAGCAGTGCCACCACCCCGATGCCGATGAGCAGGGGCAATTGTTCGGCCGGCGCCATTTGTAAGCCAAGACCTAAGTCGGGCTGTGTGAACAAGTCGGGGTTGAGGACGAACACGCATATCATGAGCCAGAACGGCGTGATGAGTCCGAAGAGCATCGCCAAAATGCTACGGAAATTCATGGCGCGCATCTGAAAAAATCCTATCAGTAGTGGTAGCGCCAAAGCCAAAAAGGCATAGTGATACAAGCTACACGCCGAGATGAGGAAAAAGGCTAAAAACACCCTTTTTTGCGACACCTCTTTGCGCTGATAGGTGGAAAACATGATGAGCTGCACGATCACAATGAGTAGGCACAGGGCGGAGCCGGGGTTCCATTTCACGCACAAGCAGGGAAATGCCAACTGCAATGCCAAGAAAAGGGTGCCATACACGTGGGTGACTTCGCGAATAAAGGTATAACTTTTGTTGAGCAGCACCACCAGGGGCACGATGGCAAGCACGCAGAGGGTGTTTATGCCATACGACCACAGCGGATGCGCCATCCACATATCGCCCTCTTGGAAGAGCACTCCGGTAGCATTTTGCTCCGCCATGGCAGCGTGGTAAGCCATCAGCGATACTGCCACATACACTATCCCCATGGCTATCATCAAGCCACGAGAATTGAAAAATTCGCAGATGTGTTCGTCTCTGTATGCCATTTTTATCCTTTACTTAATGCATAATTCATAATGCACAATGCTTAATCAATGCATAATTCATAATGCACAATGCTT
>JBJECV010000162.1:0-7176 GCA_051871435.1 Sodaliphilus sp. | reverse complement strand
ATCAGTGCGCCCATATTATTGCATAGCTGAATAGTTACTCCCAACTGTTTCATTTCGCTTTTGGACCAAAAAATTGGTCCAAATCGGAGCAAAATCCAGGTGTTTCAGGTGTTTCAAGTGTTTCAGGAACCTCACCCCCTTCCCTTCAGGGAGGGGCTGGGGGTAGGCTTTCCCAACTGCCATCGGAGATGGCGTATTGTGGTTAACTCCATGCAAGCGGAGGCGAAGCCGGAGCGCAGCTTGGAGAAAGCGAACCGGATGGCATGAGCCTCGAGAGGGTCGGTTGTGGCAAGTCATCACCTATGTTTTTCATTTTGCTTTTGAATTAAAAAAATTCAAACATTTTGTTCATTACAAAACTCCCACAGTTTTTTTACTGAACCCTTTTGAGCTCAGTGGAAAATTAGTGGAAATGTTTTTATTGAAAAATCAAATCAGGTGAAATAGTAGCATGCCTTCTGCCACTTGGCGTGCCACAGCTTCTCCCTTGCTCGCCGTCACAATGGCTAATGCAAATGCGGCAGCCGCAGCCGGACCGTTGCCGGTCACGATATGGCCATCCACTGCCACGGGCTCGCTGCCCACAATGGCGCCCTTCATGCCGCCTTCCATGCCTGGATAGCACACGGCGTGCTTGCCCTCAAGCAGTCCCAACGGACCGAAAATCACCGACGGAGATGCGCAGATAGCCGCAATCTTTCCGCCTTTGGCATCTTGTGCCACCAAAGCATCGGTGAGGGTAGGGCAGGCGGCAAGATTGCTCGCACCGGGCATGCCACCGGGGCAAATCAACCATTCTGCATCGCTTAAATCCACGTCACAGAGCAGCGCATCGGCTTTCACCACCACGCCATGAGCGCCCCGCGCTTCAAGTGACGGGTTAATACTCACGGTAGTGACCTCCATGCCCGCGCGGCGCATAATATCCACAGTGGTCAATGCTTCCACTTCTTCAAAGCCATCGGCAAAAAATACAAATGATGTGTTCATATTGCTAAGATAATTATCATGCCCAAGCCACTGACTTAGGCGTTAGGGTTATTAAATCTTCTTTCACCAATAAAATTACAACTTTTTCCCAATCCCACCAAATAATTAGAGATTAGAAATTAGAAATTGGAAATTAGAAATTATTACTTGTAGACTCGTTGACTTGTAGACTCGTAGACTCGTAGACTCGTTGTCTTGTAGACTCGTTGTCTTGTAGACTCGTTGACTTGTTGACTCGTTGACCCAAAAAAACTCCTCAAAGTTTGCGCATCAAAAAATTATGCAGTAAGTTTGTGAAAAAATTTTACCAAATATGTCGAAATTTATAGAAAAGACGCTCGAAGATGGCGAACAAATCATCTTCCAAGGTCGACTTCATTGGACCTACAATTGGCAATACACCTTTGGAGGAGCCTTTTTGGCAGTTTTAGGTGTGGTGATGCTCATCGTCGGACTCTCGCGACCCGAAGCGCTGTTCACCATTGCTGGCATCTCTGCATTAGTGTTAGGCTCAGGTTTTGCACTTTGGGGATATTTTATTCGCAGCAAAACCACCTTCGCCATCACCTCCAACCGTTTTATCCAAAAGGACGGTATCCTCAATATTAAAATGACCGAAATTCCGCTCTTTAAGATTGAAACCGTCAACCTCTATCAAAGCCTCTGGCAACGCTTATTCAGCACCGGCTCCATCGAATTGGTGGGCAGTGGCGGCACCAACCACCGGGTGGATTACATACAAGAGCCTTTCGATGTGCGCAAAACCATCACCACCCTCATGAAAGCCACCCACACACAAAGCCAAGACTAGCCGTGCTATGGTGCATATTGCGATGCAAAAGTGGCTCATTTTTTTTGTGAATCGCTCTAAAGGCGCTAACTTTGCACCATCAAAAAAAGTATCGGTTTTTCATACGCTTATGTTGCGACATATCATCATCTTTTCCACACTCGCCGCTTTGCTGGCTTTGCTCCCTTCGTGTAGCTCCACCAAGCATGTGCCACAAGGGCAGTATTTGCTCGATGATGTGAGCCTTCGAATCCTTGATAAGGAAAACGAAACGTCGGAGGTGAGCACCTACGATTTGGTCACCTATCTGCGCCAAACCGAAAACCATAAGGTGCTGGGGGGATTGAAATTGCAACTCGCATTCTACAACATTTCGGGCAAGGATTCCACCAAGTGGTTCAATAAGTGGATACAAAGGGTGGGCACCCCGCCGGTGGTTTACGATTCCACGCTCACCACTGCCAGCATCAATCAGCTCTCCACAGCGCTCACCAATAAGGGCTATCTGAATAACAGCGTTACGAGCGACGTTACCACCAACGACAAAAGCAAAAAGGTGAAGGTGACTTACAACATTCGCCTCAATCAGCCCTACTATCTGCGCAATGTGGCGTACGATATTGCCGACGATTCGCTCCGACGCATCATCCTTGCCGACACCACGCTCTATCCCATTCGACAAAATTCGGTGTTCAACCTCAATCAATTGGAAAAAGAACGCGAGTTTATTACCGAAAATTTGCGCAATCACGGCTATTTTGCTTTCAATAAGGAATATATCACCTTTTTGGCCGACACTGCAGCCGGTTCGCGCGAGGTGGACCTCACGCTCAATATTCGTCCGCCGCGCCCTATGACGCGAATTCCGGAGTACACCACTCACCGCCCGTTTTACGTGCGCTCGGTCACCTATGTGATGAACTACGACCCTGTGACTATGCAAGACGGTAATTACAAGGGTATGCAGCGCGAATATGGCGGCATTCACTACATTCTCAATGAAGGTGAAAAATATCTGAATTTCTCGCCACTACACGAGTGCTGCTACATCACCCCGGGCGAGCCCTACGATGCCGCTGCCGTAACCAAAACCTACAAGGCGCTGGGGCGCTTCGGCATCCTGAAGTTTGTGAACATCACCACCGTGCCGGTGGGCGAAATAGATGGCAAAATGTATCTCGACACCTATATCCTGCTCCAGCGCGATAAGTCGAAGAGCATCTCTTTCTCGCTTGAGGGTACCAACAGTGAGGGCGACTTGGGCTTTGGAGCGGGCGTCAACTATCAGCACCGCAATGTGTTTCATGGCTCTGAGGTGCTCAATGCCAAATTCAATGTGCGCTACGAAAGCATCTCGGGCGATGTGGGCGGCCTTATCAACGATAACTATTCGGAATATTCGGGCGAGGTGGGCATCATGTACCCGAAATTCAAAGCGCCGTTTTTGAAGCGTAGCTTTAAGCAGCGCATTCAAGCCACCACCGAGCTCACCACATCGTTTAGCTACCAAGCGCGCCCCGAATACACGCGCATCATTGCCGGTGCCGGATGGAAATATGCTTGGAGCGAACGCCAAAACCAAACGCACCACACGTTCAATATCCTCGATGTGAACTTTGTGTCGCTGCCCAAAAGCAAGTCGAACTTCTTGGATAGCATCAGCAATCCGCTCCTCCGCTATTCCTACGAAGACCACTTGATTATGCGTATGGGCTACAGCTTCTACCACACCAATAAGCGCGACATTTCGCCTCTGAGCAAGGCTATGCAGCAAGACATCTACACCATCAGAGCCTCCATCGAAACCGCCGGCAATCTGCTCTACGGCATCTCTAAACTCTTTGGGCAAAATAAGGAAAAAGACGAGAGCTACAAGGTGCTGGGCATTCGCTATTCGCAATACGTGAAATTGCAAGCCGACTATGCCTTCACCCATAATTTCAACGACCGCGCCTCCATTGCCATGCACGTGGGTGCCGGCGTGGCAGTGCCCTACGGCAACTCGTCGGTGGTGCCGTTCGAAAAGCGTTTCTACGCCGGTGGCGCCAACAGCGTGAGAGGGTGGGGTGTGCGCACTCTCGGTCCGGGTAGCTTTGCCACCCGAAATTCACAAAACAGCTTTATCTACCAGTGCGGCGATATCCGCTTCGATGCCAACTTGGAATTTCGTTCCAAACTCTTCTGGGTGCTCGAAGGCGCTGCCTTCGTGGATGCCGGCAACATTTGGACCATCCGCGATTATGCCGATCAACCCGGCGGCGTGTTCCGCTTCAATAAATTCTACGAACAAATCGCCGTGGCGTATGGGCTCGGTCTGCGCATGAATTTTACCTATTTCCTCGTTCGCCTCGATATGGGTATGAAAGCCCACAACCCTGCCTCCGGACAAGACCACTGGCCGCTGTTTAACCCCAATTTCAAGCGCGACAGCGAATTCCATTTCTCAGTAGGCTACCCGTTCTAATTAAAAGGTATGTAGTGCCGCTCTTTTAGTTGGATTTGAGCGAGCTAATAATTAGTATAAATTGAAATATTAAACAAATAATGATTCAATCAATCGGCATATTAGACGAGAATTATTCTTTATGGGTAACGGAGCTCGTAAAGCGTTATCGTAGTAGCCAAATCAAAGCTGCCATCAAAGTGAATCGGGAATTGCTTCGCTATTACTGGGAACTTGGTAAAGATATAGAAGAAAAGCAAGCGGATAACAAATATGGTAGTAAGTTTTACACTACATTAAGCCGTGATTTGCGTCATGCAATGCCGGATGTGGAAGGACTTTCCGAAACTTCTATCCGTTACGCAAAACGCTTTTATACTCTTTACATTCAGCAAATTAAAAAACTTCCACAAGTTGTGGAAGAATCTGAAAAAGAAAATCTTCCACAACTTGTGGAAAAGTTTTATTCCGAGTTGTTTTCAATTCCGTGGGGGCATCATCGATACATTATTGATAAATGCTCTATTGATTCGGATAAAGCTTTGTTTTATGTGCGCCAAACTTTAGAAAATGGTTGGAGTAGAGACACATTACTCAATGTTTTGGGCACAAACTTGTATGAACGCAGTAGCAAGGCTCTGACTAATTTCAAAAATATACTCCCTAAAATAGATAGTGATTTGGCGCAAGAAATCACACGTGACCCTTATGATTTTTCTTTCACCGGTTTACGCGGGAAATACAATGAGCGAAAATTAAAAGATACATTGCTAACTAATATTACAAATTTTTTATTGGAACTTGGAACCGGATTTGCTTATGTAGGCAAAGAATATCGATTGCAAATAGCAGAGAAAGAAAAATTTATAGACTTACTTTTCTACAATCTTAAACTGTCTTGTTATGTGGTAGTAGAGGTGAAAATCGGTGAGTTTGACTTTGCTAATGCCGGGCAATTAGGTGGCTATATTGTGGCTTGTAACCATATCCTTCGTAAGGAAGGACGTGATAACCCTACAATTGGCTTGCTTATTTGTAAGCAGAAAAACAACACTTTAGCTCAATATGCACTTGAAGCAAGTAGTCAACCTCTTGGAATCTCTGAATATGAACTTGAAAAACTCTATCCGGAGAAGGTGGAAGGGACTATGCCGTCAATACAAGAGATTGAAGCTCAATTAGATGATCAAACAGAATGTTAAATTAAAATAACTCAATTTTCCATTTTTCCTCACAATCCGAAGCATAATGAAAAAATTAGTGATATTCGACCTCGATGGCACACTGCTCAACACCATCGACGACCTTGGGCAAGCCGCCAACCACGCACTGCTCAAAAACGATTTCCCCACCCACAGCATCGCTTCCTACCCCTTCTTCGTGGGTAATGGCGTGCGTAAACTTATGGAACGAGTGCTACCCGAAAACAGCCGTACCCCACAGTTGGTGGAAACACTCTTGGCTGATTTCAAAACCTACTACAACGACCACCTCTCCGACTACACCAAACCCTATCCCGGCATCACAGAGCTCCTCGAAGACCTGCGCGACCGCGGTGTGAAGCTCGCCGTGGCAAGCAACAAATACCACGACGCCGTGCAGCGACTCATCGCACAAGCGTTCCCCGGCATCCCATTCGTGGCTGTGGAAGGACAAAAAGAAGGCGTAAAAGTGAAGCCCGACCCATCGGTGGTGTTCTCTGTGCTCGCACAAGCGCACGTGGAAAAAGCCGACACCCTCTATGTGGGCGACTCCGGGGTGGATATGGAAACGGCACGCCGAGCCTGCGTCGACTCCGTGGGCGTGACCTGGGGATTTCGACCTGTGAAAGAACTCAACGAATACCACGCCAACGCCATCGTAAGCAGCCCATCAGAAATCATCCCCATCGTAGAAAAAGGCATCCCAATAGAATAAATCCCCTCACCCACTCAAAATTACACAAAAGTGTAGAAAAAATTACACAAAAGTGTAAAAAAAAATACACAAAAGTGTAATTTTTGAGTGCAATTAGCTATCTTTGCACATCAAAACAAGATTGAAGATGGCTAAAATTGGCGATATGACATATTTCAACGATGGCTACAGCGATATGCCATCGGCTGAAGAATATCAAGAGGTGGAGCAGCTCATAGCATTGGCAGAAGATTTTGCGCAACTTTCTCAAAAAACAGTCTATATTTTCGACTACTATAAAAGAGAATTTATTTATGTGAGCGATAATTTTTTAGACATAATGGAGATGAACAATCGCTCTATTGCCACCAATGAAAGCGCTTTTTGCCCAAACACAATGTCGGAATCCGATGCAATGCAACTCGTGGAGCAAAGTAATGAAATTTTTAATTTTATGAAGCGCCTTTCTCCCTCCGACAGAAAGCATTTCACCTACTCCTTCTCTATGTCGTTTTCTCACCCGAATCTCCAATTCAAGCGCTATTACCAAGTAAACACCAAAATGCTCAAATTTCGCCCAAACGGCGATATGTGGATTACCCTCTATGTGGTGTCAGTGCCCACCAAAAATCGAAAGTATCAACTTACAGCCACCAATCACTTTACCAATGAAAAATGGCAGTTCACAAAGGGTGAATGGCAAATCTACAAGCTACCGGCGCTCTCCAACCAAGAAAAGCAAATGCTCATCTATTCAGCTATGGGCTACACCATCGATACTATTAGCGCCAAAATGAATCGTTCGCACGACTCTATCAAAACCTATCGGCGCTCTATCTTCAAAAAATTGGAAGTGGATAGCATTTCCGAGGCAATCAATTTTGCCTTGCTTCACCATATCATTTAGCATTTTTTTTAAGAATAGAACAATCATATTTGCTCCATGCTTTATTAAGGACCTTGGAGCATTTTCTTTATAGAATTAGGGCATCCTCACCATTCGGATTTTGGGCAGATACACAAAAGTGTAATTTCTCTACACTTTTGTGTATTTTTA
>JBJECV010000161.1:0-7261 GCA_051871435.1 Sodaliphilus sp. | reverse complement strand
AATTTTAGTTTGTTAATTAATTTCCACACTTGTCCGTGAGGATAGGTGTGTTTTTGTGTTTTTATTTATACCCTCCACTCCCCCGTTGAAAACTCTCAGTGAAACACTTGAAACACTTGAAACACTTGAAACACTTGAGTTAGTCATAGTAGTTGATATTTGATATTTTTATTGCAAATATAAGTGTGTTGGGGCGGGCTTTGCAATCCCAAAACAGCTACTTGCAGAGAAGTGTGCAAAATATTTAGCAAAATTTAATGAAACATAATGTGGTTTTTTGTTTGTAGTGACAATGAAAAGCATTAAATTTGCACTATAAAAAGCTGCACAAAACAACTATTTATATATTTATCAAAATTTTAAAAAATTCTTACTTACTATGGGATTTTTAACTGACGAAAAACTCGTGATTGTAGGAGCCGGTGGTATGATTGGTTCCAACATGGTGCAAAGCGTATTAATGCTCGGCCTTACTCCTAACATTTGTTTGTACGACATCTATGAACCGGGCGTTCATGGCGTGTTCGATGAAATCCAACAATGCGCATTCCCGGGCGCTAATATCACCTATTGCGCTCCCGCAGTGGAAGATATGGGCAATCCTGAAAAGGTGGCTGAAGCAGCCAAGAAGGCTTTCACCGGCGCTAAGTATATTATCTCTTCCGGTGGTGCTCCTCGCAAAGATGGCATGACTCGCGAAGATTTGCTCAAGGGCAACTGCAAGATTGCTGCCGACTTTGGCGACAACATTAAGAAATACTGCCCTGATGTGAAGCACGTGGTGGTGATTTTCAACCCTGCTGATGTGACTGCGCTCACCGCTCTCATTCACTCTGGTTTGAAGCCCAACCAACTCACTTCGCTCGCTGCTCTCGACTCCACTCGCTTGCAACAAGCACTCGCACTCGAATTCGGTGTGCAACAAGATAAGGTGACCGGTGCTCACACTTATGGTGGACACGGTGAACAAATGGCTGTGTTTGCTTCACAAGTGAAGGTGGATGGCAAACCTCTCGCTGAAATGGGCTTGAGCGCCGAGCGCTTCGCAGAAATCAAGCACCACACTATTCAAGGTGGTTCGAACATTATCAAGCTCCGTGGCCGCAGCTCATTCCAAAGCCCTGCTTACGTGGCTGTGAAGATGATTGAAGCTGCTATGGGTGGCGAAAAATTCACTTTGCCCGCTGGCTGCTACGTGAACGACGAAAAACTCGGTTTCAAGAATGTGATGATGGCTATGCCTACCACTATCGACGCCACCGGTGTTCACTTCGTGGAACCTCAAGGCACTGAAGAAGAACTCGCTTCGCTGAAGGCTTCTTACGAACACCTCTGCAAGATGCGCGACGAAATCGTGGAACTCGGCATCGTGCCTCCTGTGGCAGAATGGACCAAAGAAAACCCGAACCTCTAAGTTCGAATCCATAGGCGTTAAAGCCTAATCCATAGTTATACTTTAAGGGCTGCTTCCCCGATAAGGGAAGCAGCTTTTTTGATAGCCTACCCCCGGCCCGCCCCTGAAGGGAAGGGGGAAATTGTTTGCAGCGTTTGACGGGGTTGCATACCTACGGCATACATATATGTGGGTGGCATCGGTTACCGGCATTTCGATGAACACTCCGCTGCGCTCCGTGTTCATCTCATACCGGCCTACACACATCACATCCCTGACGGGATGCACACCATCCGAATACCCATTCAACCGGTTGAAACACATGAAACAGCAAAATGAAGAATAGCCGTGCTTGTTTCGGTTAGGGTTTTTTGATCGCGTGAAACACCTGTGAGAGGATTGACACAACCGACCCTCTCGTATGCTCATTTTCTTCGCCATGGCAATCTCCAAGCTGCGCTCCGGCTGCGCCTCCGCTTGCATGGAGTTAACCACAATACGCCATCTCCGATGGCACGGTCGGCGTGTGAAATGCGGAGCACCGGGAGGTGAGTTTGTGGGGCGGCGCGCAAGGTGTTGCGCCCCTACGGTTATCTGTAAATGACTGATGTTTCGCGGCTTGCAGCCATTACATGCCGGAGGCATATCCCTACCGATGGGTGGATTCTGATTGTGAACGCTTATTAAGATGCTGAGGGGTTACATTTGGAGGTAGGTGATGGCGCGGTTCACGTTGAGTGTTTTGCCATCGACTTGGAGTTCCACTTGTTTTAGATATTTGCGCCAAAGGGATTCTAATTTGCGGGCATTCTTTTTTGAGAGGATTTGCCCGGAGTGCCCGCCGTTCCAATTAAAATCGGGCATAGCTTCGCTTAGCTGCTCTGTGGTGAGCATAGGGGCTACCTCAGGGTCAAGAATCACGTTGGGAGTCATATCCATATAGAAAGTGCGTCGGTCCTTGCCGCTCCAATCGGTGTCTTGAAAGGGATGCGAATCAAACACGCCGCTCATCACGATGCCTGTTTTGCCCTCTCCCACCCTCACGAGGAAGAAACGGTCGCCACATCTGGCTTTCTCATATTCCCACACGCTCCAATTGAAATATCCTGCCAGCATGTGCTCCACCGATTGGAGATGGTCGTCCATCTTCACACTCGAAATAGCAGGGTTCCACATCAAAATCACGGTGTTTTGCTCTTTGTCGTAGCCGGTGCCCGGATAAGTGGGCTCGTGGTGAATGTCGTCGGGCTCTAATCGGCGCCCAATTTCCATCATTTCGTGAAGGAGATCAACGGTGAGTGTGCCGGTGCGCTCGTATTGGTATTCGTCTAAACGCCTAAAAATGGGATTAGAGAGAAGTTTCCACGCTTGCCGGAAAGGAATCACAAGGGGGCGATAAGCATCTTCATCGCTGTCCAAATCGATGATGGCGAAAAGGGCGGCCCACGACACATAATCAAAATCTTTCACCTTGCCATCTTTGATGGTGATCACCGACATCGACAAATGTGACTCCCCATCGGGAGTGGGCATCACCATGTGAGAGGAGGTGTCGGAGAGTTCTTTGCAATGCCACTGCATGGAGCGCAAATAGTTTTGCAGACTGAAGAAAGACTTGATATCATAGTCGTCGCACAAGGAAATTTGAAAAGAAAGAAACATGTGAGCGCCCACACACATCGAGCAAAACAGCCCGGACAATGTGAGTTGATGTCCGTTGGCAATGATAGAACGCATCATGTGGAAATCCAGCTCCATAGTGCTATCAATCCATTCCTTGGAGAAATAGGCACGCGGATTGGTGATTTCTTCTTCATCGTTATCACCCGAATAAGCCCTACCATCGGTGATAGATAGCAGTGCTTCAATGCTTTTTACAAATAGCTTGTAGTCGGCCTCCGTAGAAAACACATTAACGCGAACTTCGTAGCCTTGTTCGTCTTTAGTGATTTCCACGCCTCTTAAAGATTCGTACATCTCGCCCATTGCGAGGACGGGAAAATCTTTTGATATCACACAAATTTTACTTCCATGATCTACCAAATATTGAAAAATTTCATGGGGGTCAACCGAGCGGTTGGTTCGGATGCTTACATAGGTGCTCATCGTAATTTTAATTGTATTAGTTTATAAATTAGTGCGTTAGTGAAAAAAGTTATTAATTATCGTGTAGCTCTAAGGGCCAATTGTTCCAAAGGCGGTATTTATCGCCGAAGCGCTCCAATGCCATTTGCCACATGGGCTCTTCGGTGTCGCTCATTAGCAGCGCTATGTCGGTATCCTTGGCGATGAGCCAATCGTGCAAGCCGAGCTCTTGATTAAGCTGACCGGCTTCCCATCCGGAATAACCCACCAAAAATTTCACTTTCCCCTCGGTGGCTTCGCCGCAAAACACATAGCGCTTCATATCTTCGAACTCGCCACCCAAATAGAGCCCGGGAATCAATTCCACGGCGTTGCGAATCTCCGATGGACCAAGGGTATGGACAAAGGTGAAAGTGTCTAAGCCCACCGGGCCGCCCACATAAAGCGGAACATCGGTGTAGAGCTCCCACTCCTTGCCTAAATCAGCCAACGAATATTCGCTTTTCAAATTCATAATAAACCCCAAGGAGCCTTCATGGTCGTGCGCAGTGAGTAGCACCACGGCACGCTTGAAATACATGTCGTCGACCATCGGTTTTGCCAACAGCACATCGCCTTGCGAGGGGCGCGGCTGCTCTTCCTTCAAATTGAAAATATCTTCATCAAGAATTCCCATATCGTTCCAAAATTACAACATATTCTCCACCCTCGCAAGCATCACACAAAAAAAACTCGCAGACTCGTTGACTCGTTGACTCGCTATTGCATAAGTAAGAATTTCTTTAGGCTGGTGTAGCCGGAATTGATGGTGGTAATGTGGCCGAAGCCGTTGAAGAAGCGCATCAGCGTTTCGGGAATTTCTACGGAAGTGCCGGTGGCACGGTCCACGGTAAGTTTGGCTTTTGCCGGGTGTGATGTGCCGAGCGCCACGCCTATTTCCCCGGGTCGCAATCCATCGATGAGCGCTTGATAGGCGGTGGCGCTGTGGGGATTGAGCAGGTAGTGCTCACGGTGCCAAGTGTTGGCAATGGTGCTGATGATGCGTTCGTCGCTATAAGAAAATCCTTCCATCACACGGCACATATTGGCGTGAGAGCCGAGGAGTTGCTCCAATCGCGGGAAATTGCGCGGGTTGCCGCAGTCCATCGCTATTGCCACCGAGCGTTCGGCTTCGCGCGTTTCAAATTTCCCGGTGCGCAGATAGGAGGCAAAAATATCGTTTTTGTTGTCGGCAATGATGAATCGCTTAATGGGCAGGCCCATGCGTTTTGCCATCACTCCGGCTGTAAGGTTTCCCAAGTTGCCGCAAGGCACCGCCACCACCATTTCGTCGGCATTTTTGCCCTGCTTGGCAAGCTGCGCGTATGCCCAAAAATAGTAGAACATTTGCGGCAGCAGGCGTGCAATATTCACACTTTTTGCGCTCGTAAGGAGCATTTTGTCAGCCAAATCCGGGTCGTGGAAGGCTTCGAGCGCCATTTTTTTGCAATCGGTGATGGTGCCGTTCACTTCTATGGCGGTGATGTTTTTGCCCAAGGTGCTGAATTGCGCACGTTGCAGTGGTGTGAGCTGACCGTGTGGGAAGAGCACATACACGTGAATACCCTCAATACCATAAAACCCATTGGCTATAGCGCCGCCGGAATGACCGGAAGTGGCACTAATCACATTGATTTCGCCCTTTCCCTTTCGTGCATAGTAGTGCGAGATGAGGCGAGCCATGAAGCGAGCCCCAATGTCCTTAAAACTCATGGTGGGTCCATGGAAAAGTTCGAGCACATGGCGCTCATCGCCCACATTCACCAATGGAATAGGGAAATTAAGTGTTTCGAACACCACATCGTGGAGCACTTGTGCATCGATGTCGCCCTGAAGAGCGTAGTTGGCGATGGCGTAGCTCACCTCTTGCAGCGTCATATTGCTCAAATTGCGGATAAACGCCTGCGGAAGAGTGGGGATGGTTTCGGGAAGATATAATCCGCCATCGGGCGCATAGCCATGGAGGATGGCTTCGCTGATAGTGGCGGTGGTATTGTAGTTTTTAGTGCTGTGGTACAACATGGCTCTCTGTGTATGTAGTTTCTAAAGTAGTGTTTCAAAAGAAGCAAGAGTCCGAAAATTGAAGCAAAAAGACAATCGTCTTAACTTCTTGAATAGCCGTTAGCCTTTGGCCGTTAGCTTTTAGCTTCTAAAAAAATTCTTCTTATCTTCTAAATCAATTTCTATCGATAATCACTGTGCCTTTAGCGGAGGGGTTGAAGGTGTTCTTCACCCACACAGGGATGTGCTTCAGTGCCACGGGGCCGATGGTGGGCGTGTAGATCACCTTGGCACCCGCTTCACACATGGCTTGCGCTTGCGCGTAGGTCATTTCCGGGATAACGGTGGCGTCGGGGTTGGTGCGCGGGTCGGCGGTCATAAATCCATCCACATCGGTCCAAATTTCCAGCGCCGAAGCATTGAGCGCCGCCGCTATAAGTGCCGCAGTGAAGTCGCTTCCGCCGCGTCCCAAGTTGGTGATTTGCTTGGTGGCGGAGTCTTCGGAGATAAAGCCTTGGGTTACGTGCACCGGTTCCAATCTGCCGCCAAATTCCGAAACGATGAGTTCAAAGGTGCGATTATCGAGGATGCGCTCGGCGTCCACGTCTTTCGTTTTGATAAAATCGAGGGCATAGTGAGGCACAGCACCATCAATCATACTCGCCACGATAGCCGACGACATGATTTCGCCATGGCTCACGATGGCGTCGCGAATTTGCTCTTTATGAAACTCGGGCAATGATTTATTCGAGAATAGCAAACCATAGTAGCCATAGAGGGATTGGTCGATAAAACCTTCTATCGCCGCTTTGCATTGCGCTTGGCGCGCTGGGGGCACCACCGCCTCTATCACCGAGAGGTGACGCTTTTTCACGCCCGCGAGCACTTGCTCCCATTCGGGGCGCTGTGCTTCAGCCATGCGTGCCATAGAGAGCAAATCGTTGGTAACGCCGCCCAATGCCGACACCACCACTATCACTTGTTCGCTACACGCCGTAACGATATCTTTCACATTGGCAAGACTTTCGGCGGTTCCCACCGAAGTGCCTCCAAATTTCAGTACTTTCATATTCGAGGTTAGTTATTTTTCGGTAAAACAAAAATACTGCTTTATTTTGGTTTATGCAATAGCAAAGCCGGGTCAAATGGCACGGCTCTTTCATTTGTAATGCCAAAAGTTGTCTACACACTTTTCTTCCACCATTTGCAGCAGGCGCACTTCGTAATGCACAATTCATAATTCACAATTTCCTTTTACCTCAATAGCTAACGGCTGATGGCTAAAGGCTAATAGCTAATGGCTAATGGCTAACGACTAACGGCTAAAGGCTAAAGGCTAACGGCTTTTGCCATCAGGCGCAGTTTTTTTTCGGCGAAGCCGACTTTTTTTTCGCGAAGCGTCTTTTTTTTTCGGGTGGTGGGGATGTGAGTGGGGAGCGCCAGCTCCCCACCGTGGGTGAGAGTGAAGATAAATGACGAAAACTTGTTTTCAGGCATTTATCTTCACTCTCAGATCACGACAGGGCGGCAGCCCTCACATCCCCACCACCCGACCTTTTTTCTCCGTTTCATGCCACTTAAATAATTCATAATTCATAATGCGCAATTCATAATTTTCATTTGCCACTATAGCTAAAACTTAACTACTTTTTTCTCCGTTTCATGCAACTTAAATAATTCATAATGCGCAATTCATAATTTTCATTTGCCACTATAGCTAAAACTTAACTACTTTTTTCTCCG
>JBJECV010000160.1:0-7295 GCA_051871435.1 Sodaliphilus sp. | reverse complement strand
GGCCATCGGAGATGGCGTATTGTGGTTAACTCCATGCAAGCGAAGGCGCAGCCGAAGCGCAGCTTGGAGAAAGCCTCAGCAAAGAAAATGAGCCTCGGAGGGTCGGTTGTGGCATCCCCACCCTGGCGCTTCAAGTGCTTCAAGTGTTTCAAGTGCTTCAGGTGTTTCACAAAGGGAGGGTTTTCGTTTTCGTTTTCGTTTTCGTTTTCGTTCATCGTGGTGTTTCAAGTGTTTCGCATCCTCACCCCCTTCCCTTCAGGGAGGGGCGGGGGGTAGGCTTTCCTCTAACCAAGCGCGAAGCGCGACTAACCTTTAAACACTCTAAATATGGCTTTGGCGTAACTTTCGTGGGGAATGGTTTGTGGATTTCGGCGAAATTTTATAATTTTGAAATTCCATAATGAAGCTAATGAAAATTTTAAAACTACTAATGATATGAATTCCAACGTAAAACTCTATTCATTATCCCTACGTGAAGCACGCACTTATTTGTTTGCAGCTGCATTTATCGTGGGCAATATTGTGTTTCCACAGCTTTGCCACGCCCTGATTCCTAAGGGTGGGCTCATATTTTTGCCTATCTATTTCTTCACACTCATCGGTGCGTATAAATATGGGGCAAAAGTGGGTATGCTCACTGCCATTCTTTCTCCTGTTATCAATTCGGTGGCTTTTGGAATGCCGGCGCCTGCCGCTTTGCCTATGATTTTGATGAAGGGTGTGCTCCTCGCTGCCGCCGCTTCGTGGGTGGCAAGCCGTGCGCGGAAGGTGTCTATCCTTTGCCTCCTTGCCGTGGTGCTGATGTATCAAGTGGTGGGCTGTGCCATTGAGTGGGCTGTGAAGGGCAGTTTTATGGCGGGTGTTCAAGATTTTCGCCTCGGTGTGCCGGGTATGCTCATCCAGGTGTTGGGCGGCTGGGCTATGCTGAAGTTTGCTCTTCATAAATAATTGTGCTTCGCTATGAAAAAACTGGGTATGGGTATGATGCGCTTGCCGCTTATCGACCCCAACGACCAAAAGTCGATTAATTATCCTCTTGCCACCCAAATGGTGGATGCCTATATGGCAGCGGGATTCACCTATTTCGACACCGCCTTTATGTATCATCAAGGCGAGAGCGAAGTGTTTGTTCGCGAAGCGATTGTGAAGCGCTATCCGCGCCATAGATTTACCATCACCGACAAACTCCCGGCTGCGCAAATCACCACTTATGCCGATATGGAGCGGGTGTTTAATATCCAATTGGAGCGCACCGGTGCCGGCTATTTCGACTACTATTGGTTTCACGCCATCAATAAAAAGTATGTAGAACTTTTAGACAAAATCGATGGCTGGAAATTTTTGAGCAAGCTCAAAGAAGAGGGTAGGGTGAAGCACATTGGTTTCTCTTTCCACGACGATAGCGCCACACTGGAGCACGTGCTGAAAAATCATCCCGAACTGGAATATGTGCAATTACAAATCAATTACATCGACTGGAATAGCCCGGTGGAAGGGCGCAAGTGCTACGAAATTTGCGAGCGCTATGGCAAACCCGTGATTGTGATGGAACCGGTGAAGGGCGGTAGTTTGGCGAATGTGCCGCCCGAAGTGGAGCAGATGATGAAGGAGGTGAACCCTCACATGAGCCCGGCTTCGTGGGCGATTCGCTATTGCGCCTCTTTGCCAAATGTGATGGTGGTGCTGAGCGGCATGAGCAATATGGAACAAATAGCCGACAACATTAGCTATATGCAAGATTTCCAACCGCTCAACGAGCAGGAGGCGGAGCTGGTGACGCGGGTGGTGGATGCCATCAATAAGAATATCGATATTCCGTGCACGGCTTGTCACTATTGCACGGGCAATTGTCCGCAACACATTGCTATTCCGCAATATTTTGCGTTGATGAATGTGGTGAAACAATTGGGCATGAGCCAATTCCCCAATAGCCGCCTCTACTACAATTTGCTTACCGGCACTCACGGAAAGGCTAGCAGTTGCATTCAGTGCGGCCAGTGCGAATCGATGTGCCCGCAGCATTTGCCAATTATCGACAATTTGAAGCGTGTGGCTGACCGATTTGAGCAAAAGTGATGCAAGCATTAATTGATATTTTGAATCGAGAGCAATGCTCGTTGGTGGTGCGCCACGGTGGACAAATCATTATCGGCTCAAAGCCTGGTGTGCGCGATTTGGAACACTTGCTGAAGCATCAGCCGGAACTACTCAAAGGTGCTATGGTGGCAGATAAGGTGGTGGGAAAAGCCGCTGCTGCCTTGATGGTGGTGGGCGGTGTGGCGCAGGTGTATGCCGAAGTGCTCAGCCAAAAAGCCGTTCCCTTTCTTCGCGAAGCGCAAATTCCTTTCACCTATGGCACTCTGGTAGATGCCATCCAAGAAGGCGCCGGCAGATGTCCGCTCGAAGCTATCACTGCTCCGGCATTCACTCCAAATCAAGCTGTAGAGCTACTTTTTGCCCATTTCCAACAAATGCAAGCTCGCCGCAATTCCAATGCATAAAAAAGCACATATCCTCCCGACCGTCAGGAGGATATGTAGCATTTCAGAAGCTGATTTCACTCGCGTTTTCCTTCGCTATTTCTCTGCCGCCGCTTCGGTGAAGGCTTCCATAATCACGGTGGGGCGATGGTTTTCGAAAGCGCCCAATGGATATTGCCCCTCCAGTTCCGGTGCCCAATATATCACGCCATGGCAATGCCCGTCGGTGTGATGCTTGGCGGCATTGATAATTTCTTTCAAAATCACCTTGCCTTCCACCGGCTTTTTGGCTTCCACGCCGGTTTCTACCACCATAGTTTCCACACCGTATTTTCGCGAAATGCGGCGCAAATTGGCGGCAAATTTTTCCACTGTTTCGTGCCAATCGCTCACCAATTTGCTGTCGATATCCCAATAGGGATACACACTCACCCCAATCATATCGAAGCGCGCTCCATATTTCCGTAAGCCATCGAAAATAAAATCGTAGCGGTGGGGGTCGCAAGCGCAATCCAAGTGAACAATTACCGTGGCATCGGGATACACTTCTTTCACGGCAGCATAGCCGGCATCGGTGAGCCCGGCATATTGGTCGATATGCTCTTGCGCACGCCCCATCGGCCATAGAAAACCGTTGGTGGTTTCATTGCCCACCTGCACCCATTTCACGTCGATGTCGTTGGTTTTGAGCAATTGGAGTGTTTCGCGAGTGTGGTTAGCAAGCGCTTGTTTCATTTGCTCGTAGTTGAAATCTTTCCAAGCCTCGGGAATGTTTTGCTTGCCGGGGTCGGCCCACCAGTCGCTATAGTGAAAGTCAATCATAATTGCCATGCCCAACGCCTTGGCACGCTTTGCCATCACCAGCACATCTTCTTTGCTCGAAAAGCCGTCTTTGGGATTCACCCACACCCTGAGCCGAATCATATTCATACCCAGCTCTTTCATCAGTGCCGTGTTTTCGCGCGGCTCGCCTTGAGCATTAAAAATTTGCACTCCTTTGGCTTCAAGTTCGGTGGTGCCGCTAATGTCGGCGCCCAGCCAAAAAGTGGGTGGTTCGCTCCAAGCCACCACAGCACCCACCATCATCAATAATGATAAAATAATACGTTTCATATACATAAATATTTGATTTACAGAATTTCTAATTTCCAATCTCCAATTTCTAATCTCCAATTTCTAATCTCCAATTTCTAATTTCTAATGGCTAATGGCTAATCTCTCTCTCAATACGGCTCAAACGGCAATTCGCCGGTGTGCCATTGCTGCCCGGGTTCTTCGCTCCTGTCGTTGTCGGTTTTCGACACCGATAGCCCTAACAAGCGAAAGGGGCGATTAGCATAGTCCACCTTGGCAAGCAATTGCTTTGCCAATGGCAAAATGTCGTCCTTATCGCGAAGCACCTTTTGCCGGGTGATGCTACGCGTCACTTGCGTGAAATCGGCAAATTTCACCTTCAGAGTGAGCGTTTTGCCCTCAAATCCGCTTTTAGCAATCCGTTCCACCAATTCTATCACTGCCTGATAGAGCACAATGATGGCAGCGCCGGGCTTCTGAATATCCGTTTCAAATGTTTCTTCGCAGCCCAGCGATTTCCGCGTCCAGTCGGTCACCACCGGTCGCTGGTCGATACCTCGCGCATAGTCGTAGAACACCTGCCCCATTTTCCCAAATTCCATTTTCAGGATATTGAGAGGCATTTCGCGTAGCTGTCCGCACGTTTGAATCATCAAATCATTCATCCGCTGTTTGGTTTTCGGTCCCACTCCCCAAAGATTTTCCACAGGCAAATTTTTTAGAAAAGCATCAATGCGCTGAGGGTGCACCACCGTCATTCCGTTAGGCTTGCGATAGTCGCTGGCAATTTTTGCGAGCAACTTGTTGCACGACACCCCGGCTGAGGCGGTGAGGTGAAGCTCGCTGAAAATGGCAGCCCGAATTTCGGCGGCAATATCCATAGCCATCGGCATTTGGCGCTTATTTTCGGTCACATCCAAAAATGCTTCGTCTAAGGAAATTGGTTCCACCATATCGGTGTAGCGATGAAAAATGGCGTGCACACGATTCGACACTTCTTTATAGCGCGAAAAATGCGGCTCCACCACTATCAAATCAGGGCATTTGCGTTTGGCAAGCGCTATGGATTGCGCGGAACGCACCCCATAGCGGCGCGCCTCATAGCTGGCGGTGCACACCACACTGCGCGCACCATCGTGCCCCACCGCTATCGGTTTGCCTTTCAGCTCGGGCTTATCTATCTGTTCCACCGATGCAAAAAAGGCATCCATATCAATATGTATGATTTTGCGCTCCACAGCCATGCTGAAAATTTTCTCAAGCAAAAATACAAAAAAAAATGCCACAATCTTAAAAAGATGATGGCATTCCTTTAATGGAATATCTTTCGGCAAGCAAATTATGCTTCCTTCTTCACGATGCGGCGTTCTTTAATGCGAGCCTTCTTACCGGTGAGCTTGCGCAGGTAGTAAAGTTTCGCACGACGAACACGACCGTGCTTGTTGATCACGATGCTATCGATAAATGGTGATTCGATGGGGAAGATACGCTCCACACCAATGTTGTCCGACATTTTGCGAACGGTGAAACGCTTCTTGTCGCCTTCGCCATTAATTTTGATAACCACACCGCGATACTGTTGGATACGTTCCTTGTTACCTTCTTTAATGCGGTATGCCACTGTGATAGTGTCGCCGGGGAAGAATTCGGGAAGTTCCTTCTTGGTAGCAAATGCTTGCTCCACAACTTTAATTAAATCCATTGTAAATTAAATATTTATAGTACTATATCGTCTTCGCAACATACAAGGGCCACTCTATTTTCCCAACAGAGGTTACGAAAATCCTTGCAAAATTAATACTTTTTCCCAAATCCACCAAATTTTTTTTCTTGCACTAATGCACCAATGCGTGCACTCACAGCACGGTGCTTAGTCTTCGAGGTAGGTTTTTACGTAGAGGTCGCAGTTGGCGGCGAGCTCGTCGTACCATTCCTGGCCGAAGCGTTCTATTAGGGGTTGCTTCAAGAATTGGTAGAGGCGCATTTTATTTTTGCGACCTATCACTTCGGCACTTTTGCAAATTTTCCAGCGATGATAGTTCACGGCGGTGAAGGTGCTGTGCTTTTTCACTCTCACGGGGTAGAGGTAGCACGATATGGGTTTTCTCCAATCCAAACGTCCTTCGCGGAATGCCTTTTCTATGGCGCAAATGCACACGCCGCCGGGCAGATAGGTGGAGAAGGCACAATTCTTGCCGTCCACGATTTGCGTCACGATTTCGCCTTCGGGGTCGAGATAGCCCACGCCGCCTTCTTTAATTTGCTCTTGTGCGCGTGGTAGCAGGTCGTCCCAAATGATGGGCAGGATGTCTTTCAGTTTTTGATACTCTTCTTTGGTGAGTGGTGCTCCGGCGTCGCCTTCTATGCAGCACGCACCTAAGCACGCATCTATTTCACAGCAGAAAAAGCGTTCTGCAAGGTCGAGGCTCACCAAGGTGTTGCCTATTTCAAACGCTCCTCTCATTTCTTGGCTCATTGCAGTGGGGTGGGGATAAGGGTGATTATTCGTTGAGTAATTCTGAAAGTTTGTGGTCGAGCTCGGTGCTCGAAAGTTTGAGGAAAATTTCTCCTTTGTAGGCGCACGATATGTTGCCGGTTTCTTCGCTCACCACCACCGAAATGGCGTCGGTTTCTTGGCTGATGCCCAATGCGGAGCGGTGGCGCAAACCCAAGTATCGGGGCAGGTTGCGGTCGTGCGACACGGGCAGAATGCACCCTGCGGCAAGTATGCGTCCTTCGGATATGATTACCGCGCCGTCGTGGAGCGGACTGTTTTTAAAGAAAATGTTTTCGAGCAGTCGGTTGTTCACCTTGGCGTCGAGCACGTCGCCGGTGTGCACAAAATCGGAGAGCGACATACTTTTTTGCACCACAATCAAGGCGCCGGTTTTTGATTTCGACATCGACATGCAGGCATACACAATGGGCATAATCCATTTGCGCTTGTCGGCAGCATCGGGCCGATGCATAAAGCGCTTGATAAAGCGGAGGTTGCTGTTTGAACCCACATCGCTCAAAAAGTGGCGAATTTCGTTCTGAAATAAGATAATCAATATAATGGCGCCTTGGCTGATGATGGTGTTGAATATCCCTTTCATCAGCGTCATACGGCTGATGCGCAACACGGCAAACAGCACCAGCAGAAACACGATGCCCAAAAAAATGTTGATGGCACCGGATTTCTTCATGGCCAAATAGATGTAGAGCAGTAGCGCCGCCACTAAAGCGATGTCGATAAAGTCGATTATGCCAAAACACTCTGTCATTGATGTATCTCTTTTGTGTTGATAGTTCGTTATTTGTTGGCGGATTGAAGTTGATGCACGATGGTGCGCACTTCCACTGCCGCCTTCACGTCGTGCACCCGCAGTATGTGGCAACCTTGCTGAAGCGCCACGCTATGGAGCACGGTGGTGCCGGTGAGGGCATCGGCGGGCGTGGATTGGAGCAAGCGGTAAATCATTGATTTGCGTGATATGCCCACCAATAGCGGTGCATTCAATGTGCCGAAGGCTGATAACCCGCTCATCATCTCATAGTTTTGCTCCAGCGTTTTGCTAAATCCGAATCCCGGGTCAATGATAATTTGCCGACATCCCGCTTCCTCAAATCGGTGCATCTTCGCTCTCAAGTCTTCCACCACATCGTGCACCACGCCACCGGCATACAGCGTGAATTGCTGCATAGTGGCAGGGGTGCCGCGCATGTGCATCAATATGTAGGGCACATTCAATTCGCCTG
>JBJECV010000159.1:0-7337 GCA_051871435.1 Sodaliphilus sp. | reverse complement strand
GGCATATTGCCCCCACACTTTTTCTACTGAGCTCATTTATCGATGTGGATGGCGGGATTGTTGTAGGGCATAATTTCGCCGTACATGGTCATGCGGCCGGAGCGGAAGGTGGGTGTCACGTAGGCGGTGGCGCTGTCGCTATTGTAGGGGATGGAGATTTGCACATCGGCGTTGGAATATGCTCCCGCAATGTGAAAACTCAGGTGCACATTCCCTTTTTTATCGATTTCTACATCAATATCGCCCACTCTGCCCGAGCAAGTGAAGCCGCCTAAGCCGTTCAGCCCCAGCGAACCGCGATTAAACGAGGTTTGCACAATGGCGCCATCATTCTGCAAAAGAATGAAATTGGTGGCAGTGTTGAGCCCATATTCCGTGGGTCCGGCGCCGAAATACACGCCATCCACCTGCAGAAGGAAGTGTCGGTCGTTGATGGCGCCTAACAGTTTGTTGAACCGCACCGAATCGGCATACGCCTTAAATTCCTTTTTTTGCTCTTTGCTCAATTCCACATTAGCTGTTTTGGGCGTTTGTGCCAAAGCAGCAAAGCCTGCACACATCCAAATCGAAAGTGCGGCACATAGTGTTGCATATTTTTTCATAGCGTTGTTCATTGTTGATGAGTTGATAATTTTCCACAAATATAAGCGCAATTTTTAATTTTCGCGCCATGAATTGCATTTTTTATGCCATTTTCACTAATTTTGCATTAAATAATTCTAACCCACATCGCTGATTTATGACAAATCCTTTCACACGCGCCCTCTCCACCAAAATTATGATAGGCTTCGGCTTGCTGAGCGTGATGCTGGTGCTCGTTTCGCTCATTGCCAATTCTCTTCCCACCGATGGCAAATTCATGCCGCTACTCATTGGGGTGATGCAAAACCTTTTCGTGTTTATTTTGGTAGCCATGTTGGCTGCGCGCCTTTGCTACGGCAAGGTGCGTGAACCTTTGAAATTAAATGTGGCGCCCCGCTGGAAAGGTATCGGTATGGTGGTGCTGGTGTGTGTGGTGAGCATTCCTGCCATGAATTGGCTCATTGATTGGAACGAACACATCACCTTCCCCGAATCTTTGCAAGATTTGTACGTTGCATTCAAGCAAATGGAAGATATGGCGCAAGCCGAAACCTCCCGTTTGCTTCAGGGCAACAATGTGTGGATGCTGCTACTCACCGTGGCTGTGGTGGGCGTGCTCACCGGATTCGGTGAGGAAATTTTTTTCAGAGGCTATTTGCTCGGCGCATTCGAACAGAAAAAGAACCTCAATATTCACTTATCGGTGTGGATAGTGGGCTTTATTTTCAGCGCTATGCACTGCCAATTTTTCGGTTTGTTTCCTCGCTGGATTCTCGGCGTGTGGCTTGGCTACCTAATGGTGTGGGGCGGCAGTTTGTGGCTCCCCGTGATAGCCCACGCGCTCAACAATAGCATTGTGGTGGTTATATATTTCATTGCCGAGCATACCGATATCAATACCACCGCGGTGGAACAAATTGGCATCGCCCCTGCAGGAGAATTTCCCTGGTTAGCCGCCATAAGCGCAGTGCTTACCCTCGCCCTCGTCATCTCCACAGCCAAATTTAAAGGTTAGCCGCGGTTCGCGCTTGGTTAGAGAAAAGCCTACCCCCGGCCCCTCCCTGAAGGGAAGGGAGAAATTGTTTGCAGCGTTTGACGGGGTTGCATACCTACGGCATGCATATATGTGGATGGCATCCGTTACCGGCATGAGATGAACCCTCCGCTGCGCTCCGTGTTCATCTCATACCAGCCTACACACATCGCATCCCTATGGGATGCCCACCATCCGGATACTCGTCCACCATCCGAATTCCCATTCAGTGAGATTTGTGTGAGGTTACCGAATTGGTTGACTCAAAAATTTTAAAGAACTTGGGGGCAAAGATATGGTGGGAGGTGGAGTGTGGTCAAGCCCAATACGGCAAGATGGTGTGCTGGCGGTTTTTGACTACTTAAATGAAAGAGATGTGTGGAAAAATGTCACTTTTTTATCACTTTTTGTTTTAAACTTTAATAATTTTTACTAAATTTGTGGCAGATATTATCACTACTCTTAAAAAAAGGGAAATTTATTAACTATTTTAAATGATTTTGTGTATGAAGAAATCACTACTCTTTTCAGTGGCTGTGTGTGCCTCGGCGGTGTCGGTGTGCGCCCAAAGTGCCAAATGGAGCGACCAACCGATTCGCCCCATCAATCCTGAAACTATGTGCGACGAAATGGTGCTTGCCGAACCTGATTTCGACGAAATGAAGACCGACCGGAATCAGTATGTAAAGCGTAAGAAAGCGAAGTCGATGGGCACTGCGTGGTATCATCGTCCGGCGGGCGTGTATTATGCGCCGTATGTAACGAAGGATGAAACCCCGGGCTCTTATTCCACATTCTATGTGCCCTGGTTGCATGCCTCACCGTTTTCAAAGGTTACCTTCGTGAATGCTTGCTCCGATGCCGATTCGTGGCAGTGGAATAGCCACGGATATAGCAGAGAAGCGAAAGGGTATGTGTGGTCCACCTCCACAGAAGAAAATTTGGAGCGAGATTTGATACAGGAAATCGACACTGTGCCCGAAATCACTGCCTACTACGGCTCCACCTTTTCTTCTTATCAGCTGAAAGGTGCCAAGCTGAATTCCGCAAAAGAAGTGGCCACGGAATATATAGCACGCATGCTTTCGTATCCGGATTATGAATACTTTTACCCCACTCAGCATTTGTGGTATAGCCCCAAATATTTTGCAGCCAGTGTGAACCGCGACTTTACGAAGAAAGCCGGCTCTTACTATAAAACCGGTGCTTTGGATGCCGAAGGCGGCACAACCGGATGCTGGTATGGCAGAAACTTCAGCGGTGTGGATGGTATGTGTATGGCATTCGAAAAGCCTACCCATCCTTATGCGCTCCGCAAGGTGGGTATGCGCTATCAGATGCTGAAAATCAACGGTCCGGTAACTTTCACCGCCAAGGTCTACAAATTGGACTCCATTCCGGCTTTCAACGAGGAACATAGTGTGTATGTGAATCCGGGTGAACTCCTTGCATCAGGCACTGTGGAAGTGGACACCTCTAATGTGAAGGATAAAGGCATAATGGAATTTTACTTGCAGGTGGAAGAAGACGGACTTGTGTACGACGTGACGCCTCACATCGATTTCCCGATTTTGGTGGAAGTTTCGGGCTACAATGTGCCGGAAGTGGAATCGTTCACGATGCTCTATTCCAGCGACACCTACGATGAAGGCCATGGCGAGCTGTGCTATGCCAAGAGATTAGACGATCAGGGCAATTACATATATAAAGGTATGAACAATTTCTTCACCTCCGGCACTTTGTATACCGGTGTGTCGGTGTTTACCAATATCCAACGCCCGTATATGGTGTATAACTATATGTCGGAAACCGGCGAGAAAGAATTTCCCGCCGAGGGTGGCTCCTACACCGCACAAATGTATTCGTGGAGCTGCGGCGAAGAATGGGCAATTACCGACGAGCAGGGTAATGAATTGCCGGAGTGGGTGCATGTGAGTTATGCTGACAAATATGTGGATTCCGAATACGACAACATTACCGACGTAACCTTCGCTGTGGACGCCCTTCCGGAAGGTGTGGCAGGAAGAAAATGTGTGGTGAAGATGATGTTTCCCGGTGCTGAACAATTTTTCGTGATTACCCAGGGCTCTCAAGCCATCCCGGGCGACGTGAATGGCGATGGAGCAGTGAATGTGAGCGACGTGACCGCCCTCGTGAACCACATTGTGGGTGCTGAAACCTATCCGGTGGAAGTGTGCGATGTGAACGCCGACGGCGAAGTGAATGTGAGCGACGTGACTGCCCTTGTGAACCAAATCGTGAATTAATGCTTGATAATTGAAATAGATAAAATGCAATTCCACAGCGAATTGCATCAGGGAAGAAACACAAATTAGTTTCTTAACAAATGAAGAAGATGGGGAGAGCTGCAGAAGCCGGCCCCATCTTTGTTTTCTTGTGAGAGTCAACGAGTCAACAAGTCAACGAGTCAACGAGTCAACAAGTCAACGAGTCAACGAGTCAACGAGTTAACAAGTTAACAAGTCAACGAGTCAACAAGTCAACAAGTCAACCAGCCACACATTTTATAAGTGGTTTAAACCAAAATCAATTGCCATCCATTGGTAGGGACATGCCTTTGGCATGTAATGGGTGCAAACCGCTAAACTACAGTTACATACACGCTAAACGTGGGGGCGCGATACTTTGCACCCGCCCCTCAAATCCCGCCCGCCGGGTGTTTCAAAATTGACATTCAAATTGCGTCAAAATATAAAATTGTGATGTGAGTGTGTGAAATTTTGCGGATTATTGATTATCTTTGAGCGCGATTTTTTATTTGAAAGAAGCGAATTGAGGTACAATCTACAATAATTAAAAAGCTAAAGTAATGAAGAAACTATCACGTCATATCTTAGGCTATGAATGGGTGAGAATGTGGTGCATCGGCATGCTACTATGGTGGCTCACGCCATCTTTAGGGCTACATGCTTCAGTGGTAAATGTTTGGGGTCGCTATGCCTATCAGGTGAATGGTGAAAACCTCTTTGTGGCTTATAATAATGGAGCAGGGGTGGAATACACTTATTGGTTTAAAAAGTGTATGGCAAATGAGCTTTACACCTTTTATAGGGTGGGGTATCGCACTGTGGATAGGCAGTATTCCTCGGCAGAGGCTATCGATAGCGATGCTAAAATCATATATTTCAACAAAACGAGCAGCGATAATATCGGCCCGGTGTCGATGCTCTATGGCGGATTTGTGGGAGGTAACCATTTGGTGGTGAATCCTGTAGATGGCCAACAGATATTGAGCGCCCGAAACGATGCTTTTGCAATATTGATTGATGGAAAGCAGGTGGAAGAAAACGCCGAGGGAATGGCATCTACGGTGAAAGTGGAAGTGGAAAACACCGTTTTCGACCCCGGTATTCCACCGCAGTGTGCCGATGTGCAGAGTCTGTTGGAACCGTTGTATAAAGAATATGTGAGTTATTCTATTTGTAAAAACTCCATTGAAGTGGCTGTGCGGCTTTCTTTTGTGGAAACTACCACCAATGGCGTATTCCATTATTATGGAATGCAAAGTATGTTTGATTCCGAAACGCACTTTATGACGCCCAATGGCAAATACACCACGTGGCAAGAGGTGGAAAATACCACCTTCTCGAAGGGAGATTATCCAAATTTCAACCGCTATATTGAGAAAAATGACACGCGCCACACGTATCAATCCGCTTATTTATATCCGAACGTGGGGATTGGCAACCATTCACAAATTGGTGCATCGTCGTTTATCTTTAATAGGAGTTCTAACAAATTGTATCATCATCAAATGGAAAAGGTGGTGAATGTGGCGGGAAAGGAATATGAGTGGGCCGGCACTTACACTTTCTTCACTGAGCCGTGGTATGAAACCGACAGTGTGTTTGCCTATAGGGGTAGCATTAGTGGCAAGGAAGCGATGTTTGTGAACACAAAATGTGCTTTTTCGGGCATAATTCCGCTTCCGCCGACATATAAGCACTTTTCTGTGGTAGAAAACTTTGGCGTGGTGGATGAGCATGGCGAAAGTAAATTCCAAGTGGGAGAAAATGGCGTGTGGATTCAAAGTGATTCAGCCGGCAGCCTGATTCTTCAGCCGGAAATGCAGAGGGGCGACGTGAATGGCGATGGCACTGTGGATGTGGATGATGTCACAATGCTGATCAATATCATTTTAGGCAATGAACATTTGCCCGACAATTCGTGTGATTTGAATGCCGATGGCGATGTGAATGTGAGCGATGTGTCGGAGGTTGTCAATTTGATTCTTCAGTAGGGAGATGGATTGTGGCGAATGAGGGGTGCCACTAATAGATTTTTTGGAGGAGCACCACATTTTGGTACGCTTTTCCGCAGCGAATCCAGTGGCGGAGGATGCCCACTTCTTCAAATCCGGCACGGTGCGCCATAGCAATGGAGGCAACGTTGGTTTCCGGAATGTAAACGTAGAGTTGGCGCAATCCTAATCCGCAGGCGGCGTAGTGGTTCACCACTTTCATTGTTTCGTCGGCAAGTCCTTGTCCTTGGTATGCTTTGCAGATGAGCACGCCCAATTCGGCACGATTGTGTATGGGATTGAAATTGAGGAAATCGACGGTGCCGATGGCTTCGCCGGTGGCATTGAGCACGATGATAAGGCGCAATTGGCGATTGGTGAAAATATCGGAAGCGCAATTTTGCACATACTCCGTGATGGTGTGTCGCGAATATGGCTCCACGGTGTCGCTCACCGTCCAGAGCGCGGTATCATTTTCCCACTCATAGAGCAAGTCCACATCTTGCGGCTCCATGGCTCGGAGCGTGATTTTTTCGTTTTGCAGTAGCGATGGCATTATCCGTTCATTTTAGGGGTAATTACGATTTGACTATGGCCGGCAAAAATGTGGAAAAACAAATTTTTGCGCTGGTGCGAGGCTATGATGTCCACAATTTGCTGATAGGAATAGGAGGCATCGTCGATGAGCACATTGGCAGGTCCGGAAGGCGGAATTTCGGTGTCGAATTGTGCAATATAAGCGCCATCAGCCACCACATCGGGCTGGTCGCTCAGCACCACCCAATGCCCTTTCAGCCCGCTCTGCTTTTTGCCAAAGATGCGACTACCCACGCGGCGCATCACTGCCAATGCTTGGCGAATGAGCACCCCGAGTTTGATGAAGGGATATGCCACAGTGCGGAAGCGCGGAAAATGCTTGCGATAGAAAATGAGCATCGCTTCGTAGAACACCTTCACGTAGCGCATGGAGTCTTTTTTGGTGGATTCGCCTTTGTAGTGCAGCATATTCACCGGCAGGTACCAGTTTTGGTAGCCTTGCTTCGCGATGCGATAGGAGAGGTCGATGTCTTCGCCATACATAAAGAAATCTTCGTCGAAGCCGCCCACCGATTGGAGCAAATCGGTGCGGCAAAACATATAGGCGCCTGCCAATATGTCGATGGCATGGGGCTGCCACTCATCAAGGTATCTTAAATGATACTTTGCAAAGGTGGGCGAGGAAGGAAACAGCGTCGACAGGCCGAAGATTTTGCAAAACGATACCCATGGCGTGGGAAACGAGCGTTTCGACTCGGGCAAGAAATGCCCGTTGCCGTCGATCATGTGCACGCCAATAGCGCCGCATTGCGGATGGCTTTCCATCCACTCCACGCAGCGGCTGATGCACTCCGGTGTGATGATAGTGTCGGGATTGAGAATAATGCTATAGGTGCCTCGAGCTTGGAGAATGGCTTGATTGTT
>JBJECV010000158.1:0-7356 GCA_051871435.1 Sodaliphilus sp. | reverse complement strand
TAAAATAGCAGATAATGAAAAATTGAATCTGGTACAAAAATACTAAAAATCAGCGAGTTTGCAAAGCGTTTACCCCAAAAATGTCAGAATTCCCAAACTTTTTTACCCCGAAAATGTCAAGATTCCCAAACTTTTTGCCAAAAAATGCATAAATTCGCCTGGTTTTTGCTGCTTATTTCAGAAATTTGGGCCAGGGAATGTGGGGCGCAATGCGTTGGTAGGCTGCTGCGGCAAGGAGTGAGGCAATGAGGTAGAGCAGCATGAGCAGATGGTTGCCGATTTTGCCTTGCAGTGTGAGGGCAAAGTAGCGCATCACGGGGTGCATGATGAAGAGGAATGCCGATATTTTTCCCACCCACTCCAAGGGCGGCATTACCAAGGGCGGCAGCGCTTTCACGAAGGCGATGATGCTCACGGCTGCCACTATCGACGACAGTATCCACAGAACGGCATTTTGCTGCATCATCAGGAACAGCGCCACACTTGCCACGCACACCATTGCCCACGCGCCACGGCTCATTCGGGGAATGCCGCCATAGCGAGCCACAAGCAATCCTGCGGCAAACGATAGTCCTGCCACGAAGAAGTTGTAGCGCAGATATATCATTTGCCATCCGGCTGTGCTCCAATAGATTTGCGGCGCAAGGGTGACGACGGCAAAGGCAATGGGCGGCAGCCATTTTCGCCACTGAGCGCCGCCTTGAGGCACATAGAGGAAGAGGCGATATATCACATACACTTCCACCATCATCCCCAAAAACCAATACGGACCGGGAAACACATATTCGTAGGGCGGATTCATCCAGTTTGAAATCATCAGCGTTTGCGTGAGGATGCAGCGCTTCAAGGGGATGGTGAACGAGGGTAGCAATGCCCTCACCAAAATGGCTGCCAGCAAGCCCGGCAGCATGAGTTTGAACAGTTTTTTGTAATGCAGTCCCACAAAGGCGTGCGGCGCGAGCATTCGTGTGGGCGTTTGCTCATATTTGCGCACCAATCCAAAGGCGCTCAAAAACAGGAAAATATAGATGCCACAGTAGCCCAAAAGTGTGCTCAGTTGGAGCAACATATTGTGGGTGGGGTGGAGGAGAATTTGATAAAGAGCATCGGCACTTCCTTGCTCGAAATTAAATTCGTTGCAGTCGTATTTGGTGGTCTTCATCAAGTGCGCCAAATTGTGGGTGGCGATCAGCAAAATGCCCACGCCTTTCATAGCGAGCCCTTCGCCTCGGGTGATGATGTCGGTTTTTTGATGTACGGGTGTAATCGCCATAGAGCAGGGTTATTGTTTACGCCTTAAAGTGAGGAAAGAATAGGGGAAGGGGTTGCGCTCGTCGGCATCGTGATGCTCCTCGGGCGAGGCTTCCCACTCCTCGGGGTGAAGTTCGGGAAAAAAAGTGTCGGCGTTGGGGAAGGTGGCTTCCACTCGGGTGAGGTGAATGGTTTGCACCATCGGCAGTGCGGCACGATAAATCTGAGCCCCTCCTATTATCATCACTTCGCCGGGCATTTCCGCCTTTTCCAAGGCTTCCTCCACGCTGTGCGCAATGGTGGCGCCGGGCGCCGAAAAGTCGGGGTTGCGCGTAATCACAATGTTTTGGCGTCCGGGCAAAGCCCCTTTAGGCAGCGATTCGAAGGTGCGGCGTCCCATCACGATGCTATGTCCCATTGTGATACTTTTAAAATGCTTCATATCGGCAGAGAGATGCCACAGCAAATCGCCGTCTTTTCCGATGGCGCCATCGAGCGCTATCGCCACAATCGCTGAAAGTGTTTTGCCCATCGCAGTAAATAATTGAAATTATAAAGCCGTTTAGCTGTTAGCCATTAGCTGTTTAGTGGTTGGAAGCAAAAAGACATTCGTCTTAACTTCTTAACTTCTTTAACTTCTTAACTTCCAAATTATTCTTCTTAACTTCCAAATTATTCTTCTTAACTTCCAAATTAATCTTGTTAACTTCCAAATCCGCTCCTTACACCGACACCACGCCTTTAATCAGCGGGTGAGGATCGTAGCCTTCAAGGGTGAAATCTTCGTAGCGGAAGTCGAAAATGTCGGTCACATCGCGGTTAATCACCATGTGCGGCAGCGGGCGCGGCTCGCGGCTCAGTTGCAGTTCCACCTGCTCCATGTGGTTGAGATAGATGTGTGCATCGCCGAAAGAGTGAATAAATTCGCCCGGCTCCAGCCCGGTCACCTTCGCCACCATCAGCAGCAGCAAGGCATAACTGGCAATATTGAACGGCACGCCCAAAAACAAATCCGCACTGCGCTGATACAATTGAAGACTCAGTTTGCCATCAGCCACATAAAATTGAAACATGGTGTGGCACGGCGGCAGCGCCATCTTATTCACCTCCGCCACATTCCAAGCGCTCACCAACAAGCGGCGCGAATCGGGATTATGCCTGATTTGATCCACCACTTGCGCTATTTGGTCGATGGTGCCACCGGCGTAGTCGGGCCACGAACGCCATTGGTGACCGTACACCGGACCCAATTCGCCGTTTTCGTCAGCCCACTCGTTCCAAATCCGCACACCATGCTCCTGAAGCCAATGCACATTCGTGTCGCCACGCAAAAACCACAGCAATTCGTAGATAATGCTTTTTAAATGCACTTTCTTGGTGGTGAGTAGCGGAAAGCCATCGGCAAGCGGGCAACGCAATTGGTAGCCAAACACACTTTTCGTGCCGGTGCCGGTGCGGTCGTGCTTCACTGTGCCATGCTCAAGCACATGCTGAAGAAGGTCAAGATATTGTTTCATTAACTTGAGGTATTTCTTTGATTTACAAAATTACCATTTTTCCACCAACTAACCAAATCCCATACCTTTGCTTTGAGCAAAAGTCGTTAAATAAGCTCTATGATTAAATCGCAATGTTGGAAAATTACTTTCGCTACCAATCACAAATTAAGCTGATTTTTAAGAACCATTTTTGATGAAAATATGTTGTGTAGCGATTTCTTAATAGGCTAAAATCCAGTTTGTTAGATTGGCAACAATTTTATTAGTAACAAACTTATTACTAATAAAGTTATTACTTTTTTAAAACCACGCAAAATTTCCATCCTTTAATTTGGCTTTTTTCACCCGCCGATAGTGACATGCCTCCGGCATGTAATGGGCGCAAACCACTATACTACAGCAACTTACATACAACTCGTAGGGGCGTAACACTTTTCGCCCGCCCCCACCAATTCACACCACCGCTGTTTCACGCTACGGTCCATCCTCCTCACACCCTTCCCTTCAGGGAGGGCTCGTGGTAGGCTTTTTTTTCTTTGCCTATGAGCCAGGGAGCGTGGCGGTCGATAGCCCATGCTATGGGGTAGATGGCGATCATCACTGCCACGGCTATCGCAAACTTAAGCCAAATGTGCTCTTCGAGCACGCCGTCGTAGCATAAGCGGTTGAGCACCATTTTTGCAATACCGATGCAATAGTTTTGTAGCCCCAAATACACGGTGCCACTCACCACCACAAATTCTATCACGTGGCGATGGCCCCACCTGCGGGCTATCCATTTTGCCACGCAAAAATAGCAGGGAATAATCATCATTCCGGCACCGATGCGCACAATGCGGTACATTTGCGGGTCGCTCTCCACGAGGCTTGCCGCTTGCACCATCACCACGATGGATGCCGCAGCCATTGCCACCCAAATGGCTGCACCAGGTGGCGTGCGAAATTCCAATCGCGAAAGTAGTGGCTTACAGCAATTGCCCAAGGCATAAAAAGGCAAAAACAGTAGCGCATTGCCAATGTTCCAAATCTTGCCGATGGTAGCCACCACCGGTATTTCGTAGGGGATGAAGTAGGTGGCAAGGGCGAGCGCCACGCATGTGGGAAGCACCCAAGAGCGCTTCACCAAGCACTCAATGCCGCGATAGAGCATTTGAATGGTGAATAGGCAAGCAATATACCAAAATGGCGCCACCACCGTTTTGGGATTACCGCTGATGAATTCTATCACCGGCTGCCACACGCTGATGGCTTCTTCTTCCGCGCCCACCATACTGCGCCCCACCATCAGCCACAGCGCATAGAAAATCACGAAAAAGGTGAAATAGGGCACCAATATTTGCCGGGCGCGATGCTTCACGTAGGCACCGAATTGCGGACGTCGGTCGAAGCTATACAAAAAGCCGGAGATGCAAAAAAACACCGGCACGCGAAGATTTAAAATCACCGCATCATCAAATAGCGCCAACCTTGGCGGCGTGTGAAACACAATCACCAAGAAAATACTAAAAAAGCGCACATAATCGAGCCATGCCTCGCGTTGCTGTCCGGTCTTCATCTGCTGTCAGTTTACTTGCATCCGCAAAAGTAGCAATTTTTTGCCATTTTATCACCATCTATTCTCCCCAATCGCATGGACACGTTGAAATACGTTGTGCATAACGCCCGTGATTTTCGAAACTAAAGGTATGGTGCTATATGCCAATGGGGGCAATTCCTGTTGATACTTATCGGATAAGCTGTCCCAAAGGCTCTCAAAGTCGTAGATTAACGGTGATTCAGATATATGCTTAGTTTGCCAACCATCCGGTTTTGCGAACATTTCTCTGTCATGGTTCAGTAATGAACAAAAATTCCGCTTGAAATCCTCTCCATTAAGGTAATCCATACAATCTTTATCTTGCAGAAGGTGATAGATATCATAGAAATGTCGGATTTTTGCAGCCAATTCTTGACGCGGATTCTCTGCAAGTGAAAACCGTATGAGTGCCACCAGTTTTTCGGTTAAGGTAGTTCGTTTGTCAAGAACGTTAATTGTGAACTCGCCAAGGTCAAATTCTTCAATTATGTCATCGAGGTTCCCCATCTTTAGATAATCTCGAATGAAACTGCTTACTATATGTTCGCCAAACGGGTAAGGATTGGCAAACGAGTTGATTTCGATAAGGAGCTGACCATAAAGGAGGCTATTGATAGGTGTTAGCCCCCCTACTGATGGATAGGTGTAATATGTTTTACGATAGCGAGATCCTTTGCTCGTTAAGCCGGGACGCTCAACCGCTGTCAATCCTTCGGACATTGTTTTTTCAGTAGAGCGAATCATGCTTTTGAGTTTTGAATCGCTCATACCTTCGGGCTTTACAATGGCAACATCCACATCCTCCGAAAACCGTGAACCAATATGAAAAATCTTTGACAGACTTGTGCCACCCTTGAATACGGCGTATGGCTTTGCATTACTTCTCGACAATTGATACAATGCCTTCGTAATCCAATAGTCTTTTTCAATAAATCCGGCATTTATGCCCAAGCCACCATTTTCTTTCGGTTGGCTCGCACGCAGAATAATTTCAGTGAACAGTGACTTATCTTCGTGTAGTTTCATCGTATGTTCCAATTGCTTTTGTTTGTAAGTACTGATTCAGACACTCCCAAATCGTATTTTGTGAATACATTTAAGCTATTCTTAAGACCATCGGAGAAATATCCGTTCAACTCAAGAATTGCGCCCAATAATGCCTTAGTATCCGCAGAATAGTTTAGCGCATAATCACACAATAAATCCCATTCTTTTTTCTTGAGACCGCTGATATATTTTTTCATTATTGCAACCACATTATCAGGTGTTGTGGCAGGTATGTTTTTGATAAATCTAAGGGCATCAAGTATCCTTAAATATTTTATACCCTCCTCTGTGATTTCGTTACTCTGCTTAGTGTATGAAATGTCATAACCGCCTCTTTTCATCGGACGGCGATATGTAGCACTCCCAATTAAAATCTTTGAAGAAATTTGTGTGGTGAGGCCCATTTGTGCAAAGGCGGGCACGCCTGTAATATATCCTACTAACGCACCATCCTTATATATAAGGTCTTTGGTCAGTTGATCTATCTTCGGAGGCATTTCCCCCAATCTCGTTTTCAAGGGCTTATAAAATTTACCTTTTGAGATTTTTTTCAGTTTACCGTCGGCAACCATTCGGCTCAATGTCTTTGCTGCAGCCAATTGCAAATCACCGGGCAAGCGTAAGTCGGAATATCCGAATACCACTCCGCTTCCTATTGCTTTGATGTGCTGCTGTATGATTTCTGTCGTTTTCATGGTGCAAAGTTAATAAAAAATGTCAAGTTTTTGCATGTAAAAACTTGACATTTTTATTTTTTTGATTATTTGTGGGGATAAGGCGGGTGGGTAGGTGCGAATCGAAATATTATTTGCGAGGTTAACATTTTTTTATGCCTATCGCGGTGGATGTGTGGCGAAAATGCTGTAGATTTGCCATTGCGATGAAAATGCGGACCACATATCTTGCCTTTGCGGCGGCGGTGGCTTTGGGCGCCTCGGCCCAGAGCGATTCGCTGTTGCGCATCACCTTTAAGCCCCCGGTGGTGGAATCGGCAGCACTGCGCCCGCAGTTTTCCTCCATTATGCCCAACATAGTGGCGCCGTCGCTTTCAAATTACACTCCGCCCGAACCGTTGCAAATCTTCAACCGCCACTCTATGCTGCCCGACAGCTTGAAATCGGCACCCGAATTGAGCATTGCCCCGCAAGTGTATCCCTCTGAAAATGAGTTTGATTTTCGTGCCAATCCTTTTAGCCGCGATTGGAGTGCCGGCGGCGAAATCGTGCGCTTGGCATCGAATTTGAGTGTGGTGGGCAGCGGGAGCCGCACTTCGTATCCGGCATTGGGCAATATTGCCACCGGAAGCATCGGTTTTCAAGCCAATGCCACCGACCGCCTCACCATCGGTTTGGGAGCCAATGCGGTGAAATATCACATGGGCCGCTCGGCGTGGAACGACTACGGCTTCTACCTGCAAGGCTCCTATCAGCTCACCGACCGCCTCAGCATCGATGCTTTCGGCCAATATTATTTCGATAAGCGCTACCATTCCGTGGCGGGCATGGGGCTGATGCAGAGTGCCGTGTACGGCGGGTCGATGAATTACCGGTTTTCCGATAGCTTTAGTTTGGCACTCGGTGCCCAGCGCTACTACGATGCGTATACCCGCACGTGGAAAACCGTCCCCATTGTGGCGCCCACTTTCCGCTTATTTGGCGCCCCGGTGAGTGTGGATGTGGGCGGATTGCTCTACAATATAGTGGAGGCCATCATCTATAATGCCCGGTCCAACAATTACTCCGTACCCTCCGGGTCGTCGGCACCGGTGATGGCATCGCCCGGCGGCCACTTCAAAAGCCACCGCGCCCAAGGCGCCACCATCAAATAAATCCCACCGCAAAGCCTTACGGAAGGCAAATGGGTGGGATTAGAATTATTCGATGCAGGTTTGCTGATTTTGGCACTTCTTAGCTCGTTCTTTCTGTGCTTTAGCTCGTTCTTTCTGTGCTTTAGCTCGTTCTTTCTGTGCTTTAGCTCGTTCTT
>JBJECV010000157.1:0-7394 GCA_051871435.1 Sodaliphilus sp. | reverse complement strand
CCAACCCCCTGACCCCCAACAAAAACTCACCCCGCCAGGGTGAAAGTTGGGCTAGCCATTAGAGCTATAGAGGCTAGAGGCTAAAGGCTAGAGGCTAGAGGCTAGAGGCTAATGGCTAATGGCTATCTATTTTCTCTCTTAACTCTACAATTCCAAATCGGAATTGAGGATTACTTGCCAGGGAAGGCCGGATTCTGCCACTTGTTCGAGGAATGGATCGGGGTCGAATTCTTCCACATTGTGCACGCCGGGTTTGTTCCACAAGCCTTTGAAGAACATCATAGCGCCGGTCATGGCGGGCACACCGGTGGTGTAGCTCACCGCTTGCATACCGGTTTCCACGTAGGCTTGATGGTGGTCGCAATTGTTGTAGATGTAGCAAGTGAGTGGTTTTCCATCGTGGTCAACACCGCTGATGCGGCAACCGATGGAAGTTTTGCCGGTATAGTTTTCGCCCAATTCTTTGGGGTTAGGCAGCACGGCTTTGAGGAATTGCAGTGGAATGATTTCCATACCGTTGTAGAGCACCGGGTCGATGCGCGCCATACCTATGTTTTGAATCACACGCAAGTGGGTGAGGTATTCTTCGCCGAAAGTCATCCAAAAGCGAGCACGCTTAATGGTGGGGAAGTTGAGCACCAGCGATTCCAATTCTTCGTGGTACATCAAATAGCTTTCGCGCGGTCCGATTTCGGGATAGGTGAGCGGCTTGTGGATTTCGAGCGCACCGGTTTGAATCCATTTTCCATTTTCGTAGTAGCGACCCTTTTGGGTGATTTCGCGGATATTGATTTCCGGGTTGAAATTTGTGGCGAAAGCCTTTCCGTGGTTGCCGGCATTACAGTCCACAATGTCGAGGGTGTGCATTTCCTTGAAATAATGCTTAGCAGCGTAAGCCGTGTACACGCCACTCACACCGGGGTCGAAACCGCAGCCCAAAATGGCGCACAGTCCGGCTTTTTCAAAGCGTTCGCGGTACGCCCATTGCCAGCTGTATTCAAAATGCGCCTCATCGCGCGGCTCATAGTTGGCGGTATCCAGATAATTCACGCCACATTCCAAGCAAGCGTCCATAATGGTAAGGTCTTGGTAGGGCAAAGCCAAGTTCACCACCAATTGCGGTTGGTGTTTTTTGAGTAAAGCCACGAGTTGGTTCACATCGTCGGCATCCACTTGGTCGGTGGTGATATTGGGTGCACCGATAGCCTTCGCCACCTCGTCGCACTTTTCTTTGCGGCGCGATGCAATCACTATTTCGTGAAACACTTCAGGGTGCTGCGCGCACTTCACTGCTGCCACGGTGCCCACGCCACCGCATCCGATAATCAATACTTTGTTTTTGTTCATATCAATCTAATATTTTGAGCCATTATCTAATCTCCAATTTCTAATTTCTAATCTCTAATCTCTCTCCCCCGCCACCATATTGGTGATGTCGACGAATTGCTGCACGCTCAGCTGCTCGGGGCGCTTGGTAAAGAGGTCGGTGGTGAGTGTGGCGCTGCCCGCTGGAAACATACTCTTGAGCGAGCTGCGGAGCATTTTGCGGCGCATGCCGAAGGCTGTTTTCACCACGGTTTTAAACAGGCGCTCGTCGCATCCCAAATCGGTAACGCCGTTGCGCACCAGTTTTATCACGCCCGATTTCACCTTGGGTGGCGGATTAAACACCTGTTCATCCACCGTAAAAAGGTATTCAATATCGTACCAAGCCTGGAGTAGCACCGACAGGATGCCGTAGGTTTTGCTTCCCGGTCCGGCGGCAATGCGCTGAGCCACCTCACGCTGGAGCATCCCGCTGCAGCACACCACTTGGTCTTTATAGTCGAGCACTTTAAAGAAAATTTGCGACGAAATATTGTAGGGATAATTGCCGATAATCACCATTTTGCCATCGCCGAGCGTTTGCTTGAGGTCGAGTTTGAGGAAATCGGCAGCCACAATGCGGTTTTGCAGTTCGTCGGGATACGCCGCATTCAGATAGTCCACGCTTTCGGTGTCGAGTTCCACCACGGTAAGATTGTGCCCTGCTTGGAGCAAAAATTGGGTAAGCACGCCCATACCCGGCCCCACCTCCAGCACCGGAGTGCCTCGGTATTCGCTCACCGTGTCGGCAATGCGTTGTGCCACCGACAAATCGGTGAGGAAATGCTGGCCCAAAGCCTTTTTTGCTTTTACTTGTTGCATACTCGTTTGTGCTAAATGATAATTCTACCGTACAAAGATACAATTTTTTTCCACACCACCGAAATCCGCAGGCATTGATATAGGTGTATTCGGTTTTTTTTGTATCTTTGTGGTTGGGCTACAATTTTTGTGGATGGTGGTCCGTTTAAGAATTAAAAAGATTGTAACAGTGAAAAAAATTATTTCTCCTTTGCTTAAATACGGCATACCGGTGGCACTGAGTGTGCTGCTGGTGTGGTTTTTCTACAAAAATATGGATATGGACGCCATCCGGCAGTGCTTGCGCGAGGATGTGAACTTCTGGTGGTTTGTGCCGGTGGTGGTAGTGAGTGTGTTCAGCCACATTTTCAGGGCTTGCCGCTGGCGGCTGCAACTGCGTGCATTGGGCATTGAAGCGCCGCTCAGTGCGCTGGTCAACAGTATATTCGGCACCTATTTCGTGAATTTGCTGGTGCCCCGCTTAGGCGAAGTGTGGCGCAGTGGCTACATTGCTTCGCGCGAGCGCACCTCATTTTCAAAGGTGGTGGGTTCGATGGTGGGCGACCGCTTGAGCGACACCCTCACGGTGCTGCTGCTCACCATAGTCACCTTCTTCTTGGCGCAAGGCGCGTTTATGAAATTTTTGGCACAAAAAGGCGCCGCCGAAAGCGAAAGTATGTTCACCACCTGGTGGTTCTGGGTGTTGGTAGCTTTTGGTGTGGCAATGGTGGCGCTCATAGTGTGGATATTCAAAACCAAGAGCGAAAACGCCTTGCTTGCCAAAGTGCGCCTCATGCTCACCAACCTGTGGGAAGGCTTGCTGTCCATTGCCAAGATGAAGGGTAAATGGTGGTTTTTGCTCTACACCTTCCTGATTTGGGGCTGCTACTTCTTCCAACTCTACATTGCCTCAATGGCTTTCAGCTATACGAAAGATTTTGGTATCGTGCCCATCTTGGTGCTGTTTGTGTTTAGCAGTTTGGGCATGGCGGTTCCCACCAACGGCGGCGTGGGTGCTTGGCAATATGCCATCATGTTTGGCCTCGCCATCTACGGCGTGGGCGAATTGCCCTTAGGCGACCCCTACAATCCACAAGCCAGCGCCTTTGCCTGGACCGTGTGGCTGGTGCAACAAGCCCTTTTGGTGGTGCTGGGCATCTATGCTTTTGTGGCGATGGCTATCGACCGCAAGCGCATCAAAGAAGGTAAAACCATAGTGCGCACCATCAGCGATGCCGATGGGATGACCGTGTAAGATTGAATTTAGAAAAGATTACGATATGAAAAGTCTGTTTAGCGAAGATTACGACGACCATTTCTACGCTTCCAAAGAGTCCGAACCCGAAAAGCCGGAAAAGAAGGAGGAGGTGGAAACTCCGGAAGAACGCGAAGAACGCGAAATGCGAGAACTCACCTACGAGCGCTCCACCAATAAAAAACGCTTGTTTATCATTGGCGGCATCTCGCTGCTGGTGGTGGGAGTGGTCACGGCATTGTGGCTCCGCTATTTCCATCCCTACATCGTGAGCGAAGAATCGGGCGTGATTTTGAAGGTGAAAAGTGAAGGCACATTTATCAAAACCTACGAAGTGACGATGCTTAGCGAAAAATTTATCACCGACACCACGCGTGCCTTTAAGGCAGATTTCCAATTCACGGTGCGCGACGATTCGTTGGCGGCAAAAATTTCGCAATTCCAGTCCACCGGACGCCGCCTTATCGTGAAATACGAAGAATTTAAGGGGATGCTGCCTTGGCGCGGCGAATCGAATCGGTTTGCCACCGCCATTGTGGTGAACGGCATCACCTACACCGGTAAAGAAGCTATCCCTGCCTCTCAACCGGCAGTCCAACCCGAATCGCAAGATGAGTAAAGGAAAAGCCATCGTGGTGGGTGCATCTTCGGGAATGGGACGCGAAGTGGCGCTCTTGCTGCTTGCCAACGGTTGGCAAGTGGGCGTGGCGGCACGACGTATGGATTTGCTACAAGAAATTTGCGACCGTTACCCCGAACAAACCACCATGGCGGTGATAGATATCTGCGATTGTTCCGCCGGTGAAAAATTGACGAATTTAGCCGATGAAATGGGCGGAATGGACCTCTATTTCCATGCTTCAGGCATCGGTAAGCAAAATCCCGTACTTTCGCCTGAAATCGACCTGCGCACTGCCGCCACCAATGTGGAAGGATTTACCCGAATGATGGATGCTGCATTTGCCTATATGGCGGCACACGGGGGCGGACACATTGCCGCTATCACCTCCATAGCTGGCACCAAGGGATTGGGCGTGGCAGCAGCCTATAGTGCGTCGAAAGCGTATCAAAACACGTACCTCCAAGCCCTTGAGCAGTTGGCAAACATTCGCCACCTGCCCATTCGTTTCACCGACATTCGCCCCGGCTTCGTGGCAACCGCCCTACTCTCCGATGAGCACGCCTACCCTATGCTCATGGACCCGAAGCGTGTGGCTAAGCATATTGTGAAAGCCGTGAAAGCACGTCGACATATCGCGGTGATTGATTGGCGCTACCGCCTGCTCACCGCCCTATGGCGCCGCCTCCCCAAAGCCCTTTGGCGCCACCTAAAAATCAGAAATTAAGGCTGTAAGCATCAATAATCATCCAAAATGCTTGGGATTTCGTGGATTTTGCTATTTTTGCGAAAAATGCCCACTCCTCCCTCCGGGGAACGAATGGGCAGCAAGTTTTGATGCACAGGCGTAGATTCCTAATCAGCTGTGTCTTAGTGTTTTTGCGCCCATTACATGCCAAAGGCATCTCCCTACCGGTGGGTGAAATTTTTGCCGAAACAAACTCAATGGACGAAAACCATTTCCCCTTGTGAAACGCAGGTGGGTGGGGGTGCCACAACCGACCCTCTTCGAGGCTCATGCCCTTGGCTTTGGCTTTCTCCAAGCTGCGCTTCAGCTGCGCCTCCGCTTGCATGGAGTTAACCACAATAAGCCGTCTCCGACGGCGGCGGGTGGTGGCATTGATGTGGAACGTCGTAGTGCCATCAAAGGGACTATTGATGGCATTTTTGTTTTTTTTTGGGGGGGGGGGATGCCATCAAAGGGACGGTATTGATGACGTTTTTGCCGGGTTTCGTGTGGTTGCCCCCACTCATTTTCTACTGATTCTAAAATAGGGGGTGGAGAGAAGTATAGAAAAAGGGGTGAATTTTTGAAATATTGAGAAAAAATATTTATCTTTGTAAATTCAAAGAAAAACTAATCGCGAGCGATTGTGAAAATGAAGTATAAAATACACCGCGAGGGTATGAACATTATCTTTGTTCTGCTCTTTATTTTGCTGGCATTCAATGTGCCCGCCTACTTGTTTATTGAGTATAAGGCGGTGCCCATCGCATTTATCGTGATTTCCTCCATTCTGTTCCTTTTGGTGGTGAACTTCTTCCGCTCGCCTCGCCGCCATTACAAAGGTGAGCAGGAAAATGTGGTGCTTTCATCCGCCGACGGCGTGGTGGTAGCGCTCGAAGAGGTGTACGAAGATGAATGTCTGCACGCCAATTGCATCCAGTTGTCGGTGTTTATGAGCGTTTTTAATGTGCATGCCAATTGGGTGCCCGTGAATGGCGTGGTGAAATATGTGAAGCACCACAACGGGCGATTTTTGGCAGCCTATTTGCCCAAATCGAGCACCGAAAACGAGCGTTCGTCGGTGGTGATTTCCACCCCGTCGGGGCACGATGTGCTGGTGCGCCAAATTGCCGGTGCAGTGGCACGCCGCATCGTCACCTATGTGGAGCCCGGAGAAGAAGTGAACATAGAGCAACACATGGGCTTTATAAAATTCGGCTCTCGCATCGACATTTATTTGCCGCTTGATAGCGAAATTTTGGTGAAATTGGGCGACAAAACCACCGGTGGCATGACGCCTATCGCACGCCTCAAACCACAATCCAAATGATGAAAATCGTAAATTCCATTCGCAATAATATTCCCAATGCCATCACGTGCTGCAACCTCCTTTCGGGGGCGCTGGCATGCATTGCCGCTTTTCACGCTTTTGAGCCATGGTGGTGGGGATGGCAGGGCTACCAAGTGGCTTTTGTGCTGATAGCCGCTGCTGCCGTGTTCGACTTTTTCGACGGATTTGCGGCACGCTTGCTGCATGCCGTTTCGCCTTTGGGCAAGGAATTGGATTCGCTGAGCGATGCCGTGAGTTTTGGCTTGGCGCCGGCTATGGTGCTCTACAATATGCTCGTGGCAAAGGTGCCCGATGCCGGAGGGCTTGCCTATATGGCGATGCTCATCCCGGTGTTTGGAGCGCTACGGCTCGCAAAATTCAATGTATCGACCAATCAAACCACCACATTCACCGGTTTGCCCATTCCTGCCAACGCCATTTTCTGGATTGGTTTCACCAATTTTTATGTGGAGCATCACGCCGATGTGCCCCTTTGGGTGGTGGCTGTGGCTGTGGTGGCGCTCTCGCTGCTGATGGTGTGCGGCTTGCGAATGTTTTCGCTTAAAATGCACAACCTCAGCATCAAAGAAAACTATAAGCAATACTTGCTGGTGGTGGCTCTGGTGGCATTGGTGGTGCTGTGTGGCATTAGCGGACTGGCGTGGGCAATGCTCTTCTACATCGCGCTCTCTGCCGTGGCGAAATAGTGTGGCACACTTTTTGCAAAATTAAAAAAACACATTTACTTATTTAGCAACTATTATGTGGGAAATTCTGATATTCATATTCACAGGATTTGTGATTTACCAAACGATGCGTTTGGTGAAATGGATACAAAATGTGAATCGCACACGCAAAGAAATTCACCAAACTTTTGAGGACATGTTTTCGCAAATGTGCGGCACCCGGCAGCATCGCGATGGCGGCAGCAATTCCCATTTTGAAAATAATGACGTGATGGCACCGAAGCAGCAATCGCGCAAATTATTCACCGCATCCGACGGCGAATACACCGATTTTGAAGAGGTGACCGAAAAAGAATAGGATTTATTCTGCTCTGCAGTCAATCAATGGGGTTAATATTTTAAAGCCGTAAACCTTGGATGGCGGGGCTGCAGAATGCCATAGCATAACCACCGTATTGGGCTTGACCACAGCCCCGGCATCGTGGAACTCCCCAAAAAGTAAAAAAACGGGTGGGTGGAGGGTGCCACAACCGACCCTCCGAGGCTCATTGCTTTGGCTTTGGCAATCTCCAAGCTGCGCTCCGGCTGCGCCTCCGCTTGCATGGAGTTAA
>JBJECV010000156.1:0-7420 GCA_051871435.1 Sodaliphilus sp. | reverse complement strand
GTTCGTCGCTTTTATAGCGAGCCAAATCTGTCAATGAGAAATAGTCATCTCCATTAACCGATATAATTGTAATATTAGTATTTTGAACGATTATTTTTGCCATCAGATACTGAAGCGTTTGATTTTCAAATGCAAAGGTACGATTTTATTTTCAACACAAGAGTGCATTTTTCTATTTTGTTTCGGGAAACATGATTAATGCAATTATATCTTTAACAGATACCAATATCAAATGATTTAGTTAAAATATACTGTTTTTTTAAGTTAAGGTTTTTTGCAGAAACGCCAAAAGGCTAATCGAAAAAATTGTGGATAGTAACAGTTTTTTCGATTAGCTGGATTCAAAGTGCGCAAATAGCATGTAACAAAAGTCGATGTTCTAATCCTCGTGGGGGATGTCGCTGTTAATAAAAGGCCGGTTGTATCTGATTTTGGAAAAAAATTTGAATAAATTCATTATTTTTTTTGCTGCGAAAAAAGGCTTCGCTTGGCTGTTGTAACTTTGCAGCGTCAACTCGAAGGAAGCATGGGTGAGTGGCTTAAACCGGCACACTGCTAACGTGCTGAACCGCCCAACGGTTCCGAAGGTTCGAATCCTTCTGCTTCCGCACATTGGCGAGGTAGCTCAATTGGATCAGAGCAGGTGCCTACGAAGCATCAGGTTGCGGGTTCGAATCCCACCTTCGTCACAAAATGGAGCTTTGGCAGACTTGGTGTATGCGCAGGACTGAAAATCCTGAGAACGTGGTTCAATTCCACGAGGCTCCGCACCAAAAATTCGGGAGTGCTCCAGCGGCAACGAGGGTGGACTGTAAATCCATTGTCGATCGACTTCGTAGGTTCGAGTCCTACCTCCCGAACACATTTAAATGCTTCAATAGCACAGCGGTAGTGCAGCTCCCTTGTAAGGAGCAGGTCGTAGGTTCGAATCCCACTTGAAGCTCCACACAGCAAAAGGCTTCATTTTCGGGCAAGATTGCTTGAAAAGAAGCCTTTGCTATTGAAATGTGTAGTGCTGGTGGCAGCCTCGTTTACACGAAATTGAGGATGGATTGGAGGCGATGCTTCACTTTGCTGAGCACCTTGATGGTATGCTCGCCGTCGTTTTTGTTTTCAAGCAGCCGGATAGCTTCTTGAATCAGCTTGCAGTCGTCGGCCGACAAGGGCATTTCGGTGATGGAGTAATCCGGGTCGGCATATCTGTAGTAGATTCTGTCGTACACTTCTATTGGCGCGTTGTAGCCCAGTTTGTCGGACCTCATTATCTGAATGTCCATCTGCACCGTTCTGGCGCACACTCCTTTGGTGATGCCCTCCATTTCGTAGAGCGCGTCGCAGCACGCATCCACAAGGTCGTAGAGCGTCCACCTTCTGTATCTGTTTCTGAGGCAGTTGTCGATCGTTTTATACCTAATTAAGGCATTTTTATTTGCAGGCATAGTTTTTTTCTAATTTTTTGATGAGTAAAAAAATGAGTTGGAATTTCCCGGTGAGGATAACTCCAACTCTTATGATGCGTTCAATTCACAAAAGGCATGTTATGATGCCTGATAGAAATAACTATGTCGCTGAAATGGGAATCCTACACCGCCGGTGCGTGAATAGCTGCTAAATGTGCGCACACAACTGTTTCGCTCAAAGCGTGTAAAACTCTGAACGAAAGATTGTGGTATTATGTACGTAAATAGCTTCATTCCTTATAGGATTCTGTAAAAATTCAAATAATTGTTCGAAAGCGAGTGCAAAGTTACAAAATATGTACGAAGTGTTTTTGCGTAGCTATAAAAATAATCACTTTCGCGCACGATTATCCCTTGATCACGGCTATTGGCAATAATCTTGTTTTCACTTTCACCAAATCAAGCTCATTAGCAATCACCTCATCTATGTCTTTATAAGCACCCGATGCTTCCTGCATATCATCTTGGCATCGAATGGCGTGTACAATACCCTTGGATTCGAGATGGGCAACCTCTTCTTCCAAATTTAGGGTCCGGATAGCGTCTTTCCGTGATAGCACACGTCCGGCACCATGCGAGCACGAGCAGAATGAATCGGGATTACCAAGGCCTTCCACGATGTATGATGCCGTTCCTTGTGAACCCGGGATGATGCCGATCACACCTTCGCGAGCAAGCGTAGCGCCTTTGCGATGCACTATCACATCCTCTCCAAAGTGGTGTTCAAAAGCCGCATAGTTGTGAGCAATGTTGATCATTGGCTCAAACTCAATGCCTTTCAGTGAATCAGCAATCACTTCTTGTATGCGCTCCATCATCAGTTTTCGGTTGCAGAGGGCAAAGTCGATGCAATACTTCATATCGTTCCAGTACATACCAAATTCCTTTGTGCCATGAGCAAGGAAAGGAAGCCTAATCTCCGGTGAAACGGCAGAATGCCATTTCTTATTGAGTGAAGCTGCTACATGGTTGTAGTAATCTCCCACCTGCTTTCCAAGATTTCTAGAACCGGAGTGAATCATAATCCACAGATTTCCCTCTTCATCTTTCTGCAACTCAATAAAATGATTTCCGCCTCCAAGTGTGCCCACCTCGTAAGGAATAGAGTGCTGACGTCGGTTAACTACCTCCAGTTTATCAATATCATGACCTTGGGGTAGATACTTTTCATCTTGTGGTTGCTTGTGATGATTCTTGCCAAGTGGAATTCTCTCACGAATGCCTTTCATAATTTCTTTACGAAGCACTTGCATCGGCAGTTCGTCCACTTTCCAATTGGTTTTTACTGCACACATTCCACAACCAATATCAACACCTACAGCGTTTGGTATAACGGCACCATTACAAGCCAACACGCCACCAATAGGCATTCCCATGCCTGTATGCACGTCGGGCATGATGGCAAGGTGATGATAAAGGAAAGGGAGAGTAGTTAGGTTCTCAATCTGACGCATTGCGGATTCCTCCACATTGCTCGTCCATATCATTACAGGACGATTGTTGATAATTTTTACTTCCATTTTCTTTTCTGTTTTCTGATTAAATAACTTAAGTTTCGGAAGTAAATCATGGTTTTGCAGCGGTGTAACCATCACTTTACTCATCGCCGAGCAATGACTATCGTCTTAACTTTCAGCGAGCGAAGCGAGCGATAACTTCTTTAACTTCCAAAGATGAATACTTCCGAAACTTTAGTAAAATAAATATATGTGGTGCCTTAGCTCGTTACAATACACATCCTTGCTATCGGATTGCGAGTGCAAAGTTATATAGGCACTACGCAATCTTTCTGCGCAGTGCAAAAAAACGCTGAAAATTGGCTAAAAAAGTTCGTTTTTTAGGCACTACGCAAATAAGTTGCGTAGAAAAATGCGTATCTTTGCATTGTTAATAATCAGAAACTTGCAATAATTGAACACTTATGCCGGCAAATAAGAATGCATTGATTCGATACAAAACGATCGACATGTGTCTGCGTAATCGTTATCGTCGTTGGACATTGCATAGCCTCGTGGATGCTTGTAGCGATGCTCTCTATGAAATGGAGGGGATTCGTAAGGGTGTGTCCATCCGAACCGTTCAAGGTGATATCCAGATAATGCGTTCTGATAAGCTGGGATATAATGCACCAATCGAGGTGTATGATCATAAGTATTATAGGTATGCCGATGAAAATTATTCAATCACAAATATGCCAATGTCGCAGAATGATTTTGAGGTGATGCAAGAAGCAGTGGATATGCTGCGTCAGCTCGAAGACTTTGAACAGTTCGCTGAAATGGCTGATGTGGTGAGCAGACTACAAGACAAGCTGTCGATTTCACATAATAATCGTAAACCAATCATTCACTTTGATAGTGTTCCGAATCTTAAAGGAATAAAGCTACTCAATCCATTGTATAATTACATTGCACATCAGCAAACATTACGCATAATGTATCAATCATTTTCTGCGGCACAACCCACCGAGTTTATATTGTTCCCATATCTTCTGAAGGAATTTCGCAATAGGTGGTTTCTATTCGGCTCAAGAGCAAAAGACCTGAAATTATATAATTTGCCTTTAGACAGAATTGTGAGTGTAGAGCCGGTGGACAATGTTCCTTATTGCCTCAATCCGGATTTTGATTCAGAACATTTCTTCGACGATGTGATAGGGGTAAGCAAGAATATCAAGAACACACCGCGCTGTATAAAGTTTTGGGCATCAGCCGAGCAGAGTAAATATATAAAAACGAAGCCCATTCACCCATCTCAGCAGCTCATAAAAGAAAATCCGCAGGATGGAAGTTGCATCTTCAGAATTGATGTGGTGATAAATTTCGAAATGTATTCTGTGTTCATGTCTTACGGCCCGGGCATAAAGATTATCTATCCCCGATATGCTATGTGCTATATGCGCGACAAACTCAAAGAAGCTGCCGACATTTACGACAGATTTATTGGCATAGAGGACCACCCTTCAAAAGAAAAAAGTTAAGCCTCAATCTGGCTTCAAAAGGTTCCCTTAATCACTGTTATGGCCCCGAAAAAAGCCATTTGTAATTATCTGTAAACCATCACTTTCCGATGCAGAAGTGGGCGAAGATTTCGCCGAGGATGTCGTTGGTGGTGATTTCGCCGGTGATTTCGCCGAGGTAGTGCATACATTCGCGGATGTCTTGGCTCACGAGGTCGCCGCTAAGTTGGCTTTCGAGCCCTTGCAGACTGCGAGTGAGGGCTTCGTTGGCGCGCGTGAGAGCTTCGTAGTGGCGCGCGTTGGTCACAATCACCGCTTCATCGTCGGCCACTGCGGGGATGCCGGCTTCTGCCACGATGCTTCGGCGAAGTTCCGAGAGGTGGTCGCCGTGCTTGGCAGAGATGTGGATGATGTGGTGCGTCATTTCTTCCGGCAGGTGCTGCGCAATGATGTGGCGCACTTGGCTGATGGCGTCGGGCGAGGCGCTGTCAATTTTGTTAATCACGATAATGAGGGGTTTGCCTTGGCAGTGCTGCTCGATTTCGCTGCAAAACGCCGCCACATCCTCTGCCGGCTCGTTGGGGTCAACCACCCACAGGGCGAGCCCGGCTTCGTGGAGCTTTTGGTAGGCGCGCTCAATGCCCATATTTTCCACAATGTCGTCCGACTGGCGGATACCGGCGGTGTCGATAAAGCGAAACAGCGTGCCCTCAATGGTGATGGTGTCTTCAATCACGTCGCGCGTGGTGCCTTTTATGTGGCTCACGAGCGCTTTGTCGTCGCCCAGCAAGGCATTTAGAAGGGTGGATTTGCCTGCATTGGTTTGCCCCACGATAGCCACCGGGAAGCCGTTTTTAATGGCATTGCCGGCGCGGTACGACTGTGCCAAAGTGGTGATAACGTTCTGAATATGGCGTGCCAAATCCACCAACTTCGTGCGGTCGGCAAAATTCACGTCTTCTTCGCTGAAATCCAATTCCAATTCTATAAGCGACACAAACTGAAGCAATTGTGCGCGCAGGCTCGAGAGCTGTCGGCTAAAAGCGCCGCGCATTTGGTTCATCGCCACCCGGTGTGCCGTTTTCGACGCCGACGCAATGAGGTCGGCGATGGCTTCGGCTTGCGAAAGGTCGATTTTGCCGTTGGCAAAGGCGCGTTGCGTAAATTCGCCGGCGGTGGCAGGGCGGCACCCGGCATCAATCAGCGTGTTGACGATTTGCTGCTGAATGTAGGTGGAGCCGTGGCACGAAATTTCAATCACATTTTCGCCCGTAAACGAGTGCGGCGCGCGAAACAGTGTGAGCACCACCTCATCGAGGCGTTCACCCGTGCTCTCCAGCAGGTAGCCCAAATGCGCAGTGTGGCTTTGCATTTGGCTGATAGGCGCACCCTTCCAGCACAGTTGCACAATGCGAGCGGCATCCTCACCACTCACCCTAATCACAGCTATCCCGCCCGCCCCATGAGGCGTGCTAATAGCCACTATCGTATCCGAATTCATCATCATAGCCCACAAAGTTACAACTTTTTCTTCAATTGCGCCTTCAATGCCGCCCAGCCTTATTAAAAATGTTGCTGATGGTGATAGCATTATCGCCATAGTGCGAAAGCGGAGTGGTTAGCAAGCGCTTTATGTGGTCGTAATTAAAGGTTAATAATTGCATCAACCTTTTGATAATATTGAGGGATTTTGTCAGGTAATGCTGTAGAATCTTGTTTATCGCAAGAAATCCATACATATTTCATAGTAACATAATAAGGCCGTAGAGAAAAACCAAAGGGATAATAATAACCAAAAATCTTTCTTTTTAGTTATCACATAGAGAGCATATATACTTGTGGCTTGCATCAAAAACCACCCTATGACAGAATCGAAAAGATTCACATTTTTGAACCAAAATGCCAACAAACAAAATATAGATACTATGCACACCCTCTGCCAAAATTCTTTATTCCTTAAAGAATATGATATCGCTATCAATGCAATCAATAAGGCTTTCATAATTCGCATTGAATATGGGAGTTTAGCAACTATCGTTATCGTATCGGCTGTTAATATGGGGAATACTATGATATCAATGATGCAGATTAATGCCACAAGAATAACAATAGTTGTTGAATTATTTCTTATACGCAGTTTCATAATCTACTTTATTAGTATAAACATTAAAATATATATTTTTATTCGCATCATATCTAACAATTAAGAAATACTGTTGTGTGCGACTATATTTAGAACCTCTTTGAATATTAGAAACATTGTAGCAATATCCATATTTGACACCCTCAACACTCTCTATTTTGGTGAAATTACTGATGTGCTCATTGTAGGTTAATTGATGAAAATCGCCATCTCTTCTTCCTGAATATTGATTTCTACTTGACCCCGTATCATATTCATCATATAGATAATTTTGAAAACTGACAGCCCTGTCTTCCTCCCCATCAAATTGTGACCATGAATTTGTTGAAAATCCAACAAGCCAATCAAAAGCATGTTTCAACTCATGCCCCATGATATGGACCGACTTTGTGAAAGTAAAATCTATTGGTAATAAACATGTTTTAGGATATAATATTTCTTGAGAGTGATTATTAAAGCAGCTGTTATATGTCCAAAAGCAAGTTTTTAGCTTCACTGTTGACCAATGATTATCTATGATTGTATTCAAAATTTTACTTCCATAAGTGGTTGCTGCAATTTGGGCAAAATTATCCGCAGCTCCATTATAGTTGTCACAAACTTTTAAATACATTCCACTTGAATCATAAAATCTTATTGGGTTTCCGGCGCACCAGGTGTAGGGGGAGAGGCTGTAGTATTTTTCTGCCAGCGGGTCCATGGTGGTGGTGCGGGGGATGATGGGGTCGTAGTGGCGGGCTTGGCTGTCGTAGAGGTCGAGGCCGTTTTGGCGGTCGAGCTCTTTGGCGCTATATTTGTAGGGCTGGGTGCCTTCGGTGGCGGTGGCTGCCATCAATGCGCCGTAGGGGTAGTAGCTGT
>JBJECV010000155.1:0-1791 GCA_051871435.1 Sodaliphilus sp. | reverse complement strand
CTAATGTTGGGGGAGCTTCGTGGTATGGAACGGGAGAAATGTTGGGGGGCGGGGGCTTTGTGGCATGAAACGGAGAAAAAAAGTCGGCTTCGCCGAAAACAACTGCGCCTACAGCAAACAGTGAGTGAATAGTGGGTGGGCGGTTCTCATTATTTTAAAGGAAAGAGTGTCTCGCCCTGAAAAAAGTTAGCCTGTCAACCACCTCCAGAGATAGAGTAAACACAAATTAGTAATTGTACAAAACTGAGTCAACCATTTTCAGGAACGGACATAGCCGTGGGTGATGTGGCGGTTTTTTTTGGTTTTTTTTTTGATTATTTGTGGTGATGTTGTAATTTTGTTTGATGGCATTCAATTTGAATATAATAAGTGTGATTTCTAAAAAAAAGCATAATTGATGATGAAGATGAATTGGGACCGGCTGATATGCGACAAGCGCTTGGGTTTGGAGCATTATCCAAATCATAAAGGCGGCGTGAGAAGCGATTTTCAGCGCGATTTCGACCGTTTGGTGTTTTCTTCGCCATTTCGGCGTTTGCAAAATAAGACACAAGTGTTTCCTTTGCCGGGTAGCATTTTTGTGCACAACCGATTGACCCACTCGCTTGAAGTGTCGTGTGTGGGCAGGTCGCTTGCTGCCGAGGTGGTGCTGATGCTGTCGGAGAAATATGCGTGCGAAGCATTTGTGGCGCGTATGGATGCCATTCCCGAGATAGTGGCAGCGGCTTGTTTGGCTCACGATTTGGGTAATCCTCCCTTTGGTCATTCCGGCGAAAAAACCATCGGCGCTTATTTCAGCGAAGGTAAAGGAGAATATTTGCGGGAGCAATTCACCGCGCAGCAATGGGCAGATTTGGTGCACTTTGAAGGCAATGCCAATAGTTTTCGTTCGCTCGTTCACCAATTCAAAGGCCGGCGTGAAGGCGGCTTTGCGATGACGTATAGCACCTTAGCATCGATAGTGAAATATCCCTACAGTTCGCTTCATGCGGGCGAAAAAGGAAAATTCGGCTTTTTTAGCACCGAGCAGCGCTGCTTTGAGCTGATTGCTCGCCAGTTAGGACTGATAGAATTGGGCGATGGGCAGTATTGCCGGCATCCCTTGGTCTACTTAGTGGAAGCCGCCGACGACATTTGCTACCAGGTGATGGACATAGAAGACGGTCACAAACTCAAAATTATCGGCACCGAAGAAACCGTGAATTTGCTTTTGAATTACTTCCCTGAGGAGCAACAAGCCCACAGCCGCGAAGTGATGAGCCATTTGGCAGACCCCAACGAAAAAATTGCTTATCTGCGTTCGAGTGTGGTAGGGCTTTTGGTGCAAGAATGTGCGAAAGCCTTTGTGGAAGGGGAGGAAAAGATGCTCGAAGGTTGCTATGAGGGCTGCTTAATCGACCATATATCGCCACTTCCTGCCGAGGGGTATCGCAAGTGTAGCGAATTGGCAAAGCGCAAGTTGTACTGCGACGGCTATGTCACGGATGTGGACCTTGCCGGTAATCGCATCATCAATTTGCTACTCGATAAACTGATAGATGCCGTGATTCACCCGGAGCGCAATTATTCGCAATTGCTGCTCAACAAATTCCCCGAGCAATACGATGTGAACGCCGGCACGCTCTTTGAGAAGATACAAGCCGTGCTCGACCACATTAGCGCCATGACCGATGTGTATGCGCTCAATCTGTATCGCCAGCTGTGCGGCATTTCTCTGCCCACCGTGTAGAATTTTGAGTCAACGAGTCAACGAGTCAACGAGTCAACAAGTCAACGAGTCAACGAGTCAAC
>JBJECV010000154.1:0-29434 GCA_051871435.1 Sodaliphilus sp. | reverse complement strand
CGATTGGTCGAAAACTGGGTCACTCGCGATTTGGGTAACGCATGACGAAAACAGGCGCCCTCTTCAAAAAGCACAACAAAGGCGTAACAGAACGCCCCATCCCCCTGCAATAGAAAAAAGCACGCCGCCATATAGAATAACCCAACACATTTTGAGGCATTTCCGCATCAATACAAAAAAAATGCTATCACCCCGTGACATGCAAACCAACACCTTACTTAAGTTTCGGAAGTAAATGAAGGGTTTTGCAGCGGTGTAACCATCACTTTGCTCATCGCCGAGCAATGACTATCGTCTTAACTTCCAGCGAGCGATAAGTTCTTTAACTTCTTAACTTCCAAAGATGAATACTTCCAAAACTTTATCACCTTACACCCCACAAAAAATTCCACTCCCAATTGTTGGCGAAATCCATGATATGTTGAAGATATTTGAAAAATTATCTCAGATTTACAGTTTTATGCAATATTTTCACTATATTTGCAATTAATTGCCTCTAAATTAATTTATACATCAAAATAACACTATTTTTTATGAAAAGATTTTTATTAACTTTGTTGGCAATGACAATTGTTGCCGGTGCTTGGGGTAAAGACATTAGAATTGTAGTCATACCCTCTGAAGCCACGATTAAAGTAAATGGCTCCTATTACGGAGAAGGTAGCGCAATGCTTAAAATCAAGAAAAACGACTTCGTTTCGCTTGAATGTACCTGCCCGGGGTATGAAACTCTCAACACCCGTATCTACGGAAATGATGATCGTAAAACCATCGAAATCAAATTGAAAGAAGACATGCTTCTGAAGCAAACCACCGAATCATCGGTTGCTAACAACTTCTTCTCGGTAAAAGTGAATAAGAGCCTCTACACCGATGACCCAAAAACAGGTAAGCGTAATTCTGAAAATGCTTGGAAAATGGCACACAGTGTGTTGCTGAAATACTTCGATGAAATTATGACATCGGATGCAGCATCAGGCTTTATTCAAACTCCTTGGCTCTATAAAAACTATGTGGAAGCCGGTAAAACTTTGCGCACCAGAGTTACCATCAAAGAGTCGAATATTGGCGGTGATCTCACGTTCCAAATTAAAATGGCTTCGGAAATGGCACCTATCCAAGGACGTAGCCGCGAAGAATCTTTCCTTGAAACAAACCGCATTATGAAAGAGTTTGAAACTTTAATTAGTGAATTTCAAACTCGTTTAGGTGAAAAGTAGTGACAAATGAAACGCTTGCTCACTATTTTGGTCTCCATATTTATGATAGGTATGGGACCGGCAAATGCCCAAATTGATGAGGTGACCGGAAAAATCAGCAAATTTTTTGGACGTCAAAAAGATATCCAAATTGTGGTCATCCCTTCCAATGCCACCATTAAGGTGAATGGCTCTTATTATGGAGAAGGTTCGGCAAAAGTAACAATCAAAAAGAAAGATTTTATTTCGCTCGAATGTTCTGCACCGGGTTATGAAACACTGACCACCAGGGTTTACGGAAACGATGGTCGAAAAACCATTGAAATCAAACTCAAGGAGGATATGCTCTTGAAGCAAACTGCAGAATCTTCGGTGGCTAACAACTTTTTCACCGTGAAAGTGAACAAAAGTTTGTATAGCACGGATAAAAAAACGGGGAAACGTAATGCCGAAAACGCTTGGAAAATGGCACATAGCGTGCTCTTGAAGTATTTTGAAGAAATTATGACTTCCGATGCGTCCTCTGGTTTTATCCAGACTCCTTGGATATATAAAAATTATGTGGAATCCGGTAAAACTTTGCGACATAGAGTTACTATCAAAGAATCCAACATCGGGGGAGATTTAACTTTCCAAATTAAACTGGCTTCTGAAATTGCTCCCACTCAAGCTCGTAGCCAAGAAGAAGCCTTCATAGAAACCACTCGTGTGATGAAAGAATTTGAATCATTGGTGAGTGAGTTTCAAACAAGATTAGGAGAAAAATAACAAATCAAAAAACACTACAAATGAAAACCAAATTTTTATTATTTATATCATTTACGGCCTTTGCTGTTATGTCGGCTTTTAGCCAAGTGAAAGAAACTTTCGACTCCAATTCATGGCAATGGACTGAATATTCTGCGGAATTAGGACGCGCCTATATCATCGACGGGGTAATGAGATTGGAAAGCAAATCCGACAATGCAAAAATCACTCTTGATGATATGGTGGGTAGTGTGGCCACGCACTCTTTCCTCCCAATGGACCCCTCTAAAGGTTTCGACCTTAAATGTGAGGCTATCCTTGAAAAATTTGAAGGAAAAAAGAGTTTTGGCATCATTCTCGACTATATCGACGATATGAATTGTATCGTGTTTATGATTAAGGGTGATTGCGCATGGCTCTACAAAATGAAAGAAGGTAAAATTGTGGGCCAACAAAAAAATCAATTCAAACTCCAAAAGGGTAAGAAAAAAACTGCGCTCGACATCCAAGTGGTGTATATGGGTGGTGAACTTGAAGTGCGTGTAAACGACGTGCAGGCTCTTCTTTGCAAATATGTACCCATCACCTCTAATGGCTTTGGCTTCTTTGCCTATGGAAAATGTAAAGTGGATTTCGACAATGTTGAAATCATGAATTAAGACTTTTTTGCATCAATTTAAATCGCTGTGTCACGACCGGATGCCGGATGTGACACAGCTTTTGTTTGGACGATTCTGCACTCATTGGCGGAAATGTTCATAAAGCTCCCCCGAACATAGCGGCAAAACTCAAAAAAAATGATTATCTTTGCATCACTCATCTATTAATTTGAAGTATTAACCCATAAATATATAATGTGGTATGGCAGAGAATATTTGTCCTCAATGTGGAAATCTCGTTCCGGATGGCTCTAAATTCTGTAATCATTGCGGATATATGCTCACTTCGGAAATTCATTGTCCTAAGTGCAACAGCATTATCCCGGCAGATAGCGCGTTTTGCCCCAATTGCCGCACGCGCATAGAAAAAACCGCATCCACACAGCCGGCAAGCCCTACAGCAGCTCCCGAAAAGAACAGCAAAGGCGTGCTTCGCTACTTCGTGATAGCTGCCATTGTGGCATTTGTGGGCCTATTTGTGGTACGCCAAATTTTCTATTCGGGCAATCATAAAGAAGTGGAGGCCGCCGATGTGGAGGTTTCGGATGTGGACGCCGGACGATACAATGATATTTTCAACAATGCTCTGATTAAAAATAATCTGAAAAACGATGGCGACAAAATCGCCTTCGCCTGCCCGGTGAAAAACGATTCTACCGGCGTGGTCGACCGACTGGTGGGCGTCACCTACCTCTCCGACCCAAGCCACTCGTTCTACAAAATTTTCACCCTCACGCTCAACGGGCAGAATTGGGACATTAAGATGAACAATCAGCGCTATGTGGATGGCTACAACTTGCTCTTCGAGCCCAAGAGCCTGCGCTCGGAGGAAATCCCTACCGTGGTCGACATACAAGGCAAGCGATATATGTTTTTTGCCTACGCGGCTGTGCCTTCCTCTGAAGAATCGGGCAGAGTGAGCGCGGTGTACTACGACATCGATGCCGAAAAGGAAATCCGACAAGTGGACTTCTACGGCATACTGATGCGCGATATGGACGGTCAGCAAATTTTGAAGTGCAACCGTGTGCCCACTCCCACCGGCGTTCTCGATGGCGAAATCATTAAGCGCGCACGTAGCATCGGTATGCTCCACATCCCTACCGAAGAAGAATTGGCACGGGAAAAGGCTGAACAAGAACGATTGAAGGACGAACAAGCCAAATTGGAAGCCGAAAAAGCTGCTCAAGAAGCCGAAAACGCCGAGAAATTCCAAAATGGTGAAGAGGTGAAGGTGGATGCTGAGCAAGTGGACAAAAACACGCCGCTCTTCCGCGCTGAAGATTTTTCAAAGAAAATCAGCGGCGGTGGCTACACGGTGTTCTTGCTGAAAAACGGCAGGGTGTATGCCTTCAGCAAAGCCGCCAACAGCACATTTGAAGTGCATTTCGGCGGTGGCGCAGCTTCCGACATCGGTTTCGAAGATTCGGGAAAGGGCATCGTGAATATCCGCACCGGCTCAGGCAAAGTGCAATACAACCTCGGCTCCAAAACAATGAAAAAAGTGGAATAAACCAGCCTATATCGGGTATCAATCATCACGAAAAGCACGGGCAATAGCGCTGTGCTTTTCGTGTAAATAGCACTAACAAATCATTCACTTATGTTTCTCTTTGGAAGTTAAGAAGTTAAAGAAGTTAAGAAGTTAAGACGATAGTCATTGCTCTGCGATGCGCAAAGCGGTGATTACAATTGGCAACCGCCATTATTTTACTTCCAAAGGTTAAATATTCACACTTAGCCCCATGAGCATCTCCCTCCGAACCCTAATCGATGAGCGCCAAGTGAACGCCCGCGTGATGGCGCTGCTCCAGCAGCGCGCCGTGCCGGCCATTATCGAAGCGCGCGAAAAGGGAAAACTGGGCACGCTCAGCGAAAATTCTTTCATTTTTTCCTCCGATTGCCGAAAAATGGAAATGGTGCTACCCGAAGCCGGGCACATCTCCGAGCAAGAGGTGGTGGCTCAGTTTGGCGAAGTGCTGCTCAATGCCATCATCGCCTCACCCCATCACCCCAAGCGCCTTATCGCCATCGCCCGGCAATGCATCAGCGGCGAAATCACCCGCCTCGACGACCTCGACCTACGCTTAGAGCGCCGCCTCGCCAACACCATCTACATCCCCCTCATCGCCATCATCCTCGCCCTCTTACTCCTCCTCCACTCCCTCTCCCACTAACCGCCATCGCCGCTCATTCCCCGGCGCGGGATTTCGGTATAAATTTGCGAAGTTGAAAAAAATTTGCTACCTTTATGCCGAAATTATTATTTAGAGTCAGTATTTATCTTTCTAATTTACACGCTTATGAAGAAAATTTTTACACTTTTATCAGTTGCCGCTTTGGCGTTTGGTGCCAATGCAGAAGAATTCGTTTCGCCGGGCAACGGCACAGTCTACACTTTTGAAGACCTCTCGAAAATTGCAGCATGTGGTGTGCATGCCGAAGAGGGCGCATGGCTTCTCGACTCCACTTTCACCATCTCGGAAGGCGACGTGCTTCGCATACTCAACAATGAAGTGGTGAAATTTGCCGACAAACTCCAAATCAATGTTTACGGCACGCTCGATTGCGCGCCTGCCGACACCGCACTCATCACCCGCCAGGGCGAAACCACCCCTAAGGGATTCCGCTTGGTGAGCGACAATGCAGCCGCCAAACTCGCTAACACCCGCTTTGAATACATCGGTTTTAATGTGGGTACCTCTAATGGCAAATTCGAAGCAACAAATTGCACCTTTGCCCTCTACAATGGCTCTATCTCTTCGAGTGCAAACATCAATTTCAGCAAATCAAGCAATGGACACGTGATTGATAAATGCTACTTCTTGGAAGGCGCTGCTGCTGCAGTCGGTAATGGTGCTAACACTCCCGTGGGTATCACCGTTTCGAATAGCTATTTCTACGCCAACAACTACAAGAACTCCAACCGCCCGCAAATCAACCTCACCGTGGCAGGCGATGGCGATGTGCTTATCACCGGCAACACCGTGATTGGCGGGCACTACACCAAAGTGGGTGGTATTGCCGTGAGCAATATGCTCGGACTATCGTTCTCTAACACCGTGACCGTGAGCAACAATATCGTGAAGGAAAACCGCTATGGTATCACAATGACCGGACCGGTGAATCTGCGCATCATCGACAATACTATCGTGGATAATATCTACGAAACCAATGCCATGAATGGTGGTAGCGCTATCAGCCTCTACGACACCAATGGCAATGGCACCGTGTATATCAAAGGCAATTATATGGACAACAACCTTTGGGGTATCACCATCATCGGTAAGCCGAATGTGAATGCCGGTAAGGTGGAAGATCCGGATGCCGACGACTATAATCCGGGTCTCAATATCTTTAAAAATAATGGCAACGGCGACCAACTCTACGACCTCTACAATAATGGCACCTCCACCGTGTATGCACAAGGCAATGTGTGGAACGTGGCTGTGCAAGATAGCGCCAGCATCGAACAAGTGGTAACACACCAAGTGGATAACCCCGACCTCGGTTTGGTGATCTTTATGCCTGCCGCTGTGGTAGAGCCCTCTTCCATCGGCGATGTGGCTGTAGCCACTCCCGTGGAAAGCATCCGCTACTACAACATTCTCGGCCGCGAAAGCGAAGTGCCTTTCGATGGCGTCAACATTGTGGTGACTCGCTTCACCAATGGCAAAGTAACCACTGCCAAGATGCTTAAATAAGCCGACACAGCTGAACGGAGCTCACAGGTAGCCCGGTCAGCCCTGCCGTCAATCATAGCCCTGCCGCATCACTTCTTCGGAAATTGCGGCAGGGCTTTTGCACATTTATGCAAGAATCTATGCACCTGAAGTGAAATTCCAATTTTTTGTGTATAAAATTTGGAATTTATAAAAAGAATATGTAATTTTGCTCACACATCAACGAAAACTACTTACGATGAAACTTCTTCATACATCTTCGCATTTCTTCTGTTGCTGTTGTTCCGATTCAATCAATTGGCTCGGCACTATAGTGATATGAGGTTTTGAGAAGTTGGTATACTATAACAAATTGTCACAATCACACAAAAAATTTTCGCCCTGCCAATCTCCCTTGGCAGGGTGTTTTTTGTTACGATATTCACATTATTAAATGATACGATTATGATTTACTCATCGATTACACAACTCATTGGCCACACACCTTTGGTGGAGGTAAGCGGTTTTGAAGGTCAAAAAGCAAGAATTGCAGTGAAAGTGGAAGCGCTTAATCCCGGTGGCAGCGTGAAGGACCGCATTGCACTCGCTATGATTGAAGATGCCGAGCAGAAGGGCATACTCAAGCCCGGTGCCACCATCATCGAACCCACCAGCGGCAACACCGGAGTGGGGCTCGCTTGGGTGGGCGTGGCGAAGGGCTACCGCATTATCCTCACCATGCCGGAAAGCATGAGCATGGAGCGCCGCAATTTGCTGAAGGCTTATGGCGCACAGCTCGAACTCACTCCTGCCGCTGAAGGCATGAAGGGCGCTATTGCCAAGGCGGAAGCGCTTCGCAATGCCATTCCGGGCGCTGTGATTTTGGGCCAATTCGCCAATCCCGCCAATCCTGCCATCCACCAAGCCACCACCGGCGAGGAGATTTGGCGCGACACCGAAGGCGCTGTCAGCATTTTTGTGGCCGGCGTGGGCACCGGCGGTACGGTTACCGGCACGGGAAAAGCGCTAAAAAACCACAATCCGCAAGTGAAAGTGGTGGCGGTGGAACCGGAAAGTTCTGCCGTGCTAAGCACCGGTGTGGCGGGCAAGCACAAAATTCAAGGCATCGGAGCCGGGTTTGTGCCGAAAGTGTATGATGCGCAAGTGGTGGATGAGGTGATGACCGTAAGCGATGACGATGCCTTTGCCGCTGCACGCACTTTGGCTCGCTCTCACGGCTTGCTGGTGGGCATCTCGTCGGGGGCTGCCTTCTCTGCCGCCTTGACTTTAGCTAAAAAAGAAGAAAATGCCGGCAAACTCATCGTGGCACTCTTGCCCGACACCGGCGAACGCTATCTATCCACCTCTTTATTTGAATAACTATGCCTATGAAAGCTCCTTCCATTCTCCAACTCAAGCGCTTGATGGAATTGGTGCGCTACGTGATTTTCCCCGATTATTCCGACGTGCCGGCGTGGACCAACGGCACCGAAGCCATTCGCGCCATATTAGCGGAGCAACTCTCCGCCATCTCCTCCATCACCAATCCACAGCAAATGGCCGACGAATTTGTGAACGCTTTGCCCGAAATTTCGCGCTTGCTCCACACCGATGCCGATGCCGTACTGCACCGCGACCCTGCCGTGCATAGTATGCAAGAGGTGATTCTCTGCTATCCGGTAGTGCAAGCCATGATTCACCATCGCACGGCGCACCGCCTGCACGAGCAGGGAGTGCCCATCATTCCAAGGGTAATCGCCGAAATGGCACATTCAGCCACGGGCATTGATATCCACCCCGCAGCAAAAGTCGGCGAATATTTTAGCATCGACCACGGCACCGGTGTGGTGATTGGAGCCACCAGCATCATCGGTCACCACGTGATGCTCTACCAAGGAGTGACTTTAGGGGCCAAAAATTTCAACTACGATGAGCGCGGCATTCCCATCGATAAACCTCGACATCCCATCTTGGAAGACCACGTAACGGTCTACTCCAACACCTCCATCCTCGGACGGGTGCGCATCGGCCATCACACCGTGGTGGGAGGCAACGTGTGGCTCACCCACGATGTGCCACCCTATTCCCGCATTCTCCAAAGCCAAGCCATCGAGCAACCCTACTTCCACGACGGCGCCGGCATCTAACACCTCAAGTACTATCAAGATTCTTGGTAGGATGAATATCCCCCTGCCAAGAATCACAATTTAATCAAGGTGTAGAATGATAGCGAATACTATCCCTTTCGGTAAAAGATTTTTGGCTCAGTAGAAAAAAGTGGGGGGCACCAAAGCAAAAGCAATGAGCATCGGTCGGTTGTGGGAAGTCATCATCAAGCTGTAACAAGTGTTCCACATACTTCACTCTCATCCCTTCAGGTACGTCTCATACCGGCCTACACCCGAAGCACCAAATTGAAGGTAAATCGTGCTTCGCACTTGGTTAGGGGAAAGCCTACCCCCGGCCCCTCCCCCAAGGAAAGGGAGGGAGGTTTGTGAAACACCTTAGTGTCGACTTGCCACAACCGACCCTCTTCGAGGCTCATACCCTTTGCTTTGGCAATCTCCAAGCTGCGCTCGGCTGCGCCTTCGCTTGCATGGAGTTAACCACAATAAGCCGTCTCCGACGGCGGTTGGCGTTTTCGCCGGCGGTTGGCGTTTTCGCCGACTTTAGTGTGGTTGCCCCCCACACTATTTCTACAGATTCCAAGTGTATGCACCAAGCTGAATAAAATTCCGATAGGGAATTGGTGGGTGATGGCAAAAAAATGGTAACTTTGCAAACGAAATACTAAAAATATACTGTTCAATCTCAACTTTCAAAAAAATATACAATCCCAAAAACTGACTAAAAACGAGTGCGCTATGTCAAAAATTATTCTTCAAGAAATCTCCAAGACTTCTGAAATAGAGATTCTTGGGCATAAGTTTGATGGATTAAACGCCATAAATCAAGCAGTGGAATCATTTTGCCGTTTTGGTAGAAATTCATGGAACATCACACCGAAATGCCCGGTAGAAGGAATTTATGTGGCGTGTGTGTACGAGCCCTATCCATGCTTCGACTCTTATGACTACGCCGGTGAAGACCGAGATTTTAAAAATTACTTCTTCTCCACACAACCATTCACGGAAACACTATTAAGGCGGCTTTCTATGATTCCGAAGAAATGCAATGCCCGTATCGTGAGCGAAACGATGCCTGAATGGGCTGTACCTGCCATTTATTATGGCGGAGATGGAGATAAAATAATTGTGGCAACCTTATTATAACCTGGTGATGAAATCGAAATTTGTGTTAATAGTTACCTTGCTTTTGTCGTTTGTAAGCACCACAATCTATGCCGACGACTATTATTCTAAGCAAGCCAAAAGATATACCCAAGAAGCTGAGTATTATCAGAAAAAAGCCGAAAGCTACCGGCGAGAGGCTCAATATTATCTCAAAAAGGCAGAAGCATACCGGCGCGAAGCTGATTACTACACCAAAAAAGGAGATACCGACCGAGCTAACGATTATAATCGACGAGCTAATCGAGCATTCGACGACCACAATACACAGATGCGATATGCCAAAAATGCGGACAACACTGCCGCCAACTATCTGCGGAAAGCCGCCAATGCCCTACGAAAATAAGATGATTTAAGTTTCGCAAGTAAAAATAATTGTTATCACAGCGGCATCGCCAATCAACGACATTCGTCTTAACTTCTAACGAGCGAAGCGAGTGCTCACTTCTTCAACTTCTTAACTTCAAAAAATAAGTCAACAACTAAAAAATATAATCTGTTTTGAATATGATGTCGTCGCTCACTGCTGCACTGCTCACGATTGGATTGTTGGTCATCTCCAACACGTTTATGACTTTTGCCTGGTATGGTCACTTGAAATTGCAAACTGCAGGCATCTCCACCCATTGGCCGTTGGTGGTGGTGATTTTGGTGTCGTGGGGCATTGCTTTGCTGGAATACTGCTTTATGGTGCCTGCCAATAGGATTGGATTTGCAGAAAATGGCGGTCCGTTTTCGCTGATGCAACTAAAAATCATTCAAGAGGTGATTACCCTTACTGTGTTCACCATCTTCGTGACATTGTTTTTCAAGGGCGAAAGTTTGCATTGGAATCATTTTGTGGCTTTCGTGCTTTTGATTGCCGCAGTGGGATTTGCCTTTCTCGACACGTCGAAAATGTAAGCAATGATGAGCACAATGGAGCAAAAAAGCATTTGGCAACGCCCGCTTTGGGTAGCGGTGCTGGCGTTTACCGCCGCCTTCGCATGGGGATGGGCGTATCCGCTCATTAAACTCGGCTTTGCCGAATTTGGCATCACCGCTTCCCAAACGGGGAGCAAGATGCTGTTTGCCGGCGTGCGGTTTGCCATTTCCGGTGTGCTGATTTTGCTGATGGCAAAAGCCACCCATCGACGCTTTACGATGAGCACCGGCGGCCGCGGATGGGTGTGGATTCTTGTGTTTGCCTTGCTCAACACCGCCATTCATTATGCTTGCTTCTATATCGGACTATCGCACAGCGCCGGCTCACGAGCAGCCATTCTCAATTCGCTGAGCGTGTTTGCCTTGGTGCTGCTGGCTTGCGCCGTGTATCCCTCCACCGACCGCCTCAATGCCGGCAAGGTGGCCGGGTGTGTGTTGGGCTTTGTGGGGATTATGGCGCTCAACATGGGTGGAGCCGACAGCGGCTCGTTCACTTGGTTGGGCGATGGTATGATTATCGGCAATGCGCTGTGTTCGGCAGTGGCTGGATTGATGACCCGCAACATGAAATGCCACATCGACGTGTGGGTAGGCACCGGCTACAGTTTGCTCTTTGGCGGCGTGATGCTTGCCATTCCCGGCATTATGGCTGGAGGCGCCCTCGCGGAGGTGACGCCTTGGGGCATCTGCATTTTGCTGATGCTCATCGCCATTTCCACCATTGGTTTCGGACTCTACAATCGTTTGCTTAGCTGCAATCCGGTGGGCAAAGTGGCGATTTTCAATTCCTTGATTCCGGTGATAGGCGCTATGAGCAGTTGTGTCTGCTTAGGCGAACCCTTCTATTGGAAATATGCAATCGCTGCCGTGCTCGCCGCCAGCGGCATCTACGTGATTAATCGGTCGAAGAAATAAAGCGTCTGTTCGCATCGCGCTTCCGAACAGGGGTAGTGGCGCCAAAATTCACTGCGATTTGAGCGAAAAAATCGGAGTTTGGTGCCAAACAATGCATTTTTTTTGAAAAAAGTGCGAAAAAAGTTTGCAAATTTGATATTATTTGCCGTATCTTTGCATCGCTAAAGCAAAATGGTGCGTTAGTTCAGTTGGTTAGAATGCCTGCCTGTCACGCAGGAGGTCGCTGGTTCGAGTCCTGTACGCACCGCAAGAGAGAAAGCAACGAGCCTTTACGGGCAAGTTGCTTCTCTTGTTTTTGTAACATTAATCATTAGCTATCATGAAACCTCTCATCATTCTATTCGCTATGGCTTGCGCCCTTGCAAGCTGCACACAAAAGCCGACTGCCTCCTATGCCGACTACAGTCCTCTGTCAATTGAATGTGACTCCTTGGCCACAGACTCTATCTATGCCGACACCATCGTCTACGACACACTGCCCACACCGGCAACGATAAGTGTCACAAACATTTCGGAAAAAGACAACGGCTCTTTTAATGGCGTGAGTTCGCGCAACAGTTACGGCTCACAAGAAATACTCGGCTTCGACGACGATGTGGACGACGACAACGATATGGACGCCTTTATGAACGACTACCACGACGATTTTTAGACCATCCCCGGAAAATGGCGCCAATAAATACCCGGGTGTTTCAAGAGCCACCTTCCTTCAGGGGAGGGGCCGGGGGTAGGCTTCACTCGCCGGACATGCCTTCGGCATGTAATGGATGCAAGCAACTAAACCACAGCCACTTACACACCAAACGTGGGGTACAAAACTTTGCGTCCGCCCCACAAACCCACATCTTCGGAACCCAATTCACCCAAATAACGAATCAAGAGTGATGGAGGCGTTCACGCATTCGGAATAGGAATTGCGCTTCACTCCCATAGTGGTGACCATCACCAGCATCACGGAATGGCTCTTGATGTGCTGATTAGATTGCATAAAAGCATACACTTTGTTGAGCAAATTTTGCTTGTAGTCGGCGGTGATGGTAAATTCATTTTCGGAGAATTTTATTTCACAAAGATAATCCGTGCGTTCGCCATGCCACTCAATCACGAGGTCGATTTGTGCACTTGTGTCATCGAGAGGGTCCGCATTCCAGCAGTAGCACCCGGTTACATTTGCTATGCGCAAGGCGTCTTGAAGCTGCTGAAGGTGTTGCGCCACCAAAATTTCGAATGAAATCCCCGCCCAAGAAAAGAACCTGGGTGAGCGCTGCATTTTCATCCAATCCGGCGATGGATGTTGAGAGTGGCACACATTTTTAAGATAGAAAAGAGAGAAAAAGTCCACTAAGCGATACATCGTTTCCTTGCGTGCGGTGCCTCTTCGTGGATAGGTGCTCACGATTCCCGATTGCTCAAGATTGTCGAGCATAGTGGATAGTCCTCCGCCTGTGGTCGCACCTATAGATTGCGCTATTTCATTGCGTGTCATGCCATAGTGGTGATTACCGAGCGCCATCACAATGTCTAAATATTTTTCCAACGATTGAAATAGCCCCACATACACATCTTCAAACTCTTGCTTAATGGCATTATTATTAAAAAAGATGCGATTGATATTTTCGGAAAGTGTTTCATCATTGCGCAGCATATCCATATAATAGGGGATGCCACCCAATGCCATATAGGCAAGCGCCATTTCATAACGCGACAAATGGAAATGTCGGCTCATATAATATTGCTCACATTCACCAAGGGAGAATGGCTTGAGCTGCATTTTGAGGGTAAGCCTACTGTAGAGCCCTCCATAATCACGAATCACATTATTGAGCATCCAACTGGTGGCGGAACCACACACCACAAGAATAATGTTGCGCCGATGGCAAGCCCATGAATTCCAGAAAAAGCCCAATTCGGCAATCAGTTCGGCAGATTGCGGACCTGCCAACCATGGCAATTCGTCGAGAAACACTACCTTGCGAGGGCGGTCGTCGGCCTCAATAACCATGCGAAGCAAGCGAAACGCTTCGCGCCAAGATGTGGGAGGAGGGGTTTCTGACGGCAAACCATATTGAAGCAGACTCTCATAAAAATGCAAAAGCTGCTCTTTGCGATACGACGACGCCGGACGCTTATCCTTCCGAAAATAAACACCCACAGTGGAAAACGCCATTTGTTCGCCATACACCTCCTGAATAAGGTACGACTTTCCCACCCTCCTACGGCCATATACCGCAAGAAACTCCGATTTATCAGAACGCAGCAATCGCTCCAACTCCGCAATCTCATTCTCTCTTCCAATCAAATGATAGTTTGCCATAATTTTATTGAAATAATTCGGTCAGACATAGGTATCACACCACAAATATAGGAATTAATTCCGATTTACGCATCAAAACTTCGCCAAAATGAAGATTTTTTATCCATTTTGGCGAACTTTCAACAGTAGCGCTGGGCAAAAGATTGAAAGGGCATATTTCATAAATCACTATAAATATGCGTATTACAAATTCTAACTTTCAAAAGTTCGCCAAAATGAAGATTTTTTATCCATTTTGGCGAACTTTCAGGGAAGAGATTGACGGCTAAATTAGGTAGTGGCGGCTTTTTTCTGCTTTTTCAGGTTGCGCACTAAGCGCATGCCCACCACGTGCCATGAGGGGATGTGCTTGATTTGACGCCGAACCGGCGAATCCCAGAAAAGCATCAGCATGGCAAAGAAAATGCCGCCGAATAGCGTCCAGCCAAACATAATTTTCACGCTTTGCGCCATAAATCCCTCCACGATGCCATCCATGGCTTGCGGCAAGGAGATGGAATTGGCGCTCAGGCGCACACTGTCGATATAGCCCGAACAGCGCGCAAATGCATCTGCCATATAGTATTTCATACCGCGGGCGTGAAGCGCGGCGCCCATCAGTCCGCCCACACACATGTGTAGGGCATTAAACACCGATAGCGATTGAAAAAAGTGCTCAAAACTCATAATGCGATTCAGACTCCACATGAAAGCAATACTGAGCACGGCATAACTGAAGCCGTGCCACACGGTGGGGATGCGTAATTGGGTGATGCTGATGCCGGAATTTACCAAAAAGTAGAAACTGCCGGTGTAGATGCAAAATGCCAACAAGGCGAAGGCTATGAGTTTGTACACCTTCCATCGCATCACGCTTAGCCACAGCAGAGCAAAGCCGCAACCCGCCAATATGCCCACAATCATCCATAGCTTCAGCCCTTCGGTGGTGAGGTCGGAATAGTGCATCACTTCCTCGTAGTAAATCACCTCGAGCACGTGTTCGCAAGCAAATAGGGCATCCACCACGCCAATGAGCAAAATCACCGGTATGGCATGGTGGTAGGTCCACATCGCCGGTTCAATGTAGGGCTTGGCGTGCACTCGCATACTCGTCAACAAAAGTGCGAGGGTGATGAGTGTGGTGCCCACCATGAAGCGAAACCGGGGCGAATGCCACCAGTCGAGCCAGTCGCCGTAGTTGAGTAGCCACGCCACTTGCAGCCACAGCAAGCACCACAGCAAGCCGCCCACCCAGTCGACGCCTTTGAGCGGCACGATTTTCGGCATGGCATGAAACGGCTTGGTGAGCAAGGCTTGAATGAGTAGCACCACCATCATCAGCGCCATCACCACCCAGTGTATGTGGCTCCAGTGCGCATGGAAAGCAAACCACGCTGCAAGATAGCCCGCCACTTCCATTGAGATGAGTAGCACAATGTGGAGCACCGGGAAAAATACGCCGAAATCGCGCTTGGGCGTAATCCAGAGTTGTATGTTGGAAAAGCACTCAAAGGTGCCTTGCAATTTGGCTACGCCGCACACCACACACAGGCACCACAGTAGTGGCATCGGCATCTTGATGGTGGATAGCAAATTACACACTATCACCACGCAAGCCGCCACCATCAGCAAGTTCTTATTGGTAAAACGGAATTTCATGCGAAACAGCATCGGGAAATACACCGCCATACCGATGAGCGTGCAGTAGAGGCACATCTGCACATCTTCGCGCATCACACCCCATTGTCCCACTATATTGTTCATGGCGCCGAGGTAGATGCATCCCGAGATTTGGAAGCAAAACGCCATCATCAAATAAATCCACGGGCGGATAGCCTTCGGCACAAAATTGTGATACATAGGCATTGCGAAAGTGGCGGGTGGTCCGCCCGCTTTCGTGCCCTTCTTATCCGGTTCGCTCATATTCTTACTGCTTGCTTACCACACATTCCACATTCATACCGGCACGGAGTTTGCCAAGGGCTTCTTTAGAAGCATTGAGCCGGATTCTCACCGGGATGCGCTGCTCCACTTTCACGAAATTGCCGGTGGCATTGTCTTGTGGAATCATTGAGAATGCTGATCCGGTGGCATCGCTAATGCGTTCCACCACACCCTCAAATGCATCGCCCGGCACAGCATCTACCTTGATATCTACTTTTGCGCCAATGTGGATGCCCGGCAATTGGGTTTCGCGGAAATTCGCCACCACCCACAGTTCGGAATTATCCACAATGCTCGCCAACGCCTGTCCCGGTTGCACGAGTTGCCCCACATGAATGTCTTTTTTGCCCATCACGCCATCGGCTGTGGCAGTGATGACCGTGTAAGAGATGTTGAGTTTGGCAAGTTGGATTTGCGCTCGCGCCGCCTTCACTGCTGCGTGGTTTTGCGAGAGGCGGTGTCCCTGCTCGGTTTCGGTTTTCGAGAGTGTTCCCTTGCTACGCACTGCCTGCTCGTAGCGTGCTTGAGCCTCCAAGAAGGTGGTGTGCACCCGGTCGTATTGCTGGCGCGTAACGGCATCGCTTTGGAGCAATTGCTCGTAGCGCTTATCGTCGGCTTCCGCATTTTCCATTCTCACGCGTGCCTCCTCGATGCCGGCATCGGTCACCGACATATTTTGGCGCGTTACCCCGATGGTCGACGATGTAGCTTCGCCCCCGGCGAGTTCGCGTTGCAAATTAGCTTCGGCTTGCGCCAAGGCGAGCCTATACTCGCTATCGTCGATAATCACTAAGGTGTCGCCCTTGTGAACGGGTTGGTATTCATTGAAGCGAATTTCTTTGATAAAGCCGCCCACACGCGCATTAATGGGCGTGATGTGCTGTTGCACGGTGGCATTGTCGGTAAATTCGCCATCTTCGAAATGCGCGAAATGGCGGTAGATAAGCCAAGCACCGGTAGCGAGGATGGCAAGCACACAGATATTATAGATGAGTCGGAGGAATATTTTCTTTTTCATTGTGGTGTGATGATTTAAAACTGTGAGGGGGAAATCAAATTTTCCCGGTCAAATATTTGAGTTGATAAAAAGTGTAAGCAATATTGATTTGAGCGTTCACCGCTTGGAGTTCGGCATCGAGTTTGATATTCGACGCATCAATCATATCGGTGATAAGCGCCAGCTGATTGGCATAGCGATTTTGAACCACACCATAGTTTTGGCGAGCCAATTCCACACTCTTTTGGCGCGTGCGCAATTCCACGAAAGCCTGCTGATGCAAGGTGAAAGCCTTGTGCACCCCATTATTGAGTTGCTCGTTTGCCACTTGGCGGGCATCGTGGCTCAGGCGCACTTGCTCCTGCGCTTTGCGGATGGTGGTTTTGCCTTTAAATAGCGAACTGAGTGCATATTTTACCCCCACGCCCACATACCACACATTGAAATTTTTGTCGATAGGTGGAATATCGTAGGTGAATGGTCCGGAGAAATTATCGGCAGCCACCACTGCCACTTTTGGCAGCATTTCGCTCTTAGCGAGCTTGAGTTGCTGTTCCGCAATGCCGGTTTGGAGCGCCGCCTGCCTCATTTCCGGTGCATTTGCAAGGGCATCAGCTTGCGCTTCTGCTTCCGAGCGGAGCGCATAATTGTCGGTATTTAGGTCGATATCAGGCACAATAGCAGCATCGGGTATGCCCACGGCGTTGCAAAGCCGGTGGCAGAGGATACGCTTTTGGTCGTCCAATTGGCGTTTGCCTAATTTCAGCGATTCCAATTGCAATTCATAGCGCGTAACATCATTTTTCAGCGCCATCCCTTGGTCGTGTTTGGCCTTGATATCGGCGATAAGTCGCTCTGTGAGGGCGATATTGCTGTCGTAGACCTTGATACCATTATCCAATTTAGCGATGTCGAGCAATTCGCCGATGCCGATGAAGCGCAATTGGTTTCGGGTGAGCACCACCTCATTTTCCGCCATTTGTTTTTGGAGTTCTGCCAAGCGAATACCCGAGGTGATGGCGCCGCCGGCATACACCACCTGCTGTGCTTCCACCGAAAAAGCATTGCCAAAGTGAGGCTGACTTGCGCCGCGAGCATTGGTGAAATCGCGGTCGGTGATAAGCACATTTCCGGCGTAGGAAACCGACAGTGAAGCATTAATGTCGGGCAGTCGTTTGTTTTTCGCCACTTCAATTCCCTGCTGAGCGATGCTCACGCTCGTGCGTTTTGTTTTGAGTGTGTGGTTGGCATTTTCAATCAGCGAGAAAAGCTCTTCCACACTCATTCTGCGCTCCTCTTGTGCCATGCTCCACAGCGAGCAGAGCAGGCAAAGGCAAGCACAGAGCATCCATTTCTTGTGCATTGTGAGATAAAAATATTGGTTTGAATTTCGGTGGCAAAATTAGTGCTTTTTTAGCTCACGGCTGTTTCATATACAACCACAACAATTGAAAATTTCGGAACAATAATGCGGAAATATCACATAAAATGCCGATATTTGCTGAATAAAAACGAAATAACCCCCATTATTATGAATATCAATGGCCTACAAACTCGCTCCATCAGCAAGCCGGTGTTGGAAATGGAAAATGCCGACACCTGGTTTTGCGAAGCCACGGCAATCGACTGCGGCATGATTGTGATGTGCCACGACGGAGAAGCCACCTTGGAAGTGAATTTTGTGCAATGGCAGCTTGAAAAAGGGGCAGTGATTATGCTGTTTCCAAACGATGTGGTGGTCGCCACTCACAAAAGCCGCCATTTTAGTATAGAGGTGCTGAAATTTGGAGCGGCTCAACTGCGCGAAGCGAGTATGCAGCTCGAGCAAACCGTGTATTTGCAACTCAAAGCCGACCGATGCCGTACTTCTTCGCCCATTCCCACACGCATCATCAGCAATATGTTTTCGCTCCTGCGCGTCTATTTTGAGCAGTCCGACTGCATCTGCATCGAGCCATTGGTAACCCTCCAGCTCAAAGCATTTTTCTTGGGCTTTTACGACTATCTGTATCGCAATCCGCAAAAGCAACAAACCGAAGTGGGAAGCCCTCGAGTCAGGGAATTGTTTAATCGCTTTATGCGTGCCTTGGTGAGCCGATATCGCAACTCGCGCGATGTGAGCTACTATGCCGACTTGCTGAATGTGTCGCCGAAATATTTGGGCATCGTTACGAGGCGCGTGACAGGTCTGTCGACCAAAAACCTGATCGACAACTATGTGGTGCTACAAATCAAGCAGTCGCTTGCCACCGAAGAAAAGTCGATAAAAGAAATAGCGTGGGACTATCATTTTTGCGACCTCTCCTTCTTTTGCCGCTACTTCAAACAGCACACCGGACTCACCCCACAACAATTCCGCCGGCAATAGCGTCCCTTGCCTTTGGCTGTAGCCTTCCCGCTATTAGGGTGGCTTAGGGACCTGCACCCATTAGACCATGCTCATGCCTGGCGTACAAGAATGAGGGTGAGATTTTTCAAAAAATCTCACCCTCGTTAGGATAAATAGTGCTTATGAGGTTGCCCTCACGGGCATTAACATTCGCGATTATTCATAGAAACCGGTATGGCGTTGGCCGGTGACCATAAATTTGCAGAAGCCGTAGGCTTGATAGTATTTGGTGGCATCGCTGAAGTCAACGTAGAACACGATACTATCGTTGGGCATACCGTGGAGGTTGGTGGCTTGTCCTTCAAGCACCTTGCCGTCGGTCACCACTGCTGTGCCTGATCCGGCAGCATCGTAGTCGGTGGCGGGGCAAGAGAAGGTGCGTTGTGGATAGTTGATGTCAACTTTGAACTTGAAAGCCCAGAAAGTTTCCATATCATCGAGCCACATTTTGGTGGAGCTATTGTCCACGGTGTTGTAGGTGAAGATGGTGGCTTCTCCGAAGTCCACTACGGGTTCACCGGCTTCGTCCACGCCGTAGACGTTCACATCCCAGTATCCTGCCATTTTTTCGATGGCGGTGCCTCCGGGTTCTTCATTGGTTTCCGGGTCGCAGGAAGTGAGCGAGAAGGAAGCCATGAAACAGAGTGCCAGAATATAAATATATTTTTTCATAATTACCGTTTGTTAAATTATTTGGTTAAAGTAACTGAGAAAGGTGCGCCGAAGTCGTATTCGAGCGAAATGGTGCCGGTAGCCGGGTCGTAAGAGCCTGAAATAGGCGTGGGCACGTCGGACCCCCAGTACCAATCGTCGTATTGCAGCACGTCGACAGTGTTGTCGGCGTTGAGGCGAATGTAAGCACCGAGAGAGAAGGGATAGGTAGCGCCTAGCAGATATCCATCGGCCCAATACCAGTCGCCGCCCAAATATGAAGGATAGCGTCCGAAGGCGTAGAAGCCGCCCAACGCATCGGAAATGTGGTACACATTGCCATTCACTTTCACGATGCTCACAGGCTTACCGCTAAAGGAGCGAGTGCCGAATTTAGAAGCGCCGTAGTAGGCGGATTGGAAGTTGTTTTTGTCGAACACATACACTGTGCGGTAGGCAGAAGCCGAGAAACCGTCGTCGTTGGTTACGGTGTAGGTGAGTGAGTTGATACCGCCTTCATTGGCATCGGCATGTCCGCTCACTACCACGCGGTCGGTCACATCTTCATCGCCAATAGTGGCTTTCACACCGGGATCGGTCCAAGCGTCGCCGGCTTGAAGCACCACTTCTTCGTCGCCGAGCAATTCAATGATGGCATAGTGGGTGACTCTGGTGTCGGTGAGTTGGTCTTCATCGTCGTTACAAGAGGTGAACACACCCAGCGACAATACTGCCATCAAGCTATATAATAATGATTTTTTCATAATTGACTGCATTGTTTAATTATTTAACATCCCAGAACACCTTGTCAGACACTTGCTTTGCCGAGGGGGTGTTTTTGTTATAACTGCGAGAAGCGCTGGAGTAGGGCACGCGCATGGCGATGTTGCCTTTGCCATAGTAGTTTACATCGGGAGCAATCAAATCGCCTGCAGTGTAGGAATCAGGAGCGGCGTTGATTTGTGCTGCGGTGTAGGGCGACAATGAGGGCACATCGGTGCGGCGAATTTCCGACCATGCTTCCATGTGGTTGCGCATCAAGAAAGCCACCCATTTTTGCATATAGAGAAGGTGGAGCTTATCGGATGCACTGTCCCAGCTACCTGCTGCTGCGAGGAAATCGCTTGCTCCTGCCACACCGCGGCTGGCAAAGTCGGCTTCCACAGCTGCTTCGTAAGCGCTCTTGGCGGCTGCATTGTTGCTATTGAAGCGATATTCCACTTCTGCAATGAGGAATTGCAATTCGCTTTGGGTGAACAAGTAGATAGGCGCATCTTTGGTCATTTCCACATTGATGGCACTCACACTATTGTTTTTGTGTGAAGAAGCATCGTAGATGTTGCCTTGCTTAGCGCCGGGGAATTGGCCAGCGTAGGTATTGTCGGAGGTGCGAGGAGCCATAGCGTAGCCAATGCGGGGGTCAGCTGTTTCGTTCATATAAGCAGCAATAGGATATGCTGCGCAGAAGTTGTTGGCATTCAATTGGAATTTGGTGTCGTAGAAAGGATTGAACTGACCTTCCACAGCAGAATACACATCCCACTTCACGTCGCCGCTGAAGAATTCGCCGGCAGCCACGAGGGCTTTAGCTTTAGCGGTGTAGTCGGCTGCATTCACGCCACCGTCGATCATCTTCATGTAGATGCGCAAGCGGAGTGCATTGGCATAGCCTTTCCATTGGCTCACGCTCTTGTCGAACAAGGGGTCGGTCATTTCCATCACGCCACCGTCGAGTGCTGCTTCAGCTTCGTCGAGCTCTTTGAGAATGCCTTCAAACACCACCTTACCGTCGTCGTACACGGGGTTGGGGTTAGCACTGCCTTGCAATGCTTCGGTGTAAGGCGTTTCGCTGGTGTTGTCCACGAGCAATTGGAATGCTTGAGCACGCATCACAGCCACTGCAAACAAGTCGGCAGGGTTGTCGGTTTTGGTGGTGATGTCTTTCAAGTCTTGGAGTGCACCGGCATACAAAGAGCGATAGGTGCGGGTAAACAAGTCTTTCGATTCATCGAGGTTGAGCTCAGCGATGTCGTTGTATTGGTTGGCTTCGGGCATTTGCTCAAAATATTGAGAGAAGAAACCACCATAGATAAACATTTGGGAGCCCACTGCATCGGCAACACTATTGATTGCCGCAGGGAATTGCAGAGCAGGGGTAATATTGTCGCTTGAAGGATAGTTGGGATCGTCGTTGATATCCAAACTACAGCTGCTCAAGGTGAGAAGGCCGGCAATGGCCGAATATAATATCTTTTTCATAATTGTAATGTCCTCCCTTTTTAGAATTTAAGTTGAACGTTGAAACCAAACTTGCGAGAACTTGGTGTAGCACTGTATTCGCCGAAGTTGCCTTCCAAGTCGTTGCCGAATGTGGAGGCTTCCGGATCTACGAAAGTGTTGCTTGAAGGAGTCCAAACAAACAAGTTGTTGCCGAAGAAGGAAACACTTGCACCGGTGAGGAACGTTTTGGCAAGCCACTTTCTTGGGAGATCCCAGCGGAGGATTACGGAGCGGAGCTTCACGTAGGATTTGTCAAGCAAGTCGCTTGCACCCATGTCGCAGGCACCGTTGTTCCAGTAGTTGTAGAGTTGGGTGGGGGTGATAGGAATATCATTTTCCACCAAGGAGCCATCTTCAGCCACCTTCACAGAGTTAGGAATGATGAAGGGGTTGCGGTCGTTGTAGGCAGTTTGGATAGCGTTACCGGTGAAGTAGCTAATGTTTTTGGTTCTGGAGAAGAATACGCCACCTTTGCGGATATCGAAGTCCACTGCCAAGCTCACGCCCTTATAAGAGAGTGTGGTACCTACGCCCATTTGATAAAGGTTGTTCATTGAGCCACATTCTTCCAATTCGGAAGTGTTTTGAGGAATACCGTTGCTGTTCACGATGATGCGTCCTTGCTCGTCGCGGAGCGCCTTGTAGGCTTTGAACACACCGATTTCCTTGCCTTCGATAGCATAGAGACCTGTGCCACCGGAGAAGCCGAAGATAGCCACTTCGTCGCCGAGTTCGTCGGGCAATTCAAGCACTTTGTTCCAGTTCTTGGTCCAGTTCACATTCACAGTCCAAGTGAAGTCGCGCACACGCACGGGCACCACAGAGAGTGCTACTTCGAAACCATGGTTGCGAATCTTACCCAAGTTCACGTTTTGAGCAGTGAAACCGGTAGCGGGATCCATACTCAAAGTGGTGATTTGCTTGTCGGAATTACGGTTGTAGTAGGTAGCGTCGAACGAAACGCGGTTCTTCAAGAACGCCATGTTGAGACCGAATTCAAATTCAGTGGACATTTCAGGGCTGAGGTTAGCGCTACCGAGGATGTTGCCTGCGGTGTAAGCGTCGATGCCTGCTTTGGTGAAGGGGAAGCTCGAGGTGCCCCATCCGGTGGAAGAAGCAGTGGCTTGGCCATACACAGAGTTGGTCATATACACAGCAGCATCGTTACCGGTCTTACCCCAAGAAGCGCGGAACTTACCGAAGTCGATCACTTGCTTCAATTCAGGAGTGAAGTTTTCGGAGAAAATCCAGCTGGCTGTCACACCGGGATAGAAGAAGGAACGGTTGCCTTCGGGAAGGGTCGACGACCAGTCGTTACGAGCCTCGAAGGTGAGGTAGAGTTGGTTCTTGTAGCTACCTTCCAAGTGTGCATACACACCATAGAGGCGACGCTTCCAAGAGCTTTGGCTCACTGAAGGCACACCGGCAGAGTTACCAATGTTGTACCAAGTGGGGATGGTGAGGTTGCTGATTCCTGCATAGTGAGAGCTATAGCGGCGTTCGTTGCCGTTGAAACCAATCAAACCATTGAAGTGGAAATCTTTGTTGAAATCTTTTTCGTAGGCCAGCATGAAGTCTTGGTTGATTTCACGACGGCGTTGGGTTTGTTGGGTATAGCTACCGGTCATGGTGCTCAATTCATCTGCATAGTTAGGAGTGTTGGGATAGAGAGCGGCATAGTTGGGTGTGCCGGTTTCGTGATAGCCTACACTTGAGTCCAAACCAATGCGGTAAGTGAACTTGAGGTCTTTGAGGATTTCCCAATCGAGTTGGAATTTGCCATAGAAGCGTTCGCTCTCGTAGGCGTTCAAATTGTCTTGAATCACTTGATAGGGGTTGAGCACATTGTAAGGAGTGAAGTAGTAGCCCGGGGTGTTGAACGGGTTGCTCAAATCCTTCAATTCAGCGAGGGAGATGTCGCGCGGAGTTTGCATCACAGCGTTGTACATCGAGCCGGTGCCTTGACCGGTGGACACGAAGTTGTTGCGTTGGAATGCATAGTTCACGGAGGTGCTCACGGTCACATTTTTCACTCTTTGTGAACCACGAGCCGACACGGTCATCTTCTTATAAGTGTCTTTATCCATAGGGATGATACCATCGTCTTTCACGTGCGAGAACGACACGAAGTAGGAGCTCTTGTCGGTAGCGCCGTTGAAAGAGATGCTATTGTTGTAGCGGAAGCCGGTATCAAAGAAGTCTTTGATGTTGTTGGGAATGGCTTTGTAGCTCTTGATTTGTTGGCTGTTGTTGTACACCGTACCCCACTTCAAGGTAGAGCCGTCGAAACGCGGACCCCATGAGCCGTTTTCGTCGTCGGTTTTTTCGCCATACCAACCCATACCGAATTCGTTTTGCATTTGCGGAATACGCAATACCGATTCCCATTGCAAACCGCCATTGTATTCAATACCCACGCCGGATTCTTGGTGCACACCTTGCTTGGTGGTGATAAGCACCACACCATTGGCTGCACGGCTACCATACAAAGCGGTAGCAGCTGCACCTTTCAAGATGGTCATGCTTTCCACGTCGTCGGGGTTCACGGCATTGGCACCGTTACCGAAGTCGAAACCGGAATTCAATTCGTCGCTACTCGACACGGTGGAGTTGTTCAAGGGCACACCGTCGACCACATAGAGTGGTTGGTTGGTACCGGAAATAGAACTAAAACCACGAATCACCACAGAGTTGGATGCACCCGGGTCGGCAGCAGAGCCTTGAATTTGCACACCGGCGATTTTACCTGCCAAACTCGACATCACGTCGGCGGTGCGAGTTTTTGCAATGTCGTCACCTTTCACATTCGCTGCAGCATAACCCAGCGCTTTCACGTCGCGCTTAATGCCGAGCGCAGTCACAACCACTTCGTCGAGGCTATTGGCACCGGGAAGCAGCTTCACTTCCAAATTTTCGGCGGGAGCCACGGCCTTAGTCACATAGCCCACATAAGAAACTTGGAGTGATTTCACGTTTGCAGACACGCGTAAAGTGAACTTACCTTCCACATCGGTAGCCACGCCTGTACCGCCACCCGTAGGTTGGACTGTTGCGCCAATCAGCGGCTCACCGCTGGTGGCGTCAACTACTTGACCCTTCACCACTTTTTGAGCGCTCGCGCTCATAGCAATGGAGCAAGTGAGAAGTAGCAGTAGAAATAACTTCTTCATACAGTAAAAAATAAAAAATTAAACTTCAAACATTGCTTTAATCTAATTTCCCGTTAAAGCAAAAAAAATCTCTAATTTGGCTTTCGCCACTATACTATATTATATAATAATAAGTTTAGTTGTCTATTTTATCCCTACACACAAACTCTAACCTAAACAATCACTTTATATAAAGTAGAGTAGTAGTATTGATGTCTGATTTAAGTTTTGTTTATTCTAATCTTTAAGAATAAGCTCAACTTTGGTTGCAAAATTACAAGTTTTTTGCGAAATAACTTACACTTTCTTTTGATTTAACTTTTCACCCTCAAGATAGTGCCTAAAACGAGTACATATATGCCCCAATAATGTTAAATTTTCAAAGAAATTAAGAATTGAATTTTAACATTCAAAAGGGCTATTTTCTACCAAAAGTGAAGATTTTTCGACGAAATGGCGTATTTTTTTATTAAAATATATGAAATGAGCACGCAAATAAGTAGTAAATAGGGGTATTCTGCAAAAAAAAAGCGCTTTCTCCTTGGTTTGGGAAAGCGCAGCTATTTAACCTATTGTATTTTTTTCAACTATTTTTGCTAATGAAGCAGGTGGAGGGGTTATTGGGGTTGGTTGTAGGGCGGCTGCTGGTAGGGTTGCTGGTAGGTGGGGCGTGATGGCATCACGATGCACATAATAATGTAGCCGATGACACCAGGGAAGCCGGCGAAGAAGAGGGAGAGGAGCACATAGCCCAAGCGCACGAGTGTGGGGTCGATTTCGAAATATTCAGCGATGCCGCCGAGCACACCGCAGAGCGTTTTGTCAGTAGATGATTTGTAGAGTTTTTTACCAGTGTAAGTCATTTTTTTATGTTTTTTAATTTGTTAATATTTTTGTTTGAATTGGCGAAAGGGCTCTTTTCAGCCGCTTTACATGAATTAGATGCACGAAATATGCCAAAAGTTGCACAGGATTGAAAAAAAATGATTTTTTTTGTTCACTTTTCGCCGTATCAATATTATTTTTGAATTAGGAACACTTTTTAGGAAAAAGTAATTGGCCGAAATGTTTTTTATTGTGATGGAAAGCACTAAATTTGCAAGAAATTATTAAATACATCACTCCTCTGCCACGTGAAAGGCAATTTGCTTCATTTGGCAATGGCAAAAAAAATAACAAAACAACTAAAAAAACCAATGTTAGACAAAACCAACATTCTCTTCCGTCAGAGCATCGTGGTCCGCTTTTCGGGAGATTCAGGCGATGGTATGCAGCTGGCAGGCAACATTTTCAGTAATGTGTCGGCTGAGCGCGGGGACCAAATTTCCACTTTTCCCGACTACCCCGCCGAAGTACGTGCGCCACAGGGTTCGCTCAATGGTGTTTCGGGTTTTCAAGTGCATGTGGGCCTCGGCGTTCACACCCCCGGCGATGAATGCGACGTGCTGGTGTCGATGAACCCTGCCGCACTGAAGCAAAATGCCAAGTTTTTGAAGCCCAACGGTGTGGCAATCGTTGACATCGATTCGTTTAAGAAAATCGATTTAGAAAAAGCACAGTTCGCCACCGACGACCCGTACAACGAAATCGGCTTGAAAGCACAAGTGGTGGAAGTGCCGATGACCTCGATGGTGAAAGCTGCCCTTGCCGACAGCGGAATGGACTTTAAGAGCCAAATGAAGTGCCGCAATATGTTTGCACTCGGTTTGGTGTGCTGGTTGTTCAACACGCCCATCAGCGGAGCGCTTCGCTTTTTGAAAAACAAATTTGCCAAAAAGCCCGCCATCTACGAAGCCAATGCCAAAGTGGTGCGAGGCGGGTTCGACTACGGCCACAATATCCACGCTTCGGTGTCGACCTATAGAATTGAGACCGAAGACTTGCGCCCCGGGCACTACACCGACGTGAACGGCAACAAAGCCACTGCATGGGGCTTGATTATGGCCAGCGAAAAGAGTGGCCGCCCGCTGTTTTTGGGTAGCTATCCCATCACTCCCGCCACCGACATTCTGCACGAATTGGCAAAGCGACGCGATTTGGGTGTGAAAGCCATTCAAATGGAAGACGAAATAGCCGGCGTGTGCTCTGCCATCGGCGCCAGCTATGCCGGACACCTGGCTGTGACCAGCACCTCCGGACCGGGTTTGGCGCTTAAGAGCGAAGCCATCGGACTGGCTGTGATGGCAGAATTGCCCTTAGTGGTAATCGACGTGATGCGCGGCGGACCATCGACCGGTTTGCCTACCAAAACCGAGCAAACCGACCTCAACCAAGCTCTCTACGGACGTAGCGGCGAATGTCCGCTCGTGGTGGTGAGCGCCCTCTCACCCACCGACTGCTTCAAGATGGCATTTGAAGCATCGCGCATTGCCTTAGAGCACATGACCCCGGTGATTCTGCTCTCCGACGCCTTCATTGCCAACGGCTCTAGTGCTTGGCGCATACCCGAAAACGATGAATATCCGGAAATTAAGCCCAACTTCGTGACTGAAGATATGAAAGAAACGTGGAAACCCTATATGCGCAACGATGAAATGGTGCGCTACTGGGCGATTCCCGGCACTGAAGGATTTGAACACCGCGTGGGTGGATTGGAAAAAGACTTCGAAAGCGGTGTGATTAGCAATAATCCCGGCAACCACGCTCGAATGGTGGCTGCTCGCGCACAAAAAGTGGCTAATGTGGCCAACCACATTCCGCTGCTCGACGTGAAGAGCGAAAGCGCCGATGCCGACACCATTATCGTGGGTTGGGGCGGCACCTACGGACATATCTACACCGCCTTTGAAGAACTCAACAAGGCGGGCAAAAAAATTGACTTCGCGCAATTCCGCTACATCAACCCTCTGCCAAAAAACACCGCAGAGGTGCTCGGCAAATATAAAACCGTGATTGTGGCAGAACTCAACGACGGACAATTTGCCAACTATTTGCAAGGCATTTATCCAAATCTCAACATCAAGCGCATCAACAAGGTGGAAGGACAGCCTTTCCTCGTGCACGAACTCGTGGATGGCGTGAACAAAATTATGGAGGGTAAATAATTATGGAAAATAAAAATATCAATCAGCAATATCAACCCGGCGATTACAAAAACCAACAACCCGTGCGTTGGTGCCCGGGATGCGGCGACCACGCCGTGCTCAATGTGCTCCACAAAGCTATGGCAGCGCTTGGAGTACCTCCTTATCAAACCGCAGTGATTTCGGGTATTGGTTGCTCGAGCCGGCTCCCCTACTATATGAATACCTACGGCTTCCACACCATTCACGGACGTGGCGGCGCTGTGGCTACCGGATTTAAAGTGGCAAACCCCGATATGACGGTGTGGCAAGTGTGCGGCGATGGCGACGGTTTGGCTATCGGCGGCAACCACTTCATTCACGAAGTGCGCCGCAACGTGGACCTCAACCTGCTGATGCTCAACAACAAAATCTACGGTCTGACCAAGGGACAATACTCCCCCACGAGCGACCGCGGCTTTGTGTCGAAATCATCGCCCTACGGCACCACTGAAGACCCCTTCGTGCCCGCTGAATTGGTGTTTGGCGCACGCGGCACTTTCTTTGCACGCAGCATTGACGTGGAGCTCAAAATTTCGCAAGAGGTGATGATGGCAGCAGCTCAGCACAAGGGACTTGCTGTGGTGGAATTGCTCCAAAACTGTATGATTTTCAACAACGGCATCCATAATTATATCACCGACCGTGCCACTCGCGCCGACCGCACCATCCACTTGGTGCATGGCGAGAAAATGATTTTCGGTGCCGAAAAGAATAAGGGTATCGTGCAAGATGGCTTCGGACTGAAAGCCGTAACCATCGGCGAAGATGGCTACACAATGGACGATGTGCTCGTGCACGACGCACACTGCCAAAGCAATTTCCTCCACCAGCAACTCGCTATGATGGACGGCCACGAATTGCCCTTAGCCATCGGTGTGATTCGCCAAGTGGATGCACCCAACTACGACAGCGCCGTAGCCGCCCAAGTAGAAGAAGTGAAAGCCAAAAAAGGGTACACATGCCTCCACGATATGATTATGGCAGGCGACACCTGGGAAGTGAAATAAGGCGATTAATCGGTTGACAACAACACATAATTCAGGAGCCATTCCCTCGCGAGGGAATGGCTCCTGTTGCTTATTGACTCAGTAGAATAATACTGTGGGGGCACCATTTCAAAGCCATAACACTTGAAGCGCGCTTTAAGTGGATGCAATATTCTGTTATCATCGACACAAAATTTTCCCGATACCATCTTGCCGTATTGGGATTGACTTCACCCCACCACCCACCATATCTTTGCCCCCGAGTTCTTTGAAATTTTTGAGTC
>JBJECV010000153.1:0-7514 GCA_051871435.1 Sodaliphilus sp. | reverse complement strand
AGAAGTAACCGCCATCCTCCCCTCCAATCTCCACCCCCTAATCATCCCCCAAAAATAATCTGTGGTATCCGTGAAATCCGTGTGAGGCAAATAAATTAGCTTAATTCGCTAAATTCGTGACTAAAAAAATAAATCCGTAAAATCCGTGACACCCAAAGAATAGCTCCTATATTGGCACTTCCCCACACAAATATCAAACCAACCATTAGCATCACTGCCCATGGTTGGTTTGATAACTACTCCTCTAAAAACACAGATTGCGCGTTTTTCACTTCAATTTAAGGCACACAATAAATTTATAGAAACGGAATGAAGAAAACGGTTGTTTCTGTTTGCTGTTCTTTTTTCTGCCACAAAGTTAACCCCATCCCCAAAAATTTTATTCCCAAATCAAAAATCCTTTTTCTCAAATTAGCAAAATAAATTCCCAAATCAGCAATCGAACAAAAAATGTACAACAGTGTCCGCGCGGACTGTTGTACATTGGTAGATGTCAACTTGAGGAGATGGTGGGTTATTTGGAGGTTTGGGGGAGGTGCTTGATGTAGACGTCTTGTTGGGGGAATGGAATTTCGATGCCGTGGGATTGGAGGGTTTGATACACCACTTCTTTCACCTTTGCCACGAATCTCACTTTTTCTACTACGAGCACCCAAATTGCCACGTTGAGGTTCACGCTGCTGTCGCCAAAACTGTCGAACATCACGAGCACATCGTGCCCATTGTTCATGTCCATCACATTGCGTCCGTATTTGTCGGTGAATTGCAAATCGAGTACGGCTTCACGCAGGATTTGGCGCACTTGCTCCACATTCACGCCGTAAGCCACTCCCACGGGCACTTTGATTAACTCGTAGGAATTGTTGCGGGTGAGGTTTCGGAAATTGTTGGCAAAGAGCGTGGAGTTGAGGAACGACATCACGCAATTGTCGGTGGTGATGACTTGCACACTTTGATAGGTGATGCTTTCCACCTTGCCTTGCACGCCGTCGCACTCAATCCAGTCGCCCACGCGCAATCGCCCGGCCATGAGCGAGATGCCATAGAAGAAATTGTTGAGCAAGTCTTTCATTGCGAAACCGATACCGGTGGCCAAACCTGCGGTGACGAGTGAAATGCCCGATTTGGGTATTTTAAGCAAAATGAATGCGAGAATCACGAAAATGCCCCACACCATGATGCCTATCACATTATAGCCCAAGGTGAGGTTGATTTCATTGGTGCGCACTTTGTCTTTGCCGGTTTTTTGGCGCTGGCGTCGGTAGCTATAGAAGCGGAAGAGCGCTTTGAACAGATAGTTGAGATAGCGGAAGAGGAAAAACGCACCTGCCAGCACCACGAGTTTGAACACTGATAATTGGACAATATCGGGTATGTCGATAAAATTATACACAAAAATGTCGCGGCAAGTTTCGGCAAGGTTGAACACGCCGGCAGCCAGCCAAATGCTGAACAGCAGCGTGTAGGCGCCGGTGATAGGCACAAAAGCCATGTGGACGAAATCGAAGAACCACGTGCGATTGATGTAATCGCCATTGCGCAGCCCCTTGGCAATTTCGTTGATTTTGGTGCCGCCGTCGCGCAAGCGGTCGTAGAGGCGTGTTTTTTCATAAATGTCGAGCACGCGGAAAATGGCGAGCAGCGCTTGTATGGCGGTGAGTTGGAACAGCCACCAAATCACCACTTCCACCGACATCAGCGTACGGCCCGACCAAGTGAGCAAGGTGGCCACCAAAATCACGGCAAAGGATAGCCATGCGTAGATGCGGTCGGTGGATGGCAATTGGTCTTGATCGGACAAAGGGTCGGAAAGGTCGACGTCTTTGGGCTTGTGGTTTCGCACCTTCATCACCGATGCCAGTCCTTTGGCCACGATGGTGTCGGAAGCTACCAGATTTTCGATTTGCTTAGCCATAACACGCTCTTTTCGTCGCTCCTTGGCATCGTTCTCTTCCATATCTAAGCCGTCGTCGTCGTCATCATCGTCGTCGGATTCTTCGTTAGGCACGCTTTCTTCTTCGCCGGAGATGATTTCGCTGCTGCGCAATTTGCCGGTGTGGCGGCGCACTGCGCGCCATTGCCAGATGAGGAAAAAGAGCACGATGGGCGGGAACACCAAATTCACCACACTATTGGGAATGAACACGATGCGGAAAAGGATGATAATCAGTCCCAACACCAGCATGGGCATATAGATGCGAAATCCGTGGTTCATTTGATTGTAGCGCAAGCGAAGCAAGAGCGAGAACGAGATAGCGCCCAGCAGCACCGCATAGTCCACAAGTAAGCGAGTGGCCATGATGAAGAAATTGTTGTGCAAATAGCCACGCATAATCAGAATGGAAGCGGCAAAAATGAGCGCGGCAAAGGCTATCATGAAAGCAGGCTTGATGCGCTTGAGTTTGGCGAGCCGAGCGGCTCGCACCTCGTTGGACGCGTTCACAATCCATTTGCGCTTATTCATAAAATGGTATAAGAGCTTCACCGCCAAGAAGCCTAATGCTAAAGAGAGGAGCAAATAGAATACCACCACGCCCACAAATCCCATAATCACCGGGGCACGCCATTGGCTATGGGCAAAGCGCTGTTCTTGTCCCAGGTTGTATTTGTTGCTCACATCGAGCATTGCGCGGTTGTAGTTTTTGCCGGCTGAGGCCAAGATGGAGAAATAATTGCTACCATTATTCAAAAAGATGGAGCTTTGGATATCGTCGTAGCGCTTTTTAGCATAGGCGTCGAGATTGTAGAGAATGCCCGACACGCGTTCGAATTTGGTGCTGTCGGCGGTGATTAGTCGTTGCATTTTCAGCACATTGTCGCGCAATCGAGTGGCACTTGCGATGCAAGCCGCCCTGTCGGCTTGTGCTTTCACCGAGAGCGTGTCGGCGGTGCGGAATTTGCGTTTTCCCTTCGCTTCCACTAAAGCGGGCGGCAGGTATTTCAGGCTCATAATCAAGCCGTCGTAGCGTTTCACCTCGTTGCTAAGCCTTAGATTGATGGCATCGTAAGGCTTTTGGTTTTCCGCCATATAATTGCGATAGAGTTCGGTGGCTGCATTGCAAGCGTAGGTAAGGTCGAACACATAGTCTTGGTTTTGCGAATAGAGCATCAGCGACACCTCGCCGCAGCGTTCCATGGTGGAGCGGAGCGCACGCTTCTGGGTTTCGTTGTATTGCTTATAGCGCGCCATATTTTGCTCTTGCTTTTTGATGGACTGGTCGAGCTCACCGCGGAGCACCACTAATGCTTCCTCCAGGTTTTTCTCCCGGAGCACGGCTTCTGCAGGCAGTGCCCACGAAGCAAGGCACACTAAAAGTAGGAAAATTTTCTTCATCGTAAAAAAATCTATCTGTGAGAATGCAAATATAGCGAAAAAATCGGGAAAAACAAGCCCCGCCGTTTATCCAAGGCGGAACACGATGCGCAACTTGCCTTCGTGGTAGCGGGTGCTGGTAATTCTAAAGCGGCCGATTTCGGCGGTGTGCTCCACGTGGGTGCCGGCACAGAGGCAGTGATCGTAGGTGCCCACGCTCACGATGCGTACCGTGGCGGAGGCATCGTCGGGCAATCGATTCAAGTCGAAACGCTCTGCGGCTTCTTGCTGCGATACGAAGCTGAACGTGACCGGCATATCGGCATCAATCACCTCATTGACACGGGCTTCCACCGCAGCGATTTCGTCGGCAGAGAGGGCACGCGGGAAAACGTAATCCAACTTCGATTTCGTACGCTCTACATGGGCATTCACCGCCCGCGAGCAACCAAACATTTTCACCATAGTGGCGTTGAGGATATGCTCGGCAGTGTGCATTGGCGGATATTCCGCCTTGTTGTGTGCATTGAGAATGGGTTGTTCCATAGGTTTAAAAGTGACTGTTTTAGAGTTTGCGTTTTCAGATTATTTGTAGAGGCGGCGAGCTGCTCGAAGGCATTTTTTTCGGTCGCTCTCAGTAAATTCGGGGTGACGGAGTGTGCCCGCCTTTTGAATGGTGGCCACGCACTTCAATCCGCTCCAGCCTAAGATTTCTTTGAGTGCACGCACCACGCCACGGGTTTGATTGGCGAGGATGTTGAAGGGCCACATCGTGCTCGAAGCCGTAACGATAACGCATCGCTTGCCTTTGTGTAGCGGCTGAGGAATGGCAAGGCTATTTTCGCCCATCATGCCATACACCATACGGTCGAAGAGCATCTTCAGAGTGCCTGGCATGTTGCCCCAATAGCATGGGGCACCCACCACCAGGGCATCGGATTGCGCCATCAGTGCCAAAATGCGCTGGGCATCGTCGGCGGGAAGTACGCATTGCAGCGAACTGCGGCATTTCATGCACGCCATGCACGGATGCACCTTCAAATCTTGCACCCTAATTAGCTCCACTTCAGCGCCATTTGCTTCACATTCTTGTGCAATGATATGAAGCATTTTAGAGATATTGCCATTCACTCGCGGACTGGCATTTAGCATAAGAATTTTCATCGTTGGAAGTGTTTATTCTACGCAAAAGCGGGCGATGGAAACAGCCTCCACACCCGCATATGTTAATCTTATTTGTTTGGTTCGCTACAATCAGAAGCCCTTCTTGCGAATGAAGAAGTCGGCACGGTCGGCTTCGGTTTCGCCATAGCATGCCACATACACCTTGCGCGGTTCCTTTTCGCTGCGCAATTGCACCAGCAATTCGTCGACCGACTCATTGCCATCGGCGCGCACCACATTGCAGCTAATCACGTCTTTCACCCCCATCACGTCCCACAGATATTGATAAGCGTCGGAGGTTTTCACCACACGGAGGGGAGTGTCGGCTGTGGTGCCATCGCCTGTGGAGGCAATCACCTCTTGCAGCATCTTCACTCGCTGGAGCAGCAATTGAGTGGCATCGCGGTCGATTACAGCAAAAAAGCTGCAATTGGCGGCCTTTTTGTGCAGCATCAGCGAAAGCGGGTCGCAGGCGAGGGCATCGCGATACATAAAATAAGCCACGCGGTAGTCGCGAATTTTGTACAATTTATTGGCGGTGAGCACCAAATCGTGCAACGGGGAACCATCGGCAAAAGGCGATGCAAAATATAATTGAGCCAATTCATCGGCAGAGAGCGTAGCATCGGCAGCATTAAAGCGATGCAACAAAGCGTGCCACTGCTCTTTATTTACGTTTACAAAATCATGTAATGCTTTGTAATCTATCGTTTTCATATCCCAAGATTTTTGCAAAAATTTTTTAGCAATGCAAAAGTACAAAAAATAACGCACCACACCAAAGTCACTTGAAATATTTTCAACGCGGCGGCATGCGGCGGCTCAATTCATTTCAAAAAAAAATGATTTTTATAGTGAATTTGCTGATTTGGGAATTTATTTTGCTAATTTGGGAAAAAGGATTTTTGATTTGGGAATGATTATTTTGGGGACGGAGTTAACTTTGTGGCAGAAAACAAACAGCAAACAGAAACAACCGTTTTCTTCATTCCGTTTCTATAAATTTATTGTGTGCCTTAAATTGAAGTGAAAAACGCGCAATCTGTGTTTTTAGAGGAGTAGTTATCAAACCAACCATGGGCAGTGATGCTAATGGTTGGTTTGATATATATATGCAGATGCAAGTAGCAAGTCGGAAATAGTAGCCGAAGGCGCAGCTTGGAAAAAGCCAAAACAGAGATATGAGCCTCATAGGGTCGGTTGTAGCTGATATCCAAAAGGTGTTCCCGTTTTTTGAATTTTAAAAATCTGTGTAATCCATCTCCATTCAATCTCCAATTCTCTATCTAACCTCTAATCTCCAATCTCTAACTTCTATTATTTATTAATGTGTATCGCCCCCCACCAAGCCACGGCACTTTCATTTAATCTACCGAGAGCCGCCCACATTATCCACCCGCCATTTTCGCTATGTGCAGTTTTTTTCGGCGAAGCCGACCCCTCATCTTAATGCACAATGCACAATTTCGTTTTACCTCTATGGCTAAAAGCTGATGGCTAAAGGCTAATAGCTTTGCTGCAGGCGCAGTTTTTTTTCGGCGAAGCCGACTTTTTTTGCGCGAAGCGGCTTTTTCTTCGGGAGGCGGGGATGTGAGTGGGGAGCGCAGCGACCCACCGTGTGAGTGATGGGAAATCTGACGGGGGAGCTTGCTTCCCGTCAGATTTCCCATCACTCACACGAAAGGGCGGCAGCCCTCATATCCCCGCCGCACGACTTTTTTCTCCGTTTCATGCCACAAAGTCAAAAATACATACCACTAAAATCAAATCCTCAAAAAAATCTGCTAAAAAATTTGCTCATCTCCCAAAATAGCACTACCTTTGCACTCGCAAAATCGCAAACGGCGCATTTGCAGCCTACCGCAAGGCAATCTGCAAAATTTTTTCAAAAAAAGCGTTAAAAATTTGCACAGTTCAAATAATGGTTGTAATTTTGCATCACTTTCGGCTCGCGAAGAAAATGATTTCCCGTGAGCGATTTTTTTGAGCCGTAACAAAAGCGGCGAGCTCTTTGAAATATTGCGAAAAGGAAGATTTTGACAAATGCAAGAGAAGCAAGGTAAGAAAAGGAACCGAGCCTCAAGTCAAAATTCCGATCGACAGGTTAGAAACGATAATGTAATCCAGCGAAAATTCCGGAGAGCGAGTTTCAAGCTGTTCGTTTGATGGTGCGATTCACCGATTGTGAAGCACGCGTTTCTTTCAACAAGAAAAAAGAAAACAAAGATATTAACAACGAAGAGTTTGATCCTGGCTCAGGATGAACGCTAGCGACAGGCTTAACACATGCAAGTCGAGGGGCAGCGGGGCGGTCAGCTTGCTGACGGCCGCCGGCGACCGGCGCACGGGTGAGTAACACGTATGCAACCTGCCCGCCACAGGGGGATAACCGGTAGAAATGCCGACTAACACCCCGTATGCCCACAGGGGCGCATGCCCTGGTGGGGAAACAATTATGGGTGGCGGATGGCCATGCGGCGCATTAGCTAGTTGGCGGGGTAACGGCCCACCAAGGCGACGATGCGTAGGGGTTCTGAGAGGAAGGTCCCCCACACTGGTACTGAGACACGGACCAGACTCCTACGGGAGGCAGCAGTGAGGAATATTGGTCAATGGGCGAGAGCCTGAACCAGCCAAGTCGCGTGAGGGAAGACGGCCCTACGGGTTGTAAACCTCTTTTGTCAGGGAGCAATGGCACACACGAGTGTGTGCAGGGCGAGTACCTGAAGAAAAAGCATCGGCTAACTCCGTGCCAGCAGCCGCGGTAATACGGAGGATGCGAGCGTTATCCGGATTTATTGGGTTTAAAGGGTGCGCAGGCGGCGTGCCAAGTCAGCGGTCAAAGTTCCGGGCTCAACCCGGTGATGCCGTTGAAACTGGTGTGCTTGAGTGCGTGCGAGGGAGGCGGAATGCGTTGTGTAGCGGTGAAATGCATAGATATGACGCAGAACTCCGATTGCGAAGGCAGCTTTCCAGCACGCCACTGACGCTGAGGCACGAAAGCGTGGGGATCGAACAGGATTAGATACCCTGGTAG
>JBJECV010000152.1:0-7548 GCA_051871435.1 Sodaliphilus sp. | reverse complement strand
TTTTTGATAATTATTGGGCTTCGCCAATTCTCGGTGCAAACTTAGAGTGAGATCCGTGTGAGGGAAGGAGGAGTGGGTGGAGCGTGCTTTATTTGTGTATCCACAAAAATATGATTAATTTTGTAGCCTAATCTGCACACAATATGAGTTTAATCGACGACAAAAATATTATCAACGAGCTACTCGATGAAACCGCCGTGCTCGTGGGACTTATCACTCCGCAACAAAGCGAAGCGAAAGCCAATGAATATTTGAATGAATTGGAATTTTTGGCACATACCGCAGGTGCTACCACGGTGAAAAAATTTTTGCAGCGATGCGATGCCCCCAATTCCACTTCCTATGTGGGCAAGGGCAAACTGGAAGAAATCAAGGCGTATGTGGATGAACATGAGGTGAACCTCGTGATTTTCGACGACGACCTTTCGCCCAAACAAATCGCTCATATCCAAAAGGAAACGAAGGTGAAGGTGCTCGACCGCACGAGCCTTATCCTCGATATCTTTGCACGACGCGCACAAACCGCCAACGCGAAGATGCAGGTGGAATTGGCGCAATATCAATACTTGCTGCCGCGCCTTACCGGTATGTGGACCCACTTGGAGCGCCAGCGTGGTGGTATCGGTATGCGCGGACCAGGTGAAACGCAAATCGAAACCGACCGCCGTATCATCAAAACCAAAATCTCGCTGCTGAAGCAAAAACTCGCTGATTGGGATAAGCAGAAGGTGATTCAACGCAAAAATCGTGGCAAACTCACGCGCATTGCACTGGTGGGTTACACCAATGTGGGGAAGTCTACGCTGATGAATGTGCTGAGCAAAAGCGATGTGTTTGCCGAAAACAAACTCTTTGCCACGCTCGACACCACGGTGCGAAAGGTGGTGATTGAAAACCTCCCGTTCCTGCTCACCGACACGGTGGGATTTATCCGCAAATTGCCGCACCACCTCGTGGATTCATTTAAAACCACCCTCGATGAGGTGCGCGATTCCGACATTATGGTGCATGTGGTGGATATTTCACACCCGCAATTTGAAGAACAAGTGGAGGTGGTGAACAAAACCCTCCAGGAGGTGTGCAATGCCGGCAACAAGGAGATGATTATGGTGTTCAACAAAATCGACCAATTCTCCTACGTGGAAAAAGATGCCGACGACCTAACACCACGATTGCGCGAAAATATTCCGCTCGAAGAATTGAAGGAAACTTGGATGGCGCGTATGAATAATAATTGCGTGTTTATCTCTGCAAAAAATGGCGAGAATGTGGATGAACTGAAGCGGATGCTCTACGAAAAAGCGAAGCAGGTGCACATGCAGCGCTTCCCCTACAATGATTTCCTCTACCAAACCTACGAAGACTTAGAAGGATAACCCCGAGGCACCATTGCCGGGGCGCGCTCCATCAATCTTCTATATCCCTCTCCCCAATTATCGCTAAAAATTCTTGCTCGAAATTGGGGGTGAGCACGCCTTTGCCGATGGCTGCCTTTATTTCGTCGACGGTCCAAAATCTGCCTTCGTCCACTTCTGCGGGGTCGAAGGTGAAGGAGTGGCGGTCGGTAATGGTGAAATAGGTGTGCACCATTTCGCGCTCCACTTCGCTATCGAGCACGTAGGTGAAAAGGTGATGCGGCTCGTAGCCGGTGTAGCCGAGTTCTTCGCGTGCTTCGCGCTCGAGAGCTTGCTCCACAGTTTCGCCATAGTCCATGTGGCCGCCCACTGCGGTGTCCCATTTGCCGGGCTGGATAAATTTGTGGGCTGAGCGCTTTTGCAAATAAATCTCGCCTCGCTCATTGAGCACATGCAAATGCACCACCGGATGCAATAGGCGTGAACCGGAATGACATTCGCGGCGAGTGGCTTTCCCCACCACTTTCCCTTGGGGGTCAACCACCGGAAATATCTCGGTTTCGGAGAGGTCGGCGGCGTATGTTTCGTTTGTTTCGTTCATTTTTTGTAATTCTTTTTGATGAGGTCGCGCAGTTTTGCAGGAGTGAGGTCGGAGGGATAGTCGCTGAAGGGCAATGCGGTGTGGCAACCGTTTGCCCACTCGCTACAGCCAAATGCCGCCCTGCCTTTCACTATATGGCCTTTACCACACACGGGGCACATCACTTGCTCGAATTTGGTGACACGCGGCGCACGCTTTTTTGGCGCAGCTTCGCTTCCGCTTTTCTTTTGGCTACCCTTGGGCACATCTTGCTCCACAATGATATTGGTGCCGCTTTGGTCGCGTAGCACAGTGAGCACTATTTCGCTCACCATCACTTTCAATTCGTCGATAAATTGCTGTGCGCTAAATTCGCCGCGCTCTATTTTGCGGAGCTTGTTTTCCCACAAGCCGGTGAGTTTGGCACTCTTGAGCAATTCGTCTTTTATGGTGTCGATGAGCTGGCATCCGGCTGCCGTGGCAACCAAACTTTTGCGCTCTTTGGTGATGTAGCGGCGGCGCAAAAGGGTTTCGATGATGGCGGCACGGGTGGAGGGCCGCCCGATTCCGTTTTCCTTCATGGCTTCACGCAGGAGCTCGTCGTCAACGAACTTTCCGGCGGTTTCCATAGCGCGAAGCAGCGTACCTTCGTTGTAGGGACGCGGGGGCTGGGTCACTTTCTTGAGCAAAGTGGGCTCATGGGGGCCGCTTTCGCCCGCCACAAATTCGGGCATGATGCCGTTGCTGTCGTCGCCTGCAGCGTCTTCCGAAGGTGTTTGGTCTTTGCTATACACCTTGCGCCAGCCTTCATTGAGGATTTGCTTGCCGGTGGCTTTGAAGTCGAATTGGTTGATTTTCGCTTCCACAGTGGTGGTAGAAAATTCGCAATCGGGATAAAAAGCGGCAATAAACCGCTTCGCCACCAGGTCGTAAACCCGTTTCTCATCCGGCGACAGTGCCACTTTTCGGGGGTCTACGTCGGTGGGGATGATGGCATGGTGGTCGGTGACTTTGGAATTGTCGAACACTTTTTTGCTCTTCCTGATTTTTGCTTGGAGCACGGGAGCAGTGAGTGGCGCATAGGGCACCATTGCTTTCATAATGCCCGGCACCTTGGGGTAGATGTCTTCGCTCAGATAGGTGGTGTCGACACGCGGATAGGTGGTCACTTTTTTCTCGTAAAGCGATTGAATGGTGCGCAAGGTCATATCGGCACTATAACCGAATTTTTTGTTACATTCCACCTGCAATCCGGTGAGGTCGAACAATCGCAACGGGGCTTCTTTCCCTTTCTTGGTTTGAATGTCGGTCACCACCAATGGGGCGGATTTAATGCCTTCTATCACTTGGTTGGCTTCGTCCACACTCTTGTAGCGCCCTTTCTGAGAATTGAAAGTTACTCCGCGATATAGGGTTTTGATTTCCCAATAATCTTCGGGCACGAAATTTTCTATCTCGCGCTGGCGTGCCACTATCAAGGCGAGGGTGGGTGTTTGCACACGCCCAATCGACAGCACATTGCGCGATTGGGCATACTTGAGGGTATAGAGCCGGGTGGCATTCATGCCTAAAATCCAATCACCAATGGCGCGCGACAGCCCGGCATAGTAGAGATTATTGAATTCTTCAGCCGGTCGCAAATGCTTGAAGCCCTCGCGAATACTTTCGTCGGTGAGCGACGAAATCCAGAGGCGCTTCACCGGGATGCGGCAGTTGGCTTTCTGATACACCCACCGCTGAATGAGTTCTCCTTCTTGGCCGGCATCGCCGCAGTTAATCACCTCGGTGGCGGTCTTCATCAGGGTTTCTATCACGTGGAATTGCTTTTTGATGCCTTCGTCGTCTTTGAGTTTGATGCCAAATCGCGGCGGTATCATCGGTAGCGCCCCCAGCGACCATCGTTTCCACATATCGGTGTAGTCGTTTGGTTCTTTCAGCTCGCATAAGTGCCCAAAGGTCCAACTCACACAGTAGCCGTTGCCTTCGTAATAGCCATCCCTACGTGCATTGGCGCCCAATATTTTTGCAATATCGGCAGCCACACTCGGTTTCTCTGTCACACATAGTATCATTCGCCCAAATGTTTTTGCTTGGCTTCATTCCAGAGGGCATCCATTTCGGTAAGGGTCATATCTTGAAGATGGCGCCCTTGCTGTTTGGCTCCCTGTTCCACATAATTGAAGCGCGCTATAAATTTTCGGTTGGTTTTCTCGAGCGCATTATCGGGGCGTACGCCATAGAGGCGTGCCGCATTGACCAAGGCAAAAAAGAGGTCGCCAAATTCCTTTTCCATGCTTTCGCGATTGCCCGCTTTGAGTTCGGCTTCCACTTCTCCGATTTCTTCTTGCACCTTCAGCCACACATCTTCGGGGAGGTCCCAATCAAAGCCTACACTGGAGGCTTTTTCTTGCACGCGTTCGGCTTTGATGAGCGAGGGTAAGGAGGCAGGCACACCGCCGAGAATGGTTTTGTTGCCGCCTTTTTCCTTCATTTTTATCACTTCCCACCGCTCACGCACGGCTGTAGGACTATCAGCAGAGGTATCGCCATAAATATGAGGATGACGGAAAATGAGTTTTTCGCGAAGCGAATCGCACACATCTGCAATATCGAAATCGCCTTTTTCGTCGCCGAAACGCGCATAAAACAAGATGTGGAGCAACACATCGCCCAATTCTTTACGGATGTTGGTGGCATCGCCGGCAATGATGGCTTCTGCCAATTCCATTGTTTCTTCGATGGTGTTTGGGCGAATGCTCTCGTTGGTTTGCACCGAATCCCACGGACATTGCTCGCGGAGGGTGTCGACCACATCGAGCAATGCGCTGAATGCTTGGAGTTTTTGTTCTTTAGTGTGATGAGGCATGGCCTTATGTAATTATTTCAATCCTCGGCGGAGGAAGGCGAGGAATGCGTCTTTGTCTTCGTTATAAGCAAAAGGTCCGGAGAGGAGTTGACCATCAGCATCGAGCACCACATAGTAGGGTTGGGAATTGCTGCTGAATTTATATCGCTGCAAATAGCTCCACTTTTCGCCCACGGTGGTGAGGGTGATTTTGCGTCCGTTTTCTTCCACGGTGATCGGAGTTTGAAGCGGCTTTTTGTCATCAACCATGAGTTTGATGGTCACAAATCCTTCGACGATGGTTTTCTTTACGTCGGCTTCATCGAGCACGGCTCCTTCCATTTTGCGGCAATTCACACAGCCATAGCCGGAGAAATCCACAAACACGGGTTTGCCTTGCGCGGCTGCGGCTTTCATACCTTCATCAAAGTCGTCGTATTCTTCCAGTCCGTCGCCATAGAGGTTGAAGTCTTGCGTGTAGAGTGGCGGGACGAATGCGCTGGTGGCTTTGAGTGGAGCGCCCCACAAGCCCGGCACGAGGTAGATGGTGAAAGAGAGCGACACAAGCGCCAAGAAGAAGCGCGTTACGCCGATGCCCGAGGTGCGCGCCTCGCCATCGCTATTGAAGCGGAACACGCCCAAGAGGTAGAGCCCCATAATGCCGAAAATGGCAATCCACAGCGCAAGGAAAGTTTCGCGGTCGAGGATGTGCCATCCGTAAGCCAAATCAGCCACCGATAGGAATTTGAGCGATAATGCCAGTTCTATAAAACCGAGCACCACTTTCACGGTGTTGAGCCAACCGCCCGACTTAGGCATCTTTTTGAGCATCGAGGGGAAAAGGGCAAACAAAGTGAAGGGGATGGCAAGGGCGATGGCGAAGCCCGTCATGCCGATTACCGGACCGAGGATGCTACCGCGAGAGGCTGCTTCCACCAGCAAGGTGCCGATGATAGGGCCGGTGCAAGAGAAAGATACAATCACCAAAGTGGCAGCCATAAAGAAGATGCTCAGCAAACCGGTGGTCTTGCCGGCGGTGCTGTCCATTTTGTTGCTCAACGATTCGGGGAGGGTGATTTCGAATGCGCCAAAGAAAGAGATAGCAAACACCACAAGCAGTGCAAAGAACAAGAGGTTGCAACCGGCGCTGGTGGCAAGGGCATTCAGTGCACTGGCGCCAAGCAAAGCGGTGAAACAGATGCCAAGCAGCAAGAAAATCACGATAATGGACAAACCATAAGTTACGGCATTGCTGATAGCTTTAGCACGCGACCCGCTTTTCTTTAAGAAGAAACTCACTGTCATGGGAATCATGGGCCATACGCAGGGGGTAAGCAGAGCTAATAATCCACCCAAGAAACATGCCCAAAAGATGTACCATAGCGAACTGTCGGACACATCTTCCACATCACTGTTTGCATTATCCATCGGCTTCACGGGTGCCCACAGTTGTGTTTGCGATGCTGTGGAAACTACACTGTCGGGTTTAACAACTGTGGCTGTGGGGAGAGAGTCGTAGGTTACAACTGACGGGGTAGGCTGGGCTTCTGTGGCGGCAACCACCTCGGAAGGATTCGGCACATTGGCAGTGCCTTTAAAAGAGAACGGCTCAGAAGTGGGCGGCGTACAATTTTCGTCGTTGCAAGCCATCGCCACGATGCTGCCCTCAATTTTATAGGAAGGAGCCGTAACGGTAAACTTTTGAGAGAACGTAACACTGCCCGCCCACCAACTCAAATCCATATCGAAGGTTTCATCGTGCTGCTTGTGAGCCTGTTTGTTGGGCACAAGTCCACCCACGAGTTTCACCCCTTCATTGCTCCACTTCACGGTGGTGGGTTGTGGACCTCCGTCAGGAATATTTGTGCCATACACGTGCCAACCGGCATCGATAGTGGCAGTGAAAGTAACAACGCCATTGGTGGCATCTGTCATCTTCAACGCTGTTTTCCATTTTACAGGATTGGAAATTTGGGCGAAAGCGCCACACACCACTACAAAAGTGAGTGTAAAAAAGAAAAATAGTCGTTTAATCATATTGTGAAAATTGTATTTGTAGCATAAAAATACAAATTTACAAAAAAACGGCTAAATAGTAACCCCTATTTCGATGAAAGTAACAAAAAAACGTAGAAATCGATAAAAAAAAAGGCTGAAAGTTGCAGAAGTGAAATAAAAGCACTAATTTTGCATCACCAAAACACAACGGTCACTTGGATGAGCGGTTTAGTCCCTGGTCTGCAAAACCAGTTAGAGCGGTTCGACTCCGCTAGTGACCTCAAAAGCAAGCAGATATCTTCCGGATATTTGCTTTTTTTGTTTGACCTCTCGCAGATCTCACAGCCTCACACAGATCCCTCTCTCACAGATTTAGGGGATTTAAAGTCACGAATTTAGCGAATTTATTTTTGCCTCGCACGGATTTCAGGGATAACAAGGGATCAGTAGAAAATTAGTGGGGGCAACCACACTAAAGCCGGCGAAAACGCCAACCGCCATTGGAGACGGCCCTCTGCACCCGAAACACCAATTGAAGGTTAGCCGTGCTTCGCACTTGGTTAGCCGCTCGCAGGCTCGCTTGGTTAGTCGCGCTTCGCGCTTGGTTAGGGTTTCTTGAGGGGGAACGCGTGAAACACTTGAAACACCTGAAACACCCGGATTTTGGTCTAAATCGGAACAAAAAAACCTCTTTTTTGGTCCAAAAGCGAAATGAAACAGTTGGAACGTAACTATTCAGCTATGCAATAATATGGGCGCACTGATTGTGG
>JBJECV010000151.1:0-7602 GCA_051871435.1 Sodaliphilus sp. | reverse complement strand
CCGACAATTTCTTGGCAAGCAGCGTCTTTCCCACACCGGTAGAGCCCAAAAACATAAACGAGCCAATGGGTCGATTCGGGTCTTTCAACCCCACACGATTTCGGCGAATGCATCGCGCTATTTTTTCGATAGCCTCGTCCTGCCCCACAATTTGTTGCTTCAGTGCATCACTCATGCCCAAAAGTCGAATCCCTTCGGATTGTGCGATGCGCTGCACCGGCACACCGGTCATCATCGCCACCACTTCGGCTACATCGTTTTCGTTGACAGTTTCACGCTGTGCTTCAAGCGATTTTTCCCACTGAATTTTAGCCTCTTGCAAATCCAATTTCAGTTTTTCTTGATGGTCGCGATAATTGGCAGCGCTTTCAAAATTTTGAGCCTGAACCGCCTTTAGCTTATTGGATTGTGCTTCGGCAATGCGTTTTTCCAATTCATCGATTTCCTTAGGCACCACCACTTTAGAGATATGTACCCTGGAACCCGCTTCATCGAGGGCATCAATAGCTTTGTCGGGGAAAGATCGGTCGGAAATGTAGCGTTCGGTGAGACGCACACACGCCAAAAGCGCTTCATCGGTGTACGACACGCCGTGATGCTTTTCGTAGATACCTTTTATATGGTGAAGGATGTCAAGAGTTTGCTCAGCATTGGTGGCGCTGATAGGCACCTTTTGGAAGCGACGTTCCAACGCTCCATCTTTCTCAATGCTTTTTCGATATTCATCGTTGGTGGTGGCACCAATGCATTGCAGTTCGCAACGAGCAAGGGCCGGTTTGAGCAAATTGGCAGCATCCATAGAGCCCTCCGCATTACCTGCGCCCACAATAGTGTGAATTTCGTCGATAAAAATCACGATATTCTTATGTGAGGATGCTTCTTCGATAATGGCTTTGATGCGTTCTTCAAATTGTCCGCGATATTTAGTGCCCGCCACCACACTTGCCATATCGAGGGCAATGATACGCTTATCGAAGAGCACACGCGCCACCTTGCGCTGAATGATGCGCAAAGCCAAACCTTCCACTATCGCCGACTTGCCCACGCCGGGCTCGCCGATGAGCACCGGGTTATTCTTTTTCCTGCGGCTCAAAATTTGTGCAATACGCTCAATTTCCGTTTCTCTGCCAATGATAGGGTCGAGTTTTCCTTCCGCTGCAGCGCGGGTGATGTCTTTACCGTATTTATCAATTACCGGAGTGCCACCGTCGTCGTTATTTGCAACATTGACATGCTTCACTTGGCGTTCGGCGCCGGTTTTTCCGGAGGATATATTACCTGGGCCTTCGTGGCGATCGTCGTCGAGAAGGTCGTCGTCATCGTCTTTGGTGAAATCGGCGCCATCGAGCGGCAATAGGAGAGGGGTGTGAATCCTCTCAAAGATTTCTTTTTCGGATAGGATATGATGTTTCATAAGTAAATTCATTTTAATTGCCACCATTAAAGTGGCAGAAAAAAGCATTTGTGTTTAAACTTATCAATAAATTCCCTGTCAAAGGTACAAATTTTTTTGGTACGAAATGGCATTTGACACGAAATTATAAGTTTGAATGTGCAATATTATTCTGCTTCTTTATTAAATAGAGCAAAAAGCGTGCCAAAAAATAATAAGCGTTCTTTAAAATTTTGATATGTTTGCTTGCGAAAATGGTGGATTAATTCAAAAAAATGTGTATCTTTGTAAGTTAAAGTAAATGCCGTGCTTCATGAGGACTGGGGCGCCATTTTTGCCTGATTTGTGGGTACGGCAAAGTGTAATTCAAAAGTAAATTAATAATGAACAACGATCGAATTATTGAGATCAACATTGAAAACGAGATGAAATCGTCGTACATCGACTATTCGATGTCGGTGATTGTGTCTCGCGCACTGCCCGACATTCGCGACGGTTTCAAGCCTGTTCACCGAAGAGTGCTTTTCGGTATGAACAAACTTGGCAACTTCTCGAATGTGCCGTACAAAAAGTCAGCGCGTATTGTGGGTGATGTGCTCGGTAAGTATCACCCTCACGGCGACTCCTCCGTGTATTTAGCGATGGTGCGCTTGGCTCAGGAATGGGCAATGCGCTATCCATTGGTGGATGGGCAAGGTAACTTTGGCTCCATCGACGGCGACAGCCCGGCAGCAATGCGTTACACAGAAGCGCGTTTGGCAAAAATGGGCGAGGAAATGATGCGCGACATGGACGAAGACACCGTGGACTTCGACCCCAACTTCGACAACACGCTCGAAGAGCCGCAAGTGCTTCCCACACGGTTTCCCAACTTGCTGGTGAATGGCGGTAGCGGTATTGCAGTGGGTATGGCCACCAACATGCCGCCCCACAACCTGACAGAGTCGATTAATGCATGCTTAGCATTGCTTGAAAATCCTGAAATGGAAATTTCGGAGCTGATGCACTACATTAAAGCACCAGATTTCCCAACCGGAGGCATTATTCACGGCTATCAAGGCGTGAAAGACGCATTCGAAACCGGACGCGGACGCGTGGTGATTCGCGCCAAAGCGGAAATTGAAACCGAAAACGACCGCGACAAGATTGTGGTGAGCGAAATTCCTTATAATGTGAATAAGCGCGAGCTGATTGAAGCGATTGCACGCTTGGTGGAAGAGAAACGAATTGATGGCATTAGCAACATCAACGACGAAAGCGACCGCCAAGGTATGCGTATCGTGATTGATGTAAAGAAAGACCACAACCCGAATGTATTGCTCAATAAGCTCTACAAGATGAGCGAGCTGCAATCATCATTCAGCGTGAATAATGTGTGCTTGGTGAACGGACGACCGCAAACCGTGAACTTGAAGCAAATTTTGCATCACTTCCTCGAGCATCGCCACGAAGTGGTGATTCGCCGCACTCGCTTCCAATTGAAGAAAGCGCTTGAAAGAGCCCATATTTTGGAAGGCTTGATAGTGGCTTCTGACAACATCGACGAAGTGATACACATTATTAGAAGCAGTAAGAACACCGAAGAAGCTCGTGCTCGATTGTCGGAGCGCTTCAATTTGGATGATGTGCAAACTCGCGCCATCGTGGAAATGAGATTGCGCCAGCTCACCAATCTGGAGCAAGACAAACTTCGCGACGAGATGGAAGAGCTACGCAAGCGTATTGCCTTCTTGGAAGATATTCTCAACAATCCGGTGACTTGCCGTAAAGTGATTGAGGAAGAGCTGATTGAGGTGCGTGACAAATATGGCGACGAACGCAAAACGCAAATAGAATATGCTGCCGAAGAAATGAACGCAGAAGACTTCTATGCCGACGACCCGATGATTATCACCATTTCGCACTTTGGCTACATTAAGCGCACACCGCTTGTGGAATATCGCACACAGGCTCGCGGTGGCGTGGGAGCAAAAGGTAGCGACACACGCGAAGAAGACTTCATAGAATTCGTGTACGAAGCCACCAACCACAACTATATGCTCTTCTTCACCGAGCAAGGGCGCTGCTATTGGCTCAGAGTGTTTGAAATTCCGGAAGGCAGCAAAAACTCCAAAGGTAGGGCAATCCAAAACCTACTCAATTTGGGTCCCGACAACAGAATTCAAGCCATTATCCGTGCCACCAAATTGCGTGAACCGGAATACAACGAGTCGCACAACATTGTGTTCGCCACTCAAAATGGTATCGTGAAGAAAACGAGCTTGAAAGAATATTCGCGTCCACGCACCAATGGCGTGATTGCCATCAACTTGCTCGAAGGCGACCGACTGATTGGAGCAGTGCTCACCGAAGGCGACAGCGAAATTATTTTGGCAAACAAAAATGGTAGAGCCATTCGCTTCAACGAAAACCAAGTGCGCAATATGGGACGCCCGTCGACCGGTGTGAAAGGTATGACCTTAGACGGTGGCGACGATGCTGTGGTGGGCATGATTTGTATGCGCACTAATGCCAACGACAATGTGCTCGTGGTTTCGGAAAAGGGTATGGGTAAGCGGAGCGAACTCTCCGACTATCGCATCACTCACCGTGGCGGCAAGGGCGTGAAGACAATGAACATTACCGACAAAACCGGTAAACTCATTGCCATCAAAAATGTGAACGACGACAACGACCTTGTGATTATCAACAAGTCGGGCATTATGATTCGCATGAAGGTGACCGATTTGAGAGTGATGGGCCGCAACACCCAGGGCGTGAGGTTGATTAACCTCGAGAAGAAAAACGATGAAATAGCATCGGTTTGCAAGGTGCAATCCCAACCCGAAGCAGTGGAAGAAGCCGAAGGTGAACCACTTGAAGGCGAAGCTACCACTACTGAAGAAACTACTAACAACGAATAAACAAAACAAACAAATTTAATATTTATCATTATGAAGAAAACATTAATGCTTTTAGCAGGCGTGTTGATGCTGGCAGGTTCGGCATCTGCACAAGACACTGCAGAACAACTTTTCAAATCAGGAAAAGAGGCTTTTGCAGCGTATGACAAAGATTTGGGTGTGATGCAAATGACCCCCGACAAAGTGGACAAAAACGCAATGGCGGAAAACTTGCTCAAGGGTTTTGCCGATTTGGAAAAAGCACTGCCACTCGATTCGGTGAAGCAATTGAACAAAGATGGCTCTGTGAAGAAAATCAAAACCAAATACTCAAAGGACATCGTGGCACTCCTCACCAGCCACATCAACGACTTGCTCACCGTGGGCGACAACTTCTATCAAGATCAGAAGCATGCTGAAGCATCGGCTGTGTATGGCAAATATTGCCAAATGATTAAGTCGCCAATGGCTGTGGCCAACAATGTGCCACAACCCGCCGACACCATTATGGGCCAAATCTATTTCATGAAGGGCTTGTGCGACTACAACATTCCTAACCACATGGATGCATTTGAGGCATTTGGCCAATCTGAAAAATATGGTTTTACCGGCGCTCTCTTTGGCGTGAAAACTTCCGACTACAAGGCTGCTTGCTTGGCAAGCTACTTGCAAACAATGCTCGAAAAGAAAGATTATGCAAGTGCATATTCATTGCTCAACAAATCTATTACAAACGAGCCTAACAATGGCGTGTATGTGTGTATGCTGGGCGATGTGCTGAGCAACGACAGCACCAAAAACGCCGACGAGGCTATCAATGCCTACAAGAAGGCTATTGAACTCAATCCCGATTATGCCGAAGCCTTATACCGCGCTGGATACGGACTGTGGAAAAAGGTGCAAAATTATTTGAACGCCAACCCCGATGCCACCAACGAACAAGCCGCTCCCGTGATTGTTCCTATCTATGAGGAAGCACTCGGCTATCTTGAAAGAGCTAAAGCTAAAGGCTACAGCGGCACTGAAGCCATTATTGAAAATATTAATTACGGTCTGAATATCTTGAAACAGAAATAGTATTATAATATTTTTATAAATTTGATGTCAACGCTGTGCCGGTCGGTGAATACCGACATGCACAGCGTTTTTCCCAAAAATCTTATTTCATCATTAAATCACACTCATCAAATATGTCCTACATAAATAGATACCTAATTGCGTTGCTGATAGCATTTTTTGTGATAGACGCTGCTTTTGCCCAAAAGCGGACGGTGGAAGAAGTAAAGAAAAGCATCAGCGATTTGTCCGCCGATTTAAAAGCCTATAAATCGGCACAATCGAAACTAAAACCGGCGCTGGAACACGAAGCCACAAAAAGTCTATCGGAAACTTGGTGGGTGGCAGCAAAGGTAGAATTTGGCATCTACGACAAAAACCGCATCAATAAGTCGGTTGGAAATTCTTTTGACGTGAAAGAAATGGGCATTGCGCTGATTAATGGCTACGATTATTGCCAAAAAGCGCTAAAACTCGACACCGTGCCGGAAACAAACCGCGACGGGAGCCCGCGATTGGACAAGGCGACAAATCTGCCTAAAGTGAAGACCAAATTTTCGAAAGAAATTTGGAAAAAAATGATGGGCTACGTGATCGACTACAGTGCTGCCGGGGCTGACCTCTATTTGGCGAAAGATATGCAGAATGCCTATCGACTTTGGGATATCTACTATAGACTGACCACTACGCCACAGCAAGTGGTGAAGCACAAAGTGGACCCCGACACCGTGATAGGGGAGACCCGCTATTTTCAGGCTATGGCTGCGATGCAAATCAAGAAACTCACTGAAGCACATTCTCTTTTTGAACATGCACGAAAGCTGGGCGTGACCAAAAAAGGGGCTTTCGACCACGATATTCGCGTGCTTCTACAGCTCGGCGACACTGCCACAATGGTGGAGGTGGCAAAGAAAGCATACGCCCTCTACGGACAGCAAGATGTGCAATATATGCGCATTATGATCAACGATTGCATCCATAAAGGCAATATGAAAGAGGCTGAAGTGATGCTCGACAAGGCTATACTCATGGATTCGCTCAATGCCAACTACTTCACAATTAAAGGCCAAATCGTGGAATCGCAATCATCGTTTATAGAAGCTCAACCATTCTATCTGAGGGCAGTGGAATTGGCACCGGAGGACTACCAAACCAATTTTGATGTGGGACGATGCTACTATCTCGCCGCACTAAAGTATATCAACGACAATCCGAAAAAATCATCTACAAAACTTCTGAAAGAACTTACGCCTCACCTTCAAAAAGCTCAAACCTATCTTGAAAAAGCCTACGAAATCAATCACTCGAGTGTGGATGCCAGAAGCATACTTCGCGACATCTACTACCGCTTGAGCGATGGGGAAAAGCTCGACATTCTTGAACACGGCAGCTAATTCTCCCAACTATGGCTAAAGAAATTTCTATCATAGAGATGCCACGATGGATTGCCGAAATGGCAGGTGCAGATGGCGAAATCACGCCTAATGAGCGAAAGCTGATGAAACGATTTGCCGATGCTTATGGCTTAGATTTTGCCAAGTTGATTCGCATGGCATACGCTTTTTCCGGAAACAACGAACAAGAAGTGGAACTGATAAATCCAAGCGAAATCAAGGGAAGGCAATTTGAAGAATTTGTGGTGTCGCTACTCTCTGACAAATCCGTATTTCGCCTTTTGGCGTGACGAAGCGACAAAATAGTGGACGGCATCTACGCCGCAGAAAATCTACTCCCCGATTTAGAGATTAGGCAACGCATCGACTACACCGATGTGGAATATTTTGTGGAATGTAAGTATCGGTCATCGTGGGAAACCGACCCTGCTCAAGGCGTTTGTAGTATATCACATAGCCCCTCTTTCCCAACGGATCAACTTCATCACCTTCCGGGATTTGCCAACAAACACATACACATCACCATTGGTGGGCACAAACCTACTTGGCGAACCTCGCCACACAACTTATTTACTCCGGCGCGCATGTCGCTTGGATGCTGAGCCAGCACAATACGATTGTATTCATTCAGTTCAAACATAGCAAATTTTTTTGCCGGCAAAGTGCGACAAAAAAGTCGGCAAATTTCGGATGCCAAGCTCCTCGCGCATCACTACGTCTTCAGCAACGCCGAGTGGACCCTTGCTCTGCAAGTTTTGGTAACTGCGCCAAAGGATATAGCGGAGGTCTGCATCGCTCAATGGTTTTGACAAACGGATGCCTGCTTTGCGTAGCAAATTCATAAAGAACTCTTTCACCTTTTCCCACAGATTGCGGT
>JBJECV010000150.1:0-29967 GCA_051871435.1 Sodaliphilus sp. | reverse complement strand
GCCCTCGGCCGGTGCACGGGCACGGCGGAAATCGTGAATGGCACGGTGTGGATCACCGCCACCCACTATGACTACCAGGGGCTCACCAAAAGCCAGTGCATGGTAGACATCTTCGGACAGCAGGGGCGTGTCGCCGACTACTATCGCCACGATTTCCTCGGAAATGTAGTGGCTCACCTTCAGGTGGTGGACGAACTGGAGGAAAATCGCGTGACCGAAACCCACCGGGCGGAATGGCGCTACACGCTCGACCATGCCGACCGCGTTAGCCACACGGAGCTCAGCGTCGACGGCGGCACATTCACCCCTATTCAGACCACGGAATTCGATGGGCTGGGTTGTGTCAAAAAACTGGCGATAGGCCTGGCGGCGGTGCACTACGGCTATAATGTGCGTTCCAATCTCACCAAAATCAACAGCGACGTGTTCTCCCAGACGCTCTATTATGGCAGCAACCCCGAGGTGACCAGCTACGCCACCTACACCGGGCAGGTGGTGGCATCCACCACGCAATATCCCACCGCTCAGGACAAAGCGCACTCCACCTATTACCGCTACAACTGGCTCGGACACCTCAGCAGTGCGCAAGCCTACTCCTTGCGCCAGTCGGAGACCTTCGAGACCGACCTCAATGCTAACGTGATAGGCTTGAAGCGGGAATACAAGGGTGAAACCATACAGGACGCCTCCTTGAACATGAACGGCAATCAGGCGGCGGTTGTCTACGACATGTCGCTGCCCTATTACCAGGGGGAAGTACCACAGTTTCAGATGGGTATCTATAACCGCCACTATGATGCCGACGGAAGGCTCATATCCGACGACACCCGAAACATTGCCTGCATCACCTATTATCCCTTCCAGAATTTGCCTAAACTTGTTAGGTTCGCCGATGGTAGCAGTGTGGTGAATTCCTACAGCCCGAGTGGCACGCTGATGCAGCGCGATTTCATCACACGCTATGTGAAAACCGTCACACGTGTGGACCGTCGCACCGGCGACACCACGGTGGTGGATCGCGCCACCTCGCTCACCGAGCGCAGGCTCTATCGCGGAGCCTTCGAGCGGCAGGGGAGCAAATGGCTGCTGCACACCGGCGTGGGCCACTACGACCTCACGGAAGGCAAGCATTACTATTACATCAAGGACAATCTCGGCTCCACTGTGGCGGTGGTGGACCAGAGCGGCGTTGCGCACCAGCTCACCGCCTATTACCCCAGTGGCCTGCCACACGACCTCACGGCATCTGAGGCACGCACCACCGACCGCCTGCACATAGACAACCGCTGGATCGACCACAAAGGCATGAACACCTACGACAACACAGCCCGAATGCTCTACCCTGTGCTCCCCAGCTTCGACACCCCCGACCCACTGGCCGAGCAATACCCCCACCTCAGCCCCTACGCCCACTGCGCCGCCAACCCCATCACCCTCACCGACCCCACAGGGATGTACTTTAATTCGGCCGATTCTACTCAAGCAGCAATATATATGGAACGGCTAAATCAGAGAATTATTCAAATAAACAAATCTGATGCAAAAGATAGGCATGAACAACTTTCAGAAGTAAACAAATCCCTTCAGGATATTGAAGATATGAGAAACGACCAAAATCGAAGGTACACGTTTGAAGAAGGGCTTATAGAACCAGAAGTAGCATCTATTGAGGGTAAAACGGTCTTAAGATAGAGGTCTGTTCCCTTTTCGTGACACAATTTATTTTCATGTGATTGACCCTCCCCAAAAAGAATTGAGTGTACGCCACAGGCAGATAATAGTTGACAGCGTTACTTCGACAAGGCATATTACTGCCTCTCAAACAGTCCCACCATACAGAGACATAAAATTTAAAGACACCAATATGGTTTTCCCGTTATTACAAAAATCCGACACAATTTTTGTCAGTAGGAATAATCGACATTTGAGGATAAGAGATTTTGAATTTTCTGTCCACCAATACGCCACTCTGCCTAATGGAGAAGCATTAAAACAGGAGTCTGTGAAATTTCCTCCACAAGAAAGGATGCGCCCCAGCATATATAAAAAGTTTTTAAAATGGGTCGAAGAAGAGAAACGCAAGGACAATGGCTTGGTTCCCGATGAAAGCCTTCTGAAAATATTAGACAAATATTATGACTGGGATGCTTATTAATAATAAGCAAAATAATGCTTCGCCTATTTTAGATCTAGTCTATCAACAAGCAAAGAATACCTAAATGCTCACAGCAAAGCCAAGCTGGCAGATCCAAGATTTGTTGAGCCGGATATTTAATTAGACAGAAATACTGGAATTTTTTACATTAACGATAAAGAAAAAGAAATGAAATCATTACCATATATTGTAATCGTCTATATGTTAGCACAGTCCTCTTGTGCCCCGAAATTATTAAAAGAATATGCTGGATCGCCTCGTACCTTTTACGAAAAAGATACAACAGAATTGAAATTAGATATTGACAGTGTGAAACAATATAGCCGTGTATTAAGTTTTTTTGGGGTCAAGAACAATGAAAAATATTGTATTTTCATTGATAGTGAAAAGTGTGGCCAAAACTTTAATAAGAGCCGATTTTATGGAATAGTGAGCGCTGTTCGGCGTGTCCATTTAAGCCCTATTGGTTATGGACATTATAAATATTATATTTGTTTCGGAAATGACACAATACCTATAGACTTGAATATCAAATATTATGTTTGCCTAAAACATAAATTATTTAAATAAAAATATAATGGTGGCAATAAACCAAAGGGACGGTTTTGTTTTCAAATTGCATCTAACTGCTGAATAACAATGATTTAGCTACAGTATATATTGTGAAAAGCGGGAACAAAAGAACCGTTCCTTTGTTCCCACCGTTCCTTTGTTCCCACCACTTGTCATCCCGGGCTGCTGTTCGTTTGTTTTTGGGAGAGGGGGCGGGCGGCTGTTTGCAGGCTTGGGGTATGGTTTGTTTTTTTTTTTGGATTTTTGCTTCCGGGCTGGGTTACGCAAACGATTGCATATTTTTTTTGAAAAAGGGTGGGGGTAATGCTTTTGGGGATGAAAATTTGTGATTATATTTGCCCTAATATGAGCCACATCGCTTTTTGCGCTGTGAATCATCGGTCATGAAAACCAAGTGTTTAACATCAAAACCTCTAATATACACGGATGAATATAACTAAAACTGTGGCTGCCTCGCCTAAAGGCGAAATCGCTATCTATACGCTTACCAATGCTTGTGGCGCATCGGTAGAGCTGTCGGCGTTAGGTGCCGGCATCAATGCTATTGTGGTGCCCGATCGTGCCGGAAAACTTGAAAATGTGGCGCTCGGCTATGCCAATGCTGCCGATTATATCAGTGATGGACCGTGCATGGGCAAGATTCCCGGGCGCTATGCCAATCGCATTGCCGGCGGCAAATTCACCATCAACGGCGTGGATTATCAACTCGAAATCAACAACGGCCCTAATGCGCTACACGGCGGTAGCGAGGGCTTTTTTAATAAAATTTGGGACAGTGAGCCCACCGATAGTGGCGTGATATTTACTTTGGTAAGTCCCGACGGCGATGCGGGTTATCCCGGCACCCTCACGGTGAAGGCCGCCTACACTTGGACCGACGATTGTGAACTTTCGCTCCAAATCACAGCCACCACCGATAAAGCCACCGTGCTCAACCTCACTAACCACACTTATTTCAACCTCGCAGGCGCCGATAGTGGGTCGGTGCTCAATCATTTGCTTCGCTTGAATTGCTCCAAATATTTGGTGACCGACGAATATCTCACGCCCACCGGCGAAATTGCCCCGGTGGAGGGCACGCCCATGGACTTTACCCAAGCCAAAACGCTCGGCGAGGATATTCGCAAGCCGTTCCCGGCATTGGCATTTGGTAAAGGCTACGACAACTGCTACGCCATCGACGGCTACAAAAAAGGCGAATTGGCGCCGGCTGCTGTGCTGGGCGATGCACGGAGCGGACGCATGCTCGAGGTGTTTACCACTCAGCCTGCCGTGCAAATCTACACCGGCAACTGGCTCTCCGGCTGCCCCGCCACCAAGGGTGGCAATCGCACCTATTTCGACTACGACGGTGTGGCAATAGAGTGCCAAGGTATGCCCGACGCACCCAATCACCCCCACTTCCCCTCGCAGCAACTTGCACCCGGCGAAACTTACGCCCACACGATTATCTTCCGTTTTTCCACGAAATAAACTCTAAAAATATCAGTATATTATGCTAAAAACAAAACCGGATTTAAGTTTTTGGAAACTGTTTAACATCAGTTTCGGTTTCTTTGGTGTGCAAATAGCCTACGCCCTGCAAAGCGCCAATATCAGCCGCATATTTGCCACCCTGGGAGCAGACCCCCACGACTTGAGTTTCTTCTGGATACTCCCGCCGCTGATGGGTATGCTCGTGCAACCTTTTGTGGGCTACTTTAGCGACAAAACTTGGTGCCGCTTCGGCCGCCGCATTCCCTACTTGTTTGTGGGCGCTTTCGTGGCAGTGGTGGTGATGTGCTTGCTGCCCAATGCCGGCTCCTTTGGCTTGGCAGTGAGTGGAGCCATGGTGTTTGGCTTGATTGCCCTCATGTTTCTCGACACCAGCATCAATATGGCGATGCAACCCTTCAAAATGATGGTGGGCGACTTAGTGAACGAAAAGCAAAAGACCAAAGCCTACAGCATCCAGTCGTTTTTGTGCAACGCCGGCTCCATTGTGGGCTATGTATTCCCTTTGTTGTTTACAGCCATTGGTATTTCCAACATTGCTCCCAAGGGTCAGGTGCCTGATTCCGTGATTTGGTCGTTCTACATTGGAGCCGCCATCCTCATCATCTGTGTGATTTACACCATGATGAATGTGCGCGAAATGCCACCTGCCGAATTTGCGCAATATCAAATTAAGGAAGAAGATGCCATCACCGGCAAGGCAAAATCGAAAGAACCGGAAGGCGCTTGGGCTGTGTTCCTCCAAGTGGGTGTCGTGCAATTCTTCTGCTGGGCAGCCTTCCTCTATATGTGGACCTACACCAACGGCTCAATTGCCGAAACCGTGTGGAACACCAAAGACACAGCCAGTGCAGCTTATCAAACTGCAGGCAACTGGGTGGGCGTGATTTTCGCCGTTCAGGCTGTGGGTAGTGTGATTTGGGCAGTGGTGCTTCCGCAATTCAAGAGCCCCAAATTGGCATACGCTTTGAGTTTGGTGATTGGCGCCGTGGGCTTTGCCCTCGTGCCCTACTGCACCAATCAATACATGCTCTTCGTGCCCTACTTCCTCATCGGTTGCGCATGGGCGGCAATGCTCGCCATGCCATTCTCCTTCGTGACCAATGCCTTTGAAGGCAGTTCGCGTATGGGCACCGTGTTGGGCTTGTTCAACTGCACCATCTGTTTGCCTCAAATCGTGGCAGCCGCCACCGGAGGCTTCGTGATGCACCTTGTGGGCAGTTCTCAACCCAATATGCTCATCCTCGCAGGCGTATACCTCGTGGTGGCAGCCGCATTCGTGTTTGTGGTGAAAAGCAAAAACAAATAAGCAACCATCCAAATAGACAATGCAACGCGCACGCCCTTGCAGCAACAAGGGCGTGCGTTATGTTTGCACCACTAATTTCTTTCGGTGCTATTCTTTCAAAAAATCCAAATAATTGGCTGGCGTTACCACTTTAAAGGGCACATCGCCGTAGGTGTGGATGAACGAAGGAGGAACTTTTGCGCGGCGTTTTTCATTCCACTTAAATTCGTAGGCTTTTATCTGCCCTTGGTATTCCTCAATGAGGTCGATTTCGCTTTGATTATTCGACCGCCAGAAATACAGGCCTGCATCGCGCTGCTGATACGTCAAAGTTTTTCGTCGCTCGGAAATGATAAAATTCTCCCAGAGTGCCCCCGTGTCGGTACGAACATTTAACGGAGCATAGTTATGAATCAACGCATTACGCACGCCGGTGTCGTAGAAATATATTTTTTTTCCTTTGGTGATTTCGTTTCGAGGATTTCGGCTAAACGCCGAAAGTCGAAACACCACAAACGCCTTTTCGAGCAAATCGATATACGTTTCAATAGTGGCGCGATTCACGCCCACCATCTTCGCTATCTCGCTGTAGGAAACCACGTTGCCCACTTGCAAGGCAAGCGCCACCACTATTTTTTGCAGCATGTCGGGCTTGCGAATGCCTTGATAACTCAGCAAATCTCGATATAAATAACTGTTGCTCAATTCGCGCAGCAAGCGCTCGGCATCGCCAAAATGCGTCACCACATCGGGATACATGCCATAAATCAATCTGTTTTCCAACATTCTGCGCTCTTCCAACATTCCATTGTGTGCCATCAGTTCGGCTGTGGAAAATTGAAACAAATAGTGATGAAACAAGCGTCCTGTGGCTGCCTCGTTGATTTTGTCGTTTAAATCGAGCGACGACGAGCCTGTTACAATCACCTGTGTGGGCAGTTTTAAATCCGCAATTTTTTTGAGAATCATCCCCACATTTTCCACCCGTTGTGCCTCATCGATTACTACAAATTTTTTGTTCGACAGCCATTGAGCAAGTTCGGTCGACGATGCTCCGGTGAGCATTTCTCTCACATCCTCATCATCGCAGTTGTAGAATGTGGCATTGTGCTGAGCGGCAATCTCGCGTAGCAACGTGGTTTTGCCCACTTGTCGAGGTCCCAGCACCACAATCACCTTCCCTTTATGGAAGTCGGCCTCTATGTTGGAAGTAATCAGTCGGTCAATCATCGTTAGTGTTATGTTAGTTTTGATGCTGCAAATATACTGATTTTTTTTGGGCTAATCGCAAAATCCGTACGAAAAATGCGATTACGATAGCAAAATTCGTACGAAAAATGCGATTAGCCCCCAATTATCCCTCTTGTCATTATCTTGGACAATGGTTGGCTGGGGGATCTTTTGGCAGTGTGTGGGGAGCTATTTTGGGTTATTTCCGGCGGAGCCAAATGCCGAAAAAGCGGTCTTGCACTTCGTATTTGCCGTCGTGCTCAATCACCAATTCCTTTTCCACCAAAGCCTTAGTTCCTTGCCGGATAGTGCTGGCGCCTCCCAATTGATGCTTCATTGCGAACGCCTTTCCCTGCAATCCTTCTGCGCGACCCTCACAGGCTATGGCTTGCAATAATTGACGCTGAGCAGTGGGGATGAGGCGCATAAAGGTTTGGTAGGTGGCTTCGTTTTCGTCAATCACCTTGCTGATAGTTTGTTCCACAAATGCTACTGAAATATCCGCCTCCGATGCTTCGTATATTCGGTTGAGAATCATTTGCACATACCAAGTGTGTCCCGATAGCATATCGTATAAATGGCGGAACACGGTTTCGCTGATACACTGCTGGTGAGTAGCCAATTTTTGCTGTGCGAAATCGAAGTATTTCTGTGGATTGATGCAACCCAAATTCATCATCTGTGTGCTTTGGAAAAACGGGCGATTAGCCGACACAAACATATTTTCAAGCATGTGGCGCTGGCTACCGGAAAACACAAATCGCACATTATTAAGGTGTTGGATGTGGGCACGCAGAAGCGCCTCCACGTGCTTATCTTGGTAGGTGTCAACCACCTGAAATTCATCAAATGCCACAAAGCAATTTTTATTGGCAGCTTCTAAATAGGCAAAAATCTCGGAAAGCGATTTCTCGGCGTTACACGGTTGCACATCCACCATAATGTTTGGTTCGCCTGAAATGGCGTCAAAACTAATCACCGGTCGGAGTGCAGAAAAAAAGCGGCTGATTTGCTTGATGATTTTGGTTTCGGTGGTGTCTAATGTGCCAATCACAGCCTCGCCCAACTTATTTACTAATTCTGTTAAATCGCTTGTTTGGTAGAGGTCCACGTAATAGCAGTATGCCACTTTTTGCCGCTCTATTTCGCAGAAAGTGTGCCTCAATAGTCCCGTTTTACCCATACGTCGCGGGCTAATAAGCGTTACATTGCGCCCGTTTTTTAATGCGGAAATCAGGTTCCGGGTTTCTTCCACTCGGTCGCAAAAGTAATCTGCCGACACATAGCCGGATAGCAAAAATGGGTTGGTGGGAACTGTTTGTCGCGTCATTGTAGTATGAATTTGCCGTTGCTTTATGGTTGAAAATTAATTGTTTAACGTATAGCACAAAATGTGCCACACATTTTGTGTGATGGCAAAGTTAGCACATTTTTTTATTTCGCACAAATCAAACTCAAAAAATCACCTCCCTCAAAATAACAATGACTTGTAGACTTGTTGTCTCGTAGTCTCGTAGACTCGTAGACTTGTAGACTCGTAGACTCGTAGACTCGTTGACTCGTTGACTTGTAGACTCGTTGACCCCCAAAGTAAGTGTTTACGCAAACGATTGCATAAATAAAACAAAAATTCCTCCCTTATATAATGTGTGTGTGGACGCGATATTTTGTAACTTTACCCACAAGAGACTATACTTGAAAATCAAAATCAAAACCTTTATACAAATTTAAAATGAAACTAACATTCGTTCTTGAGTATCAAACGATTTTTGGAGAAGAAATCGTGCTGAATGTGCTGTCGGACGGCGCTACGAAGCGATATTCTATGGGCACTATTGATGGCCACACCTGGAGCTGTGAGATTACCACTTCAGGAGCCGACGCCGGTGCGTTGCACTACTTCTACAGCGTGGTGCGTGGTGGCAATGTGGTGCGCCAAGAATGGCTTGTGCAAGCCCACATGCTCGACCTTTCCGCAGCCAAATCCACCAAACTTACCACCTACGACCACTGGATTGATAATCCGGAAAACAGCTACCTTTATAGTGCAGCATTCACCGAGTGTGGCGCTCGTCGCCAACTTTTAGTGGTGCCCACCACCAGCTTCGACTATACCGTGATGCTGAAGGTGCGCGCCCCGCAATTAGCCGCCAATCAAGTGCTGGCAGTGGTGGGTAGCGGACCGGCTATGGGCAATTGGGCAGTGAATAAAGCCACCCCGATGGTGGAACACGCCCACAACGAATGGGTGGCAACGCTCGACGCTCGCACACTCCATTCGCGTGTGCTCGAATTTAAATTCGTGGCAGTGGAATCCGGGAATGCCAAAAATGTGCTTTGGGAAGAAAACGGCAACCGCACCATCGTCCTCCCCGAATTGAAAAAGGGCGATGCCGTGGCCTACGAGCTCGATGAAGCACGCTTTGCCATCCCCGCTTGGCGTGTGGCAGGCACCGTGGTGCCCATTTTCTCGCTCCGCAGCGAAGGTAGCTTCGGCGTGGGCGACTTCGGCGATTTGAAGCAGATGATTGATTGGGTGGCTTCCACCGGACAGCGCGCCCTGCAAGTGCTGCCCATCAACGATAGCACCATCACCAACACCTGGCAAGATTCTTATCCCTACAATAGCATCAGCATCTACGCTCTGCATCCGCAATACACCGACTTGCGCCAATTGCCGGCACTTGCCGACCAAGAGCGCGCCAACTATTACGCCGCTTTGCAGCACGAGCTCAATGCCCTGCCCCAAATCGACTACGAACGCGTGAATGCCGCCAAACGTGGCTATCTGCGCGAGGTGTTTGAACAAGAAGGTGCAAAAATTATGAAGAGCAAAGCCTTCAAAACCTTCTTCGAAAGCAATAAAGATTGGCTTGTGCCCTACGCTGCATTCAGCCACTATCGCGACCTCTACGGTACCGCCACCTTTAGCCAATGGCCCGACCACCACACTTTCGACGAAAGCGAACGCGAAGCCATGGCGAATAGTCGCACCAGCGAATACAAGAAGGTGGCATTCTGGTATTTCGTGCAATTCAACCTCGACCAACAGATGCGCTCCGCCCACGAATATGCCCGCAAAAATGGCGTTATCCTCAAAGGAGATATCCCCATCGGCATCAGTCGCGATGGCGTGGAAGCATGGGTAGAACCCCGCTATTTCAACCTCAACGGACAAGCGGGCGCGCCACCCGATGCCTTCTCTACCAACGGTCAAAACTGGGGCTTCCCCACCTACAACTGGGACGAAATGCTCGCCGACGGTTGCTCCTGGTGGGTGAAACGCTTCACCAAAATGGCTGAATACTTCGACGCCTACCGCATCGACCACGTGCTCGGCTTCTTCCGCATTTGGGAAATTCCCATCGATGCCGTGTATGGCTTGCTCGGCCAGTTCTCGCCTGCATTGGGTATGACCCGCGAAGAAATTGAAGGCTACGGATTGCATTTCCAAGACTATTTCCTTGAGCCCTTCATCACCGACTGGGTGCTCCAACGCACATTCGGTGCGCGTGCCGAAGAAATCAAAGAAAAATATTTGATTCACACCCACCACGATATGTGGCGCCTCAAACCCGAATTCGACACCCAGCGCAAAATAGAAGCTGCCTTCAAAGATGCCGACACCGATGGCAAGAATGTGGCTGAAGCGCTTATGTCGCTCGTGGCAAACGTGCTCTTCTTGCGCGACCGCAAAGACCCCAACAAGTTCCACCCGCGCATCTCCGTGCAGCACGAATTCATCTACGAAGCACTCTGGCAGAATGATAAAGAAGCCTTCAACCGCCTCTACAACGACTACTTCTATCGTCGCAACAACGATTTCTGGTATGGCGAAGCCATGAAGAAATTGCCGCGATTGGTGGAAGCCACTCGTATGCTCGTGTGTGCCGAAGACCTCGGTATGGTGCCCGATTGTGTGCCCTGGGTCATCAACCAACTCCGCATCCTCAGCCTCGAAATCCAATCCATGCCCAAGGATGTGAATGTGAAATTCGGCGTGCTCCAAAGCAATCCCTATCGCTCGGTGAGCACCATCTCCACCCATGATATGCCCACACTTCGCCAGTGGTGGGACGAAGATTGGGAACAAACACAGGAATACTACAATGCCGTGCTCTGGAAGCAAGGTCCGGCACCCCATCCGCTTCCCGGCGATGTGGCACGACAAGTGGTGGTCAACCACCTCAATTCTCCCTCTATGCTGTGCTTGCTCTCTCTCCAAGACTGGCTCTCGATTGATGAACGCATCCGATTGGCTGACCCCGATGCCGAACGCATCAACATCCCTGCCAATCCGCGTCACTACTGGCGCTATCGCATGCACATGACCATCAGCCAGCTCCAAGCCGACACAGAATTCAACTCTACCATAACCAATTTATTAACCAATAGCGGACGAAAATGAAAACCGTATTATCCTTACTGATTCTATTTGCAGTGGCATTGATGCCTTTTGGCATGAATGCGCAAGAAGTGAAATCGCCCGATGGCAACGTGGTGGTCAATTTCTCTCTCGACCCCAACGGATGCCCTACCTACTCCCTTTCCTATAAAGGAAAAGCCGTGTGCAAGTCGAGTAAATTGGGCTTGACCCTTGCCAAAGACAAGCATGCCAATGCCGGCTTACACGAAACCGATTTGCGCGAAGGCTTTGCCGTGGTGGATACCCAAACCTCCACTTTCGACGAAACTTGGACCCCTGTGTGGGGACAATACAAGCAGGTGCGCAATCATTACAACGAAATGGCTGTCACCCTGCACCAAGCCTCTGCCGACCGCACGATGATTATCCGATTCCGTGTGTATGACGAAGGTATGGGATTGCGCTACGAATTTCCGCAGCAAAAAAATCTCAACTATTTCATCATCAAGCAAGAAAACACCCAGTTTGCCCTCGCTGGCGACCACATGGCATGGTGGCTTGCAGGCGACTACGACACCCAGGAACACCCCGGACAAACCAGCCGCCTCTCGGAAATTCGCGGCCGCATGGATATGTGCTTGAATCCCGCGCCCGGACGCAAGCCTGATGGCATGTGCGACCCCGTGACCGGCAACTCTTCCACCTCGTTGGTGTCGCCCACCGGTGTGCAAACTTCGCTTCAAATGAAGAGCGACGACGGATTGTACATCAACATTCACGAGGCTGCCTGCGTGGATTACTCCACTATGCACCTCGACCTCGACGATAAGAATATGGTGCTCGAATCGGCTCTCACCCCCGATGCCGTGGGCAATATGTGCTACATGCAAACCCCGTGCAAATCGCCTTGGCGCACTGTGATGGTGAGCGACGACGCACGCACCATGCTGTCTTCGTATATGATTTACAACCTCAATGAGCCGTGCAAAATTGAAGATACCTCATGGATTCACCCCACCAAATACAATGGCGTGTGGTGGGAAATGATTGTGGGACGCGGCAATTGGCACTACACCAACGACCTCCCCTCGGTGCGCTTGGGCGAAACCGACTTCTCGAAGTGCACCCCCAATGGCACACACCGTGCCAACACCAAAGAGGTGATGCGCTACATCGATTTTGCTGCCGCCAACAACCTCGACGAGGTGCTGGTGGAAGGCTGGAATGTGGGCTGGGAAGACTGGGCGAACATGTGGAAATTCGACGTGTTCGACTTTGTAACCCCTTATCCCGACTTTGATATCAAAGCGCTCAACGAATATGCCCACAGCAAGGGCGTGAAATTGATGATGCACCACGAAACCAGTTCGTCGGCCATCAATTATGAGCGCCACATGGAAGATGCCTACAATTTGATGAACGAATATGGCTACGATGCCGTGAAGAGCGGCTATGTGGGCGATATCATCCCCCGTGGCGAACACCACTACGGCCAGTTTATGAACAACCACTATCTGCGCTGCATCACCGAAGCTGCCAAGCATAAAATCATGGTGAATGCCCACGAGGCCACTCGCCCCACCGGTTTGGCACGCACTTGGCCCAATTTGGTGGGCAATGAAAGTGCACGCGGCACCGAATATGAGGCATTTAGCGGTAGCAAACCCGACCACACCGTGGTGCTTCCCTTCACTCGTCTGCAAGGTGGCCCGATGGACTACACCCCGGGTGTGCTGGAAACCGACTTGAGCACTTGGAGCAAAAATCAGCACAAAATCCACACCACTTTGGTGGGACAACTCGCTGTGTATATGGTGATGTGGGGACCCCTTCAAATGGCTGCAGACCTGCCCGAAAACTACGAAAAATATAGCGATGCCTTCCAGTTCATCCGCGATATGGCTATCGACTGGGACGACAGTCGCTACATCGATGCCGAACCGGGTGCCTACATCACTGTGGCGCGCAAGGCTAAAGGCACCGACAATTGGTTTGTGGGGGGCAAGTGCAACGAAGCCGGGCACAAAGTGACCGTGAACTTCGACTTCCTCGATGCCGGCCGCAAATATGAATGTACCATCTATGCCGACGCCAAAGATGCACACTACGCAAGCAATCCAAAAGCGTATACCATCACTAAGAAAACCGTGAAAAAGGGCGACAAAATCAATATGGTGGAAGCCCCGGGCGGCGGTTTCGTGATGTCGGTAATGGCGAAATAATTCTTTTTAAGCAACCCTCTTTATTTCACTCATATCTCAGAGAAAGGCCGAATGTGGAAACATGCCGATTCGGCCTTTTTTGAAAAACCAACAATTTATGAAACGATACTTCATTTTAGCATGTATGGCAATGGTTTCGTGGTTTGGCATTAAAGCCGAGCTCTACAACGAGATGACCTACACCCCGAAAGCCACCACATTCAATTTGGTGGCTCAAAAAGCGCAGTCGGTGCAATTGAATCTCTACACCGAGGGTGTGGGTGGTAAAGCCATCAAATCGGTGGCAATGCAAAAAAAGCAAGATGGCTCTTGGGAAGCCGTAGTAAAAGGCGACCTGAAGGGCAAGTTCTATACCTTTAATGTTACGCAAAACGGCAAACAATTGGGCGAAACCCCCGGACTCTTTGCCAAGGCGGTGGGTGTGAATGGCAAGCGTGGTGCGGTAATCGACCTCGCCGCCACCAATCCCGAAGGCTGGGGAAAGGATAAGGCGCTGGGCTATGCCCCCACCGACATCATCGTGTACGAATCGCACAACCGCGATTTTTCCGTGAGCAGGAAGGAAGCGCGCTATCCGGGCAAATTTATGGCGCTTACTGAGCCTTGGGCAATTGAGCACCTCAAGAATTTGGGAATCACGGCTATCCACTTGCTCCCGTCGTTCGACTATGCTTCGGTGGATGAAGAACACCTCGAACGTCCGCAATTCAACTGGGGCTACGACCCGCTCAACTACAACGTGCCCGAAGGCTCCTACGCCACCGACCCTTTCAAACCCGAAGTGCGTGTGAGCGAATTTAAGCAAATGGTGAAGGCGCTCCACGATGCAGGTATTGCCGTGATTCTCGATGTGGTGTACAATCACACTATGGATATTGAGCACAGCAATTTCCAGCGCACCAATCCCGATGTGTTTTATCGTAAAAACCCCGATGGCACTTACAGCAACGGTTCGGCTTGCAGCAACGAAACCGCAAGCGACCAACCGCTCATGCGCCAATATATGATTGAAAGTTTTAATTATTGGGCAAAAGAATACCACCTCGACGGCTTCCGCGTGGATTTGATGGGTATTCACGACATCGAAACGATGAATCTTATCCGCCAATCCTTGCCGAAGGATGTGTTTATCTACGGTGAAGGCTGGAGTGGTGGCACCTGCGCTTATCCCATCGAAAAATTGGCGATGAAGGTCAACACCTATCAAATGCCGGGCATTGCCGCTTTCTGCGACGATATGCGCGATGCGCTCCGCGGCCCCTTCAACAACGACCACGAAAGCGCTTTCCTCGCTGCCAAACCGGGCAATGTGGAAAGCATCAAGGCCGGTATTGTGGGCTGCATCAAGCACCCGCAAGTGGATTATTCGAAGGTGAACTACAGCAAAGCGCCTTGGACTCTCCAACCCACTCAAATGATGGCGTATGTGAGCTGCCACGATGATATGTGCCTCGTGGACCGACTGAAAGCCAGTATTCCGGGCATCACACAAGACGAATTGATTCGCCTCAATTTCTTGGCACAAACTGCCGTGTTCACTTCCCAAGGTGTGCCCTTTATGCTCAGCGGTGAAGAAATGCTCCGCGATAAGAAGGGCGTGCACAATAGCTTTAATTCGCCCGACAGCATCAACCAACTGCCTTGGGAAAACTTGCAAAAATATCCGCAAGTGATGGCATACTACAAGGGCTTGATTGCACTGCGCAAGGCACACCCGGCTTTCCGTATGGGCGACGCCGACCTTGTGCGTAAGCATCTCGAATTCTTGCCCGTGGGCGAGGGTTTGGTGGCTTTCCACCTGAAAGACCATGCCGGCGGCGATGCTTGGCAAGACATTTATGTGGTGCTCAACGCCAACAAATATGCCGCCTTGGTGGATGTGCCACAGGCATCCTACACCTCGGTGGTGGCAAACGGCAAGGTGGACCTCAACGGCATTCGCACCACTATCACTTCGCGCTTGGAAGTGCCTGCACAAAGTGCGCTCATCGTTCACAACTAATTTTAATCATATAAAACTATGAAATACAAATCTTTAATCATCGCGTTGCTGGCTGCTTTCGCCTGCCGTGCAGCCGTGAATATCGACCGCGTAGAGCCGGCTTATTGGTATGCCGGAATGAAGAATCCGTCGCTCCAAATCATGGTGTATGGCAAGGATGTGAAGCATGCCAATGTGAGCACGTCGTATGCCGGGGTGAAGGTGGATAGCGTGGTGAGGCTCGATAGCCCCGACTATCTGCTCGTGTACCTCAACCTGAAGGACGCGAAGCCGGGCACCATGAATCTGCAATTTGAGCAAGCGGGCGCTAAAAAGTCGCTGAAATACGAAATCAAGAAACGTGATATGGCGGGCGAGGCGCGCCATGGCTTCACCAATGCCGATGTGCTCTATATGCTGATGCCTGACCGTTTTGCCGACGGCAACCCCGCCAACAATGTAGTGCCGGGTATGCTCGACCAAAAATGCGATCGCACTGCGCCCTCGCTGCGCCATGGCGGCGATTTGGAGGGCATTCGTCAGCATATCGATTATTTCAACCAATTGGGTGTGACCGCGCTGTGGTTTACTCCGGTGCTCGAAAATGATATGCCAAGCGAAATTACCCACAGTTGCTACCACGGCTATGCCACTACCAACTACTATAAGGTGGACCCCCGATTCGGTTCGAATGAGGAATACCGCAAATTTGTGGACGAAGCCCACAGCAAGGGGCTGAAGGTGGTGATGGATATGATTTTCAATCACTGCGGCTCGAGCCACCCATGGATGAGCAATCCGCCCTCAAAAGATTGGTTCAACCAGCCTAACTATGGACTCCAAACGAGCTACAAGCTCACCCCTTGCCTCGACCCCTACGCCAGCGAAATCGATAAACGCGAAACCGTGGAAGGATGGTTCGTGCGCTCTATGCCCGACCTCAATCAAAATAATCCACACGTAATCACCTACTTGATTCAAAATAGCAAGTGGTGGGTGGAAACCGTGGGCATCGATGCCATTCGTATGGACACCTATCCCTACGCCTACGCTGCTCCCATGGCGCAATGGATGAAGGAAATCAATAGGGAATACCCTAATTTCAACACGGTGGGCGAAACGTGGGTCACCAATCCTGCCTACACCGCCACTTGGCAAAAAGATTCGCGCTTGGCGAAGGAAAACAGCCATCTGAAAACCGTGATGGATTTCGCTTTCTTTGAAGCCATGGATTCGTGCAAACGAGAAACCACCGACGACTGGTGGAAGGGATTCAACCGGGTGTACAACACTTTTGTGTATGATTACCTCTACACCGATGTAAACCATGTGATGGCGTTTCTCGAAAACCACGACACCGACCGCTTTTTGGGCGAAGGAAAGGATGTGGACCGACTGAAACAGGGTCTGGCGTTGCTGCTCACCATCAAACGCATTCCACAACTTTACTATGGCACCGAGGTGCTGATGAACGGCGTGAAGAAGGTAACCGATGGCAATGTGCGCAAAGATTTTATGGGCGGCTTCCCGGGTGATGCCCGCAATTGTTTCACCGAAGAAGGTCGAACCGCCGAAGAGAATGAAATGTTCCATTGGCTCAGCCGTTTGCTCCACTGGCGCAAAGGTAACGATGTGATTGTGAAGGGCACACAAACTCAATTCTGCCCCCACAAAGGTACTTACGTGATAGCACGACGCCACGAAGGAAAAACTGTGATGGTGGTGCTCAATGGCTTGAACAAGCCCAACGATGTGGACGTGGCACGCTATGCCGAGCTGATTGGCACGCACAGCGAAGCCCGCAATGTGATTACCGGAGAATCCGTTGCCCTCTCGCAAAACATCCCCATGGCGGCCCACGGCACCCTCATCCTCGAATTCTAATCACAAGGAATTTCAAAAATAGAAATTTCCGCACCCATATTTAGCCCGGCATCGCTTCAGTTGCCGGGCAATTTTTTTCCCCTCGCCTCCCAATAATCGCCCCCAATCCCCAAAGGTCCCAATTCCCCCCAAAGGTCCTTAAAGACCTTACCGGAAAATAAAATCCTCACCATCATATTCATAAGCTGTTACAATCACTTCCCCCCTTCCCTTCAGGGAGGGGCCGGGGGTAGGTTTTTTTTGGGCGGGCACAAAAAATCCCCGGGGAATCACTCCTGGGGGATTTTCGTTCTTTGCAATGTGTATATATAGGTTTGCAAAGAAAGGAATTTTTTAATTAATATAGCATGAATTTGGAATGATATGATCGTTGTAAAGATTCCGTACTAAATCCAATCTCTTATTTAAAATTGGCTAATTCGTAGCAGCCTTGCAGAATTTTGCCGTTTTCGTTGTCCACGAGCGATGCTTGCCACCAATTGTCGAGCACGCGGTTGGTATTCCAATCGAGTCCGTATTCGTTTTGCTCGGCACACCACCAAAACAGTCCCTTCACGCAATCATATCGGTTGAGCATCGTCACCAAATCCGCCACAAATTGTGCTTGCCCGGCTTCGGTGTAAGGGTAAGTGTTGCTGATGTTGGTGTCTTTGGTGCCTCCCATTGCCCAGCGGTAGGAATAGCCTGTTTCCATAATCATGATGGGCTTATCCGCTACCTGCACTTTGAGTTGCTTAATCACCGATTCCAATGCCGAAATCACGGTGCTTGCCGTGGCGTGGTAAGCCGGGTAGTAGCTCAGACCCATAATGTCGTAGTCGAGGTTGTAATTTTTGGCGCCGATGCCAAAGAATTTCGCCGGGTTGGAATTATTCGCCATTTCAATGTGGCAAATAATTTTTGCCGCCGGCAGCACCTCGCGCACGGCTTTTGCGCCGGCATTGAAGTAGGCGCTGAAGTTTGCCCACGTGCCCTTATTGTTGGCGCCATCGGGGTAGATGCTCCCGGTGGGCCACAGCATGCCGTAGGTAATTTCGTTGCCCACCTGCACATAGTCGGGGGTGGCGCCGGCAGCCACGAGTGCCAGCAAGGATTCTTTGGTGTAGGCATACACCGAATCCGCCATCACTTCCGCGGAGAGGCTACTCCAGCGCGTAGGCACGGTTTGCTTGCCGGGGTCGGCCCACGAGTCGCTATAGTGGAAATCGAGAATGAATTTATGTCCGGCAGCTTTGATGCGCTTGCCCGCTTTTGCCACGTAGGCAAGGTCTTGGAACACGCCTTCGCCTTTGGCTGATGCCGATGCGTTGGCAGGGTCCACAAAGAGGCGTACGCGCATCGCATTCAGACCGATTTGCTTGTAGAAAGCGAGCATATCGGTCACTTGCGCGCCGGTTTTGTCGTAGTAGAGCGCGCCATGCTCTTCGTAGCGGTCGAGCAAGGAGATGTCGGCGCCGGTGAGTTTGAGATTCGGATCTTCGTACACGCCCAGTATGATATTGATTACCGTGGTTACGTCGGTCACATTCACCACGCCGTCGCCGTCCACATCGTATTGCGCATCGGTGGTGCCGCCAAGAATTTGGTTAATCACCGCGGTTACATCGCTCACGTCCACTTTGCCGTCGCCGCTCACGTCGCCGGTTACGGCTGCCGCCTCATGGGTCGCCAGACCCATGAGTGCAACCATCAATATACTCATCCATCTCTTCATATCGGGCGCTGATTTTTATCTGAGAAATTAATTCAAAATCATGTTTACAAGTGTGGTTACGTCGCTCACGTTCACTTCGCCGTCGCCGTTCACGTCGCACACACTGTCGGATGCTGTGGATTCGCCGAGGATTTTGTTCACGAGTTCGGTCACGTCGCTCACGTTCACCACGCCGTCGCCGTTGATGTCGCCTGCAATGGGTTCATCGCCACCACCTGCATATTGCAGTGTAAGGTCTTCCACGAGCATTTTACCGCTCATCGAGCCATTGATTTCGTAATACACATCGCCCTTAATCGGACCGATGTCCACGGTTTGGTCGGCATTTGAGCCTTTATCGAAAATCACGCTGAAGTAGTAGTCCTTCGAGGTGATATCCACTGTTTTGTAGTAGAATTTGGTGCCTTTCACCACCTTGGTGTCGGTCACCACGGAGCCGGGCCAGCTACCGTTGAGCTCTTTGTTGTTCTTGTCCCACAAATAGAAGTAAACCGAAGGCCAGCTGGGGTCTTTGAGGTGTACGGTGGCAGTGTGAGGAACGAAGGGCTCAATCTTGTAGTCGCGCGTAATCACTTTGCTCACGGCGCCGTTAATGAGCAAGCCCACCTTCAGGGTGCAACTGTTGGCAATGTTCACCTTGGTGCCGCTTGCCACTTGAGTGCTCGATGCGGTAGGCTCGGAGCCGTCGAGGGTGTAGACTAATTTTGCTCCCGAGGTGGCGCTCACTGCCACGAGTTTCACGTCGAATGCTTTTTCGTATTCGCCGGAAGCCACGTCGGCCCAAGCCACTTCGCACGAGGGCGAGAGGTAGTATTTATAGTGGTAGCCCGAAAGCACTTCAATCCACGATGCGGCAGATGGTGTCACTTGTGCGGTGTTGCCCACCACCACCATCAGTTTACCGTTGGTGCCGGTCACTTGGTTGGCAAAGTAGGCAGTGTTGCTGCGATATTTGGAGTAGGAGCTTTGGTTGTGAATACCTGCAATGGAGCGCAATTCAATCATATTTTTGATTTCCGGCTTGTAGTCTTGCCAGTGTTTGTAGAACACGCACGGTGTGCCGGGCATGGCAATGAGGAATGCGTTGGCAGCGATGGTGTCTTTACGGATGGGGTCTTGTTGCTGTGCGCTGGAGCGATATTCGGTGTCGTGGTTTTCGATGAAAGTCACGGCATAGCGGCGATAAGAGGTGTTTGCCATCACCGAAGTGTTGCCCAATTTGCTCCAGTCGCCATTGTTCACAGCGTCGCGCACGGTGTAGCGGAAGGGGAAGTCGAAGGCGGCGGATTGAATCACGTTGTTCACCTTGGTGCCGTTAATCCAGTTCATCACGGTTGAGGCATTGCCGTCCCAGTATTCGCCCACGCTGAATTGCACATTGGCGGCAGCATTGTATTCGCCGGTAAACGAAGCGCTGTAGCCTTTCACCATGTCGTAGCGGAAACCTGCGTAGCCGAGGTCGTTGAGCAAATAGGGGAGATAGGCGTTCACAATGGTTTTCACATTGCTGCTCTTGTGGTCGATGTCGCGGCAACCGTCCCAGTCTTCACCGGTGTCGTTGTTCGAGCTGAGCGAAAAGCCGTTGGTAGTGGCCCAAGTTTTGGTCTTGCCGCCGTCGTCGTTGGCGCACACGTCGGTCGATTTAAATTGGTAGGTCACGCCATTGTAGGTTTCGGCGGGGAAATCCACCCAGCTGCCACCCACACCCATATTGTTGTGGTGGTTGAGCACCACATCTTCGATGATGCCGGTGCCTTTTTCCTTAAAGGTTTGAATCATGGCGCGCAGTTGCTTTTCCGAGCCAAACGAGCTGTTGTGGTCGAAGAAATACACGGGGGTGTAACCCATTTGGTTGTAACCGGAGTTGCAGTTACCGGATTGGGGAACCCAAATGAGTTTGAAGCAACTCAATTCATCGGCTTGCGATGCCAAATTCGACCATTGAGAATCCACAAACGAATCCCAATAAAAGCCTTGCAGCATCACGCCGCCATAGTTTGCCGGCCAGCCTTGGGCCAGGGCAATTACCGGCATCAATAGTGCCAGCGTAGCGATTTTGATTTTTTTCATATTGTAAGTTTTTGTTGTGATATTTTCGGGAAAACGTAGTAAGTACCACAAAGTTAACCATTTTTTTCTCCACCACAATATAAAACAAATTTGTAACACCAAAAAAAAATGCAATCGTTTGCACAAAGTGAAGAGCCTACCCCCATCCCCTCCCTAAAAAAGCCTACCCCCCAACCCCTCCCTGAAGGGAAGGGAGAAAGATGGTATCAATAGCTGCCTTAAGCATCTTCGCGCATAAGCTCTCCCTTCCCTTAGGGAGGGGCCGGGGTAGGCTTTTTTTTAGGGAGGGGATGGGGGTAGGCTTCAAAACAAAGCAGCGCTTCCTTTCGGAAAGCGCTGCAAAATGGCGTATTGTATTGTGTATTGTTGTTGCCTTATGAGAGGATGAGGTTGATAAGGGTGGTCACGTCGCTCACGTTCACCACGCTGTCGCCGTCGAGGTCGCAATTTTCGGAGGCGTTGCCGTTGAGGATGTGTCCTATCAGTGCGGTCACATCGCTCACGTCCACTTTGCCGTCGGCGTTGATGTCGCCCTTCAGCGTGTCGGCTTTCTTCACCACATCCACCAAGCCGTAGGGGGTGTAGTAGCCGGCGTTCACGAAGTCGTAGTCGCCGGTTTGTGGTGTGCCGGTGCCGGAATTAAACACCACGCCGGTGGGCAGTGATGCGGGCAGTTCGCCGCCGTCCCAGAGCCACACTTTGTTGCCATTCTCTGCCTCGCCCACTTCGGTGAGTGCGGTGCCGGGCCATTTCGAGCCGGTGAAACTGCCTTCGTCGTTCCAAATCCACGCGTTGGGCGACGAATAGGTGGCATCGCCTTCAAAGTAGCAGAACAGGTGGCCGTCGATGTATTGTGCACACTCGGGTAGGGTGGTGGTGGCATTGCTGTCGTAGGCGGAGGTGACGTTTTGATACGAGCCGTCGGCATTGAAAATGAGGTAAATATCAGAGCTGATGCCGGTGATGTCGGAAGTTTGTGTGCCGTTGCCATCGTTGATAACGATGTTGAGGCTGGTGGTGTTGAAGGTGGCGGTGTACCAGGTTTTGCCGTCGGATGTGGTGGTGGTTTGGCTCAGTTTGTCGCCCGGCCATACCGACGAAAGGATGGTGTTGCTACCGGTCCAAGCGTAGAGGTAAGGAGCTGCCTCGGCATTGATATGCACGGTGATATCTTTCGGTTCATCGGGCGGGGTGGTTCCGCCGATGTCCACATTGTCGCTCACGAAATAGGCGTAGTTTTCGCCGGTGCTCACCAGTTTGAAGCCGGTGGTGTTGGCATTCGCCACGTAGCCCAAAATCACCATCACGGTGCCCACAGTGCCTTGCACCTTCATCACGTAGCCGCCCCCTTGCGTGCCTTGCTCGGTGATGCTGCTCTGATTGGTGATGCCGGCGGCTTTGCGCGCCAAAATCATATTGCCGATTTCGGTTTTATACGTTTTCCAGTGGGGTAGCATGATGCACGGTGTGCCGGGCAGCCCGAGGATAAACGCATTGGCAGCGAGCACGTTGTTCGAGAGTTTATCGTTGTTGCGATAGGTGTCGTGGTTGTCGATAAATGTCACGGCGTAGCGATTATTGCCCGGGTCGCCGGCGATACCTTTGTCGCTCAGCGCGCCCCAGTTGCTATTGCCGAAGGCATTGTTGATTACGTATTTCAGCGGGAAATCGAAGGCTGCGCTATTGTAGCCGGTGTTTTTAATCCATCCGGTCACGGCGCTGTAGCTGCCGTCCCAATATTCGCCCACCGAAAATTCGGGCTGTGCGCTCTCGTTGTAGAGTTTGGTGTATTTCGGGTCGTAGCCTTTCACCATATCGTAGCGGAAACCGGCATAGCCGAGGTCGTTGAGCAGGAAGTCGAGATAAAGTTTCACATTTTTCTGCACATTGGCTGAGGTGTGGTCCAAATCGCGCGCACCGTCGAAGTTCTCGCCGGTGTCGTAGTTGCCGGTGGGGGAGTAACCATTGTAGGCGCACTCGTCGTTGCGGCAAATGTCGGCCATGGTCCACGACATGGTGTTGCCGTTCCACGTTTCGGTAGGGAAGTCGCACCAATTGCTCTTGCCGTTGCGGTGATTAATCACCACGTCTTCTATGATGCCGGTGCCCTTGCTCTTGAAGGTGCTAATCATGGTGCGCAGCTCGGCGGTGGTGCCAAACGAGCCATTGTGGTCGAACCACCACACGGGCGAATAACCCATATTGGTGTTTTGGCAATTGCCGGATTGCGGCACCCAAATCAGATTGAAATACTTGGAAAGTTCGTCGGCTTGCGAGGTGAGCACCGACCATTTCGATTCGCTATAACTGTCCCAATAAAAGCCTTGCAGCATCACGCCGCCATAGTTGGCAGGCCAGCCGGCAGCCACCGATTGCAGGGCCACCAATAGTGAAGCGAGAGTGAGAAAAATGCGGTTCATTTCTTGTAGTTTGGTTATTGTTCGGGTTTATTTAAGTTTCGCAAGTAAATAATGGAGTTGCGCACTTCGTAATCACCGCTTTGTTGATACCTGGCAACGACTATCGTCTTCACTTCTAACGAGCGAAGCGAGTGACCACTTCTTTCAACTTCTTAACTTCCAAAAATATAAACTTGCAAATTATTTGTTCGTGGTTATGATAGAGGTGAGAAGGTGGGGCGCAAGCCTTTAAAAAAATGAAGCCCTACACGGCGGAATTTCTGCCCTATGGGGCTTCACCAACTTTTATTCATCATCACTATGATGCGTGTGGCAATTTGCCCACTTTCTTTTCCACAAATTTCGCGCATTTTCCCCTAATCCCCTATCTCCCAACCCCAAAATCCGCCAATAAAATAGTGCAAACGATTGCATAAAAGAAAAGCCTACCCCCCGACCCCTCCCTGAAGGGAAGGGAGAGCCTATGCGAGAAGTTGCTTAAGGTAGCTATCTTAGCTAATATAGCTATTGTAGCTAATGCTGCCATCTTTCTCCCTTCCCTTTAGGGAGGGGCCGGGGGTAGGCTTTTAATAAAATAGGCTGTGCCGATGGGGCATAGCCTATTGGGAATTTTTACTTAAAAGTGGTTATGAATAGAGGGTGTGTTTTATTTCACTTCGGCACCCATTACGTTGAACTTGCGCTTACCGTAAATGATGCGAATTTCGCCATTTTCAATCACTTTGTAAGCCTTCATATTGCTGCCTTCAGTGATATCCACAATGCCGGTAGCCAAACCACCATTTTCAGCATTAGCAGTTTCGCAGGGGAGAGCCACGTAGGTTGTTGCTTCTTCTGCTTTTACTACCGGAGCTTGTGAAGCACTAAGAGGATTCAAACCGGTATATCCTTCAGTGTTGGTCACTTTAGCCACATAGAACGGAGTGATGGCTACTTTCAACTTTGGCGATTTAATAACGCCGGAAGTGTTGTCGAATTGGATGGATTTGCTCCATACGTGGTGACCATCTTGTTCAATCAATGACCCTTCAAAGTTGAGGTCGCTGAGTTTATAAACATTGCTGTAGGCATCGGTTGATTCAACAGTGAAGTCGGCATTGTACAAAGCATTGGCTGCATCCAAGTTCTCGCCGCCAATCTTGTCGTTGGTACCTTCATGAGCGAATCCCAATTTGGTAATCACAATCACATCTTTCTGACTCACAATCTTGTTGTTTTCGTCATATACGGGGAATTTGCTTGCGATTGCATCCATTGTTGTAATGTTGGGGGTGCAACCTTCAAATGCTACATCGGGAGATTCCATTACGGCTGCTTCGCCAATGTTAGCAGTCAGAGCATAGCTTGAGCCATCGTAGTAAACGGCGTTCACTTCCACCTTCTTGCCTGCGAAGTCGAGCGGGTTCACGTTGCTGATCGTCACGGAGCGGTTACCATCTCCGGCTTTATAGCGAGTGGTGATGTCGCCCACCTTCACGTCGTATTGAGGTGCGTTGTCGGCATCCACTTCCACATTAGGATCGCTGAATGGCAATGTCACATCCACATTGTACACCTTGCCGGCTGCATAAGTCTTGGTAACGTCATTGTAGTCGATGGTAAGCTCTTCGCTGTTGTCGGTTGCAGTTACGTTCACTGTCACGTCGCCGCCCTTCACGTTTGGCATCTGCATTACGGTGAGGTTTTCCTTACCGAGAGATGATTTGGCGTATTCGCTCCAGTTTCCTGTTGCGATGTCCTTTTCTTGATAGTTCATCACAGCTTTGTACACCTTGTTGGCAAAGTTTTGCTTGAGGTCGACCACAGCGAGTTCATCTTGTACGGGTGCTATACCGGTGGTGTTATTCACATCGTAGCCGGTGATGTGGTCGAGGCTTACTGTAGCGGATGCTTTTTCTGCGTCGATTTTGAATTCAGAGGGCACGGGAGCGTAAACGAACACTTTGTCGGTCCACTTGATGCCTTCGTTCTTTGCGAAGTTGCCGTTCAGGCTTTCGCGTTCAGCAGAGGTGGCAACACGGAATTTAGATACAGTGTTGTCGGTGAATTCCACGAAGTAGAGGTCGCCGTTGGCCTTAGCATTGTAAGTTGCATAGCTATAGCCGTCGTCAGTAGCATTGTCAAGTTTCACCAATTGGTAACCGTTAGCATCCAAGCTGTATTTGTTCGGGAAGAAAATCACAAACGGGTTGGAGCGCACGGTAGAGGTGCGGCCATTGTCAAAGGTTACAACCAATTCGTAGTAGTAACGGCCTTCACCCAAACCTTCTTTATCGAGGGTGAAAGTCTCTGAAGATGGGTCGGTAGCTTCACCGCTTGCCACCAAACCATTATCAGAAACATTATCAGTGCTAATAGGAGCGAGCGCATCGGTGGTGGCATCGTGGCGAGTAATGGTCCAGCCGGTGATGCTCACGCCTTCCGGCACTTCCACTGTGGGCAGATAACTACCCTTAGTGTAGGAATCGCCATCCTTTACATTCTGCGCTGCAATACTTGCAGAGCCATAAGCCAGCGTGGTGTAGATTTGTGAATTGTTGTTCACATCGCTGATTTCGTAGAAGAATTCGAATGTTTTGAAGAAGGTAGGATTATCAAACAAGAAGTTACCGATGCCTTGTTTCACATTGTAGGTTTTTTGAGCTTCAATGGGCGTACCTTCGGTGTCGGTTGCATTCAGGTGTTCGTAACCCCAGTTTTTGTGAAGCGTCCAATAAGCAATTTGCTTACCTTCGCTGGTAGTGGTGGTTTGACCACCCCAGCCGGTCCAAATCTTACCAGCACCCACATACCAGATATCACTTACCACGTAGCGGTAGTAGTTCTTTTCCGGGTCAAGGGAGAGGCCTGCATAAGATTCTGCATCAATTGCTTTCAGTTCATCCATCCAATCCTTACCGGTTTTTTCCACGTTGTTGCCATTAGCGTTCTTCACGGGAACGAAGGTCATTTGGTCGGATGAGTGCAGACGTTGGTAAGCGCCTACGGTAGCGGTGAAGTAAACAGGGTTCTTCGGAGGCCACATAGTGCTGTACATCACATTGCCCTTGCGGTCTTTCAGCAACTTACCATTGGCATCGTATTGGAGCCAAGATTCTTGCCAGCCCTTAGAAGTCTTGGTGTCGGCAGGCTTGCTTTCAATACCACGAGGAGTGGTGTAGACTTGGTCTTGTTGCATCATATAACCCACCAGCGAAATGAACGGCAACTTGGTTGCGGAAGCCGGAGTGAGGGTGAGGGTCTGTGCTGTGGGATCATAGGTAGCATTGTAGAGCTGACCTTCAGAGGTGTTCAGTGCGATAGTGAAGTCTTTAGAATCACGGTCCTCATAAGTGCTGGCACTGGTGTATTCACGCACTTTCACCTTGTCGTTGGTGTTGCGCATTGCAAAGCCATTGAGGTGGTAGAGACCATCCGTACCCTTTTCCATCTGCCATTCGGGAGTTTCGCGGTTGTCGTTGAGCACGCCGGAAAGCAGATAATAAACGGGGTTGGCTTCAAAATCGTAAGCGCTTAATTCAGTTTCGGAGTTCACGCCCAATGGGAATACGGGGATGTCGCGAGCCGTACCGGAAGCAATTTTTTGAATGCTAACGGTACCCTCAATAGTGTTGAGCGTAATTCTATACTTCTTGCCGGATACCATACCGGAGTAGTAGTAACAGTTGCTCTTAGCGTTATCTTGTTCTGTATAAGTACCCGATTGTGTAGGTGTCACTTCTTGGTTATTAGTAAGCCACTTCCAAGCACTTCCGTTATGAGTGCGGAATGCCCAATAGTTGCCAACACCTTCAACCACAGTGAATTCGTAGGTGTAGATACCACTTTCGGCTTCGGACATTTTTTGGTTGCCTTCAGATGGATTAAAATCGTTGTTCCCAACCACGCCACCTGAGATGTAAACATCGCCGCTATAGGGCTTGTTGATGGTGTAGGTGGCAGAAGCTGCATCGCTCACATCGAAGCCTTCTTTCACTGCGATAGCCTTAACGGTGGTAGTGCCCACGGTGTTCACTTTAAACGAACCGTCATACACTTTGCTTTCAGTGGTGGGGTCGGAGCCATCAGTGGTGTAGTAGATGGTAGCACCTTCCACACTTGTGATAGTTACAACTTGTGCTTTTGTAAATGTTCCGCTTGCGGGAGCGATAGTTGGGGTAGCGAGTTTGTCGAGCGCACCCACTCTCTTGATAGTGATAGCGCCTTCGCCATTGTTAGCAGAGGGGTCGAGCGTAAACGTACACAAATCGCCGGTGGTAGGGTTACCAACCACTGTGGGGTTGCTAATCCATCTCTTGCCGGCGTCATCGTCTGTTGTATTCCAGTTGCAGCCATTGCCGGCGCAATATGTAGCTTCAAGGCTATAAGTGCCATCGCCATTGTCGATAGTAAGAGGTAGCCATGTCCAATTAGTACCACCATCCCACGGGTGCTTCAGATAATAGGCAGCAGTGGCGTTATTATATTTAACAGTGATTACCATGGGGTCACTGGTGGTATTGATGGAGATGGTGTAGTTACCGGCAGTGTTAAGTTTGATGTTGCCTGTAGAATTTCCATTTGAATCTTTTGCCTCTTCACAGTTGTCAGCAGGTGTACCAAGAGCTGAATATCCGAACCAGTTCGTTTGAGAACCTTCCGCATTCATTTGTTTAATGCCGAAATCACCTACCACAAAGTTTTCAGTCAAGCTAAATACGCCGTTACCATCATCCGTCATTGATGTAGATGCCCATGCTGCGTCACCTGTGATTGTGCCATGCACTGCGTAGGTGCGCGTATCAAGCTGCTTCTTAGTAATGGTGATAGTTGGATCTGTATCAGAGTTGGAATTAGTGATATCCAAAGTAAAGGTACATTCATCACCCTTAGCAGGACTGCCAACTACTGTAGGCGAACCAATATAACCACCGCTACCAGTACCATCAGCTTTCGTATTATAGTCGCAACCGGATTCTCCATACTTCGCAACTACGCTGAAAGTACCATTTCCATTATCGGTGGCTTCTTTCCAATCCCAGTCATCGCCCTTGTCGTTCCAAGTGTTATGTTTAAGGCCAAAAGAAATTGAGGTCCAATTGCCATTGTTGTAATAATTTACATTAGAATTTTTAGTTTCGCTGGCAGTTGTTTCCGGAGTATAGAGTGGTGTGGAAACTTTAAAATCGCAACGATAAACGGCTGATGTCTGCCAAAAATTCTCGTAATCAGTGCGTTCTGAGCTTGTGAAAGCTACGATAGCATAATCACTGGCATTTTCGGCGTAGAAAATATCAGTGCCCTTAATTTTCTTCATTTCGACAGGCCCGACTTCGCATCCTTTACTTTTTTGAGAGCCGGAACCTTTGTTAGTATCCCAGTATGTCTCACTATAGAAGTAGGCATACACTTTTTCCCAGTTGAGTGTATTCTTAAAATACACATAACTGGCTTGTGCCGGTATGGCTGCTATGAGGGCCATAAGCACAAAAAAGAATTTAAATAAAAATCTCTTCATAGTGTTTTAGTTATTAGTATTGTTTTTAAAAATATATTGTTTAATAAAAAAGTTTTCAGCGGGTTGTGTTGAAAAAAATTATACAAAAGAATGGTAGTTATGAAATGGAGTTGGTCTGTTCTACTATTCCAGGCAAATTTAGCAAAAAAAAGTATTGTATGCTTTTTTTGAATATACATTTTTTTAAAAAAAAGTTATGCAATCGTTTACATAGCACCAAGCCCCCCAATTTTTTGGAGTCAACAAGTCAACGAGTTATTTTCCTCACACGGATCTCACTTAGTTTTTTTAAAGTCACGAATTTATCGAATTAAACTAATTGGGACACGCCAGCGTGCCATCGGAGACAGCGTATCGTGGTTAACTCCATGCAAGCGAAGGCGCAGCCGTAGCGCAGCTTGGAGCCCGACTCAGAGGAGATGATGAGCCTTGGAGAGGGTCGGTTGTGGCAAGTAGCAGTTTAGGTGAGTAGGAAATCCTTCCACTCCATTCCGGATTGCTGAATAAACGCCTTGAATTCATCCTCAAAACTCACATATTTATGATGCTCTTTTTGTCCTTTGATATACTCTATCACTTCGTTCTTAGCTGACATCTAGACCGAAAATGCAGCATATTCTCGTCCCCAACCATCCCACATTGGAAAGTGGCCGCTGATTTTAGCCCATTCACTACTGGTTTGCTTGATTTCTCTCACCAAATCTGCCAATGCCACAGTAGGCTTGAGGTCAACCAGCATGTGAATATGATTTTCCACACCACCAATGCGGCACAAATGACACTCTTTATTTTGGATAGTTTTCCAAATGTAGCGATACATGTCTTCGCAGTGCTCATTGTTGATGGTTTTTTGGCGATGATGCGTGTTGATAACGATATGAAAGAGGGCGTTGACTTTGCTCATAAATGTGAATAAATTTGATTTTCAAAATTAGTGAATCCTTGCGTGCTTTGCAAATTTTTATTGATTTCTTTTGCTGATTCCTGCCACAACCGACCCTCTCCAAGGCTCATGCCATCCGGTTCGCTTTCTCCAAGCTGCGCTCCGGCTGCGCCTTCGCTTGCATGGAGTT
>JBJECV010000149.1:0-1824 GCA_051871435.1 Sodaliphilus sp. | reverse complement strand
TAAAATACTAAAAAAATTTGAATTACAAGGCATTTTTTAAATGAAAGAGCCGTGGTCTAACACTCAATTCTAACGTCTAATCTGTGGGTGTTTCTAAAAAAATTCTTACCTTTGTGTAAGTTTTATCTATTTTTGTATTATAACTGATGAAAATGGTATTGAATCGATATATAAAATATGGGTTTCTATTAGCGCTTGCCGCTGTGGTGATGCTGATGGGTGCTTGCCGTAGGGCTCCGGCGGATAAGCCATCGGTGGTGGTGAGCATTCCTCCACAGCGCTATCTGGCGGAAGCTATTGTGGGCAATAAGGTGCAAGTGTCGTGTTTGCTGAGCGACGACAGCAATCCCGAAACCTATGAGCCCGACATGAAGGTGATGCTTTCGGTGGAGCGCAGCGATGCCTATTTCATAGTGGGCACCATTGGCTACGAATTGGCGATTATGCCAAAGCTCCAAAGCAATAACCCCGATTTGCCCATCATCAATACCTCCGAAGGCATTCAATTCATGGACAGTCACGATGCCGACGAAGGGAATGTGGACCCTCATGTGTGGGTGTCGGTGCGCAATTGCAAAATCATTGCCAAAAATATGTATAACCACTTGGTGAAACTCTATCCCAAGCACAAAAAATATTTCACCAAACGCCATCAAGCCCTCCAAAAATCGCTCGACGAAATGGACCGCAATTTCACCGCCCGCTTGCATCAGGCACCTCACCGCTCGTTTTTGGTGTGGCATCCCACATTCAGCTATTTCGCCCGCGATTATCAGTTGAAGCAAATTTCGCTTGATGATGGCAAAGAGCCCACCGTGAATGCGCTTCGCACTCGCCTCGATATGGCGCAAAAAAGTGGGGCAGAGGTCCTCCTTTTGCAACCCCAAATCGATGGCCGCCAAGCTGCCACGCTGCTCAGCGATTTGCAAGTGGAGAAAATCGCTATCAATCCTCTGAGCACGAAGTGGAACGAAGAAATGACGAAGATAGTGGACGCCATCGTCCCTCAACCCAAAGCCAAAACACCATAGCCATGGAAAAACAACGGTTGATTTCATTAGAAGGTATTTCTCACTCATTTAGAGAAAAACCGGTGCTTAAAAATGTGACCCTCCAAGTGAATGAGCACGATTTCATGGCTATTACCGGACCTAATGGCGGCGGCAAAACCACCTTGCTGCGCATCATTCTCGGGCTCATTTCACCACAGCAGGGTAGGGTGGAGCTTTTTCAGAATGGCATACCCGCATCGCACCTCAAATTCGGGTATCTGCCGCAGAAAAACCTTATCGACAGCGAGTTCCCCATCACCGTGAAAGAAGTGATAGCCTCGGGATTGAAGCGAAAATGGCTCCGGAGTTTCTCCCGCGAAGATGAGCAACGGCTTGCCGACACCATTGCACTGATGCGCCTCTCAGATGTGCAAAATCGCCCCATAGGCTACCTCTCGGGCGGACAATTGCAGCGCGCTCTGCTCGGACGTGCCATCATCTCAGAGCCGGAAGTACTGGTGCTCGACGAACCGCTCAGCTACATCGATAAGCAATTCGAACAGCATCTCTACACCATTATGCAATCGCTCGCGCAAAAAGCCACCATCATCCTCGTGAGCCACGAAATGAGTGTAATTTCCGGTATGGCAAATCGCCACATCATCGTGGCAGAAGGCTCCATCCACGAATGTGAAGCACACCACCACTTCTACCAATCCGAATGTAAATAGCCCTCCTATCCCGACACCTGAACAATAACGATAACCTTTTCATTTGTGAAACATGTGAAACACCAAATTGGAGGTTAGTCGTGCTTCGCACTTGGTTAGCC
>JBJECV010000148.1:0-1830 GCA_051871435.1 Sodaliphilus sp. | reverse complement strand
AAGGCATTGTCGTAAGTCTCTTGCGAGAATACATTGAGGCTTTCTACAGTCGGTGGGGTGGTGGGATGCGCATAAATTGTCTCCAAACCGGTGCAACCCAAGAAGGCTTCATTATAGATATTTGTTACATTCTCCGGGATTACAATACTCTGCAGAGAGCTACATCCACGGAAGGCGGATTCACCGATACTGCCGCAATTCTTCGGCATATAGACTTGCTTCAATGATGAGCAATTCAAGAAAGTCATTTTCGACAGATAGGCAGTTTGCGGCATAGTTATCGATTCAAGTGAAGAGCAATAGGCGAACACTTTTTCACCCAGAGCGATATTGTCTGTCGGCAATTTAAGAGCGCGTTCCTTAAATTTTTGGCCTATGGGTCAAAATGGGTGTTTTTCTCGCTGAAAAACACCCATTCGTCTTTCTATAGGTCATTTTGGGTGTTAAATTCGTTGTAATTCACTGTAATTCATTAATTTTGGCAATTTCAAAAGTTTAAAACTGCGTTATGAACAAAAAAAATGTCCGTCATGTGGTTCCCCCAATGTGCGCAAGGACGGAACCTATAAATCAACACAACGCTATAAGTGCATTGTATGTGGTATACGCTTTCGATCGGGTCACAAAATAACTGCGGAGGAGGTATGGGAACATTATCTTCATGGTAAGCAAACGGTAGCAGAAATCAGTGCTCAATCGGGTGTAAGTCCGTCAACCATCAAGCGTCTGTTGGCCACAGTGAGTTTTAAATGGGAACAGCCCACGGTGTCGGGCGAAGGTGTCGTGCATATGGATGCCACGTATTTCGGTCGCAATACCGGGATTCTTGTCGCCTTGGAAAGCGGCAGCGGACGACTTCTCTATATGGCCCATATCGCACATGAACATATCAGTGACTATGAAGCAGCCGTCTCTCATATCCTCAGCTCTGGTTATAAGATCAAAGGTATCGTTATTGATGGATTGCAAAAGCTTTTCGAAGTCTTTGCTGACTACAAAATCCAGATGTGCCAGTTTCATATGGTGGCTATAATCAGGCGCAAACTCACTAAGAATCCGAAACTTATGGCCGGTAGAGAACTATTGGAATTAGCGTATCAGATGAAGAATATGTCCAAAGCCGAGTTTACCGCGCGCTTTACCGCGTGGAAAGAAAAGTGGAATGACTTCCTTAAGGAGAAGACCATAAACGAGATAACCGGACGTACAATCTTTACTCATCAACGCTTGCGTTCGGCCATGATAAGCATTTCTCACTATCTACCTTACCTGTTCACATTTGAAGAGGTGGCGGGTATGCCAAACACAAATAATGCTATCGAAGGAATCTTCACCGACATGAAAAAGAATCTGCGAAATCATCCGGGAATGACAGCTAAGAATCGAAAGCGGATGATGGATGGGTTTTTCTTGGCATATGCCAAATTGCATAATGAAAAGGGAGGCGCGAACTAATCGCACCTCCCAGAACTGCATTATGCATATTGGTCGGTTCTATTCCTGGCGAAGTTGCTCCCCAGCAGAGCTTCGTTATGCTTCAAACCGCAAGGCAAATATAGCAAGTCGTAAAATATGTACCAAATCCAAAGTGCATTATTAGCACCCATTTTGACCCATAGAGGCAATGCACTCACATCAAATTAGTGCTGAAAACTTTTGAATGCATTAAGGCATTGGATAATAAACTGTTACGGCGATTTTAGCACCCATTTTGACCTATACGCCAAAAATTATCAACAATCACTTTAAGAGCGCGTTCCTTAAATTTTTGGGGACGTAGAGGCGGATATTTTTGAGCAGATTTTGAAAGTCGCAGCGGGCGCAATGCGT
>JBJECV010000147.1:0-7695 GCA_051871435.1 Sodaliphilus sp. | reverse complement strand
TGTACAAGAGGGACTGTCCCTCCTGTGCAAAAATTTAGGTTTGTTAACGAAATTCTCTTGCGATTTTCTCTTTTTTCTACTGTTCCTTTTTTAACCGAGGAGGGAATGGTTGGCGTCGCGGGCGAAGGTGAGGTTGAGGCTGGCGCGGTGTTTGAGCCGAGCGGTGTGGAAGTAGCCGACGTCGGTGCCATAGAAGCGCTCGAGGGCGTACCATGCTAAGTAGTTGGTTACATCGGCTGTGATTGATTCGGGCACGCCGTTGGGCACGGGGTAGAAGAAACGAAATTCGATGCTCACATTGCCGGCATCTACATTGGGGTTAAAGTTAGAGAAATAGATGTAGCCCTGAAATTGTGCGCGAAATTCTTCGAATCCTTCTTTCACGCGCATCATGGTGAGGCGTTGCCAATCGGGGGTGATGCATTTTGTTTCCGGGTGTAGCAGGCAATACCAAGCACTTTCGCTGTAGATAATGTTGAGAATTTGCTCCTTATTGATAGTGATTAGGAGTGTGTGTTGGGGCATGTGTGTGTTGGTCATGGTGATAGCGGTGTTAAGATTGGTGATGAATAAGGGATTGAAGATTACGGCTGCGGCGCTTTCGGCAATTGGAGATGCTGCGTCGGGCTTGCTGTTCGGTTACAAAAAACCGACTTGCCCGCGAATGGCTCAGCACGAAGTCCAGTGCTTGGGCGATGCTCATAGATGGGTGTAGCTTCAGCAACGCGTCCACTTTGTGGTAAATTTCGTGCCACATTTGCTTGCGCATAGGCGAAGCAAGGCCGATGCTATGACCGGCAAACAGTTGACACATCACAGCGTAGGCACGCTTATAGCTCACGCAATAGCTTGGTGTGCCATAGTGCAACGTCCAGTGGAGCGCCGACTTGTGCGGGTTGGGCACACGGTTTTTAATCATGAAATGGAGTGCTTCGTTGTAGATAGAGAGCATTTCTTGGTTGCGCTTCAGGCAATTCTCCGATTTTGCATTTTGTGTGTTCATATCAAAGTGTGTTGGTTGATAGTGGTTAAAATTTCTAATTCCGCCACAAAGTTACAACACAAAATGGTAAAATGCAAATTTCTGAAGGTAAAAATACCATATTCCACCAATTTTTACCCCCCCCAAAAAAAAATTTCCCCCTGCTCAATACCATAGTAGCTATCATAGCTCCTACCCCCCCCCTCGGCAATTACGAATTATGCATGAATTAACTTAATTTTCGGAAGTAAATGAAGGGTTTTGCAGCGGTGTAACCATCACTTTGCTCATCGCGAGCAATGACTATCGTCTTAACTTCCAGCGAGCGATAACTTCTTCAACTTCTTAACTTCCAAAGATGAATACTTCCGAAACTTTAATTAAGCAAATCATTCAGCGCATCTTCCACCGCCTCTTTGCCCTTCTCCTTAGCTTTTTCGATGGCTTCTTTGCCCTTTTCTTTTGCTTTCTCGATAGCTTTATCCTTTAGCTCATTGGCTTTCTCTTTTGCCACAGTTGCCACAGAATCGACGGCTTGCTCAATATCTTCGCGGTTCACGCCCATTTCTTCGGCGGCATCCAGCCCCCTTCGGTAGGCATCTTCAATGGCGCTCATCACCGAATTGGCGGCATCGCGTTGCTCCTTAGCGCGTTGTTCCTCCAAAAGCGTGTTCACCGCATAAGCCAAATCGTGCGTATTGGTGCTAAAAATGTAACCCATCCATCCCACCGCCACGGTGTAGGTGTGCCGATTGATGGTCACCCGAGCAGTGTTGTAGAAGAAATAGTCATCGATTTGGAGACCCTCCTTCACGATGGGTTCCACCGTTTGCCTTGCTTTATACTTTTCGGTCCCGCTGATGGCGTGTTCCGACACAAACACATTACCATCAATGCGGTCCACGATATAGTTGGCGGTGTGGCGTGTGATAGCGTCCACATATTCCGCTTCCGAAGGCTTGGTGAGCAGCATAGCCAAGAGCAAAACCACCACCGCCAAAAAAGCTATCCAGCCTTTCACGTGACTTTTGCGCTTAGGCGTGCGCTGTTGCGGCGTAGTCGAGGGCACATACGAAAATCGGCGCGGCTCCGGCTGAGGTTCTTCGGGAATACGCCTGCGAAACATCTCTTCCTGTGGTTCCTCAGCTTCCAACATTTCCTCCTCCAACACAAAATCATCTTCCGGCTCCACGGCGGAGTCGTCGTAAACGATGGCGTCGGCCAATTCCGGCAAGGTACAAGCCTCTTTCCAATCGGGCATACCCTTATGCCACACCAAAGTGTCGGGTGCAAGCTGCTGCCGCTTCACTTCTTCGAGGGTGAACGGCCCCGTGCGCGTGTCCTCAACTATCACATAATATTTCATGGCGTAAAGATATAGAAAATTTCCCAATTACCGACACACAAATCCCACCATCCGGCATATCTTTTTTTATTCTCTCTTTGAATGCAACCTCAAAAAATAATAAAATCGGTGCGCCGCGATTTGAATTAAGGTTCGAAACCCAAATCACGAACCATTTCTACCACTATTTCCGCCTTTACTGAAGATGCGCTATCTTTGTCGTAAATCATGAGAAATATTACTTGCCCATTTTGCAAATCTGTAAGAATGTTGAATGTGATAATTCTTGCACCACCCGATTTCCCTTTTCCTTTAGACTTGATAGCCATACGAATTTTGCGGATATTCTTCGCTATCTCATTGCCTTGAAGTGGATTTTGCTTAATGCTTTCCAAGAAATTTTGATAATCACGTCTAAAACTTGGGTATTTTTTGTGAGGCGTTTTGCTTCCTTAGCAAATTCGTTTGTTACCGATACAGTTACCTTATAGTTCATGGAGCAATTCTTCTGCGGATTGGAGTGTTCGTTTTCCTGCAAGCGCATCTTTCACCTCCACTAAGGCGTTTTTAAGTTCTTCCATCAAATTGCGTGAAACGCCAATAGTGCAATTGTCTTCATCAGGCGAAATACGGAAACTACCCACACGCGATTTAATTACCACATGCTCACCTCTTTTTGCCATTTTGAGATATTTCGTTTGATTGGTGCGAAAATCTCGGGTACTAATTTCAATCATCATCTTATGAATTTCTTTTTTATTGTGCAAAGATATTAATCTTTTTTTAAAATGGCAACCAAATCCGCAAATTTGGTTACCATTTTTCCACAGGAATGCACGGCTCTTTCATTTAAACTGCCAAGAGCCATCTACGCACTATTTACTTGTCGTTTGTAGCAGGCGCGTTTTTTTTCGGCGAAGCCGACTTTTTTGTTCGTTTCATGTCACAAAGGAAAGCAAACGTATTCAAACCATAAGCAGTATGCGCATCCTTAAATGAAAGAGCCGTGACGGGAATGTATTTCCGCCTTTATCTTTTTTGTACGAAATCGTAGAAGGCTTGTTTGTAGCTGTCGCCGATGGGGATGTACACGTCGCCAAACACGATGCGGTTGCGCTCAATTTCGCGGATTTTGCTTTTTTGCACGATGAAAGAGCGGTGCACCCTGATAAATCGCGAAGGCGGGAGGATTTCCTCCATAGTTTTCATATTCATGAGCGACACCACGGGTTTGGTAGCTTCGTCGGTGTAGATTTTCACATAGTCTTTTAGTCCCTCCACATATTTGATGGAATCGAGGTTGATTTGAATCAACTTGTACTCGCTTTTCACGAAGATGCTCTTCAGGCCCTCCGTCTCGCTTTGCTGGCGCACCAGCGAAAACCATTGCAGCGCCTTGTTGCAAGTGGCAAGGAAGTCCACATAGCTGATGGGCTTGAGCAGATAGTCGAGGGCATTGATGCGGAAGCCTTCGATGGCATATTGCTCAAATGCGGTGGTAAACACAATGCGGGTGCTTTCGGGCACCATTTGCGAGAGTTCCAGCCCGTTGATGTCGGGCATTTGAATGTCGAGAAACAGCACATCCACCGGCGTTTGCGCAATGCCGTTCATGGCTTCGGTGGCGCTGTTGTATTTGCCACAAAGTTCCATAAACGGTATTTTTTCCACATAATGTGCCAGCAGTTCCACTGCCAAAGGCTCATCGTCCACGATGCTGCAAGTGAGTATCATAGTTGAAAAATTTTAATGATTGAATAATATTCTTTTCCATCCTCCGAAGTGCCCCGTTGCCACTGGTAGCGCCCGCTATAGGTGAGCTCCAAGCGCTTGTTCACCTGCTCTAATCCGATGCCCGACCCGCTCTTGTCGTTGCCGGTTTTGGGATGGCAACTGTTGCGAATTTCGCATGTGATGCAATCGTTTTCGTCAGAGATTTTGATGGTGATATAGCTGGGCTCGGTGGGCGAAATGCCGTGCTTAAACGCATTCTCAATGAGCGAAATAAAGATGAGCGGCGCAATGCGTGTGGGGCTTTTATCGTCGATGTTGATATCGGTTTGGATGCTCACGTGCTGGTTCACCCTGATTTTCATCAGCTCAATGTAGTTTTTGATAAACGCCACCTCTTTTTGCAGGGGCACAAAATCTTGCTGATTGTCGTAGAGCACGTGGCGCAGCAGTTTGCTCAATTCGTGCACGGCACACTGCGCCTTTTCGGGCTGGATGGTAATCAGGGCGTAGATATTGTTGAGCGTGTTGAGCAAAAAGTGGGGATTGAGTTGCGAACGCAGGTTGGCAAGTTCTGCTTCGCTACGCACGCGCTCCGCCTCGCGGCGCAGATTTTCAATGCTTTTCAAATGCTGACTCACGCGTATGGCGAGCGACAGTGCCGCAATCAGACCCATTAGCAAAATTTGGGTAAGGGCAAACATAGGGTGCATGTGCCCTCCGGGGCCACGACGGGGGCGGATTGGCACATACTGCGTGATCCACGACCACCAGCCGGTGTAGATGCAAAATGCGAGGAGCACCAGCCCGATGTTTATCCAAATGAATGTGTTGCGCCGATGCTTGAGAAACACCTTCGGCACCAAATAAAAATAATTGAGATAAAACACCGCCATGTAGCACAGTGTGGGTCCCAATGAGCGAAGGATGTGATACATGCGCTCCTCCATAAAGTCCGAAGGGCGAAGAATGGAGGGCACAAATATCACCAAGCCCCAGCACAGAATGTGGATGGCGAGCGCGCGCTTGTCGATATGTTGCTTTTCCACTGTCAAAATAGAGGCTATATTAATGGTTAGTAAATCGTAGGTGCAAATATAAGATTTTCCTTTTGAAATTCTCGTTTCACAAAAATAAAATTTTCCATCGCCTCACTCCAAATTCAATAGACCAGCCCCCCGATTTTATAGACCAAACACCGGTAATGAAAGCAGGGCTTTCCGCCGAGCGCATCGGCAGAAAACCCTGTTATGAAATCAAATGAGGCGTAGCGCGCCTTAACGATTAATTTTGAGTAACGCGTTCAAGCCACTTGAGCATGCCGAGCATCACACCCATCGACAAGAGGCAGAAGCCGGCAAACACTGCCCAGCATTCCCATTGATACGGGAAGCTGTTGAGCATGGTTACACCAAGGGCAATGAAGAGGTTGCCGATAGCGGTGGCGCAGAGCCACAAACCTTGGCAAATGCCTTGCAAATGCTGGGGCGCAATCTTCGAGACGAACGATAAGCCCAGCGGAGAAATAAACAATTCTGCCACAGTGAGGAAGAAGTAGGTCACAATCAGCACCCATGGACCTGCCTTCATCGCGGCTTTCACCGCTTCGGAAAGACCCTTAAATTCTTCGCCTGAAGGATAATTGTTCACCATGGAAATGGCAATCAAGAACAAATAAGCGCAAGCGGTGATAAACATACCAAAGGCAATCTTCTTGGGAGTGGAAATTTCTTTACCTCGCTTCGCCAAAGCGCCAAACACAATCATAATTATCGGGGTGAGCACAATCACAAAGAAGGGATTGATGCATTGCCAAATTTCGGGTGCAATGGCTTCAGTGTCGCAGAAGTCGCGAGCAAACACCGACAGCGATTGACCATTTTGGTGGAAGGAGAACCAGAAGAACACAGCCACACCAAGCACGGCAAAGAGGGCAAACATGCGTTGGCGAATTTCCTTGGCGTCGGTTGCCACTTGCTCGGTGCTCACATTAGCAGCTTTTTCTTTCTTGATGGGGTTGGGGAGCACTTTTTTGGTGGCAAGGAAAATGAGCAGCGATGCCACCATTGCTAAGGCTGATGCCACAAATGAATAGTGCACGCCGGTGTTGAAACTTTCCAAATAGTTGGTGCAGAACACTGCCAAATCGCCCACATTGCCATCCACCACCGATTTTTGAGCCAGCTCTTTAAGGTTGTTCATACCTTCGCCTTGGAGCGAGCCTTCGAGGAAGCTGTGGCACAAGCGGGGAAGGTCGGCATTATAGATAAAGCCTTCCATCTTGAGCAATGCGCTGCGCAAAAGCGGAGCCACAAATGGCGCAATCACACCACCGATATTGATAAATACATAGAAGATTTGGAAACCACTGTCGCGGCGGGTTTTTGCCACTGCAAGGGCTTCGGGGCCTTTCTTGGCTTCCTCGGCTTCGAAGTTGTCGTACATCTGACCCACGATGGCTTGCAAGTTGCCCTTAAACAAGCCATTTCCGGTGGCAATCAGCAGCAGTGCAAAGCAGGTGAGCACTAGCACCCAAGTGGGCACAGCGCCCGGATTACCGCCAAACACGGGGACGGAGATGATCACATAACCCGATGCCATTACCACCAATCCGGCAATAATGGTGCCTTTAAAGTTGCCTAAACGGTCGGCCACCATACCGCCCGGAAGGCTCAGCACGTAGATGAGGAAATAAAACACTGCGTAAATCCAACCGGCCAAGTCGTCGCTAATGCCAAACTTGGAGCAAAGGAAGAGCAAGAGCACGGCATTCATGATGTAGTAGCCGAAACGCTCACCCATGTTGGAGAGTGCTGCAGAAATCAGTCCCTTCGGGTGATTTTTCTTCGCCTCCACCACATAGTAGATGAGGAAGGGCACCACCACCACGAGAATCGCAATGAGCATCGCCACCATGCGATTATTGTTCCATAATTCTTGTAACATAAATTTTTGATGATTATAGTGTGAATAAATAATTATCAGTGTCTCCGCTTATGCTTGTTCCTTCATTTTGAAGGCGAAAGCGTAGGCGCGGATTTGCTTAATCATTGCCAGCAAGCCGTTACTGCGAGTGGGGGAGAGGTGCTCGTGAAGCCCGATTTTCTCGATGAAATACAGCTCGGCATCGAGTATTTCCTGCGGAGTGCGACCGCTGAGCGTGCGCACCAGCATCGAAATAATGCCCTTCACGATAATGGCATCACTATCGGCTTGAAAATGAATCACCCCATCGGCATAGTCGGCTTGCAGCCACACCCGGCTTTGGCACCCGTCGATAATGTTGTCGGGCGTTTTGTAGCGTTCATCCAAAGGGGGCATGGCATTGCCCAACTCTATGATATACGCATAGCGGTCCATCCAGTCGGTCAGCCCCTCAAATTCTTCGATAATCTCGTTTTGTATGTCGTTGATTTTGCTCATAATCTTGTAGAGAATGGGGAAGTTTTGCTTTCTTGCCACACCGTGTGGCGGTTCATTCCATTCCAATTTTCAAAATTAATACATATTTCCCACTTTTCCAACAATCCTCAATCCTCCACCCCCATTTTTTTTGCCCCGCCACCCTCGCGCATCACATTGCAAAGGGACGGTTCTTCTATGTTGTAAACCAAGGGATTTTGGTAATTTAATATTT
>JBJECV010000146.1:0-7699 GCA_051871435.1 Sodaliphilus sp. | reverse complement strand
CACATATTTTTTTGCTTCGAGCAGAATGGCGATGCGCTCGGCTTGGAATTGCCATTGCACCATATCGTTTTGCTGCTGCGCCACTCGGCTTTTCATCCCCAAAAGGGTAGGGATGTCGAAAGACTGCGACACATTGAAGTCGGTGCGATTGCCCACCTCCGCCGGGTTGCCCCACAGGTGGTTCACCTCCACCTCAGGGTCAGGCAAATAGATATCGGTGGCATTGCCCAATTGCTCCGCCGTCATCGTTTGGCGGGCCGCAAGCAGGGTGGTATTGTTTTGTTCAATCGCCTTCAGCACCTCGCTGATGCTTTGCTGAGCCGTCATCGCGAAAGGTGCCAAAAAGGCGAAAACCAAGAATAAATGTTTCATTTTCGTAAGCTAATAGATGATAAATACGGATGCAAATCTACGATTTTTTTTTCGTTTTATGCAAGTAAAATTCAAGATTTTGCTTCACGCAGCGTGAGCAAATACATGATAGGAATCACGAAGCCATTGAGCAAAGTGGAGGTGAACAAGCCACCGAGAATCACCTTCGCCATCGGACTTTGGATTTCGTTGCCCGGCAGGTCGCCCGCCATCACCATCGGGATGAGCGCCAGGGCAGAGGTGAGCGCCGTCATAAGGATGGGGTTGAGGCGGTCGGCAGAACCTTTCAGCACACACTCCATGGGCGAGAGCCCCGTGGCGCGCAGGTCGTTGTAGCGGGCAATGAGCAGCATACCATTACGCGTGGCGATGCCAAAGAGCGAGATAAAGCCGATAATGGCAGGAATACTCACCACGCCATTGGTGAGCCAAATAGCCACCACGCCACCAATGAGTGCCAAAGGCAAATTCAGCAAAATCACCCACGATTGCACCATGCTTCGGAACTGGTTGTAGAGCAGCATGAAAATCACCAAAATGGAGAAAATGGAAGTGAACAGCAGCGTGCGCGACGCCGAGCGTTCGCTCTCGAATTGTCCGCCATACTCCACATGATAGCCTTCCGGGAGGCGCACTTTTTCTGCTACGCGCTGCTGTATATCGTTCACCACACTCAGCAAGTCGCGGTTCGCCACATTGGCGGAAACCACAATTTTGCGCGACACATTTTCGCGATTGATGGTGTTGGGCCCCGCCGCCGATACCACCTCGGCAATATTGCCAAAGGGTACCTTTTTGCCACCTGCATCCACCATCATTTCGCGGATGCGCTTGGCAGAAGAGCGGCTGTCGTCGTTCACCTTAAGTGTGAGATTGAAGGCTTGGTTGCCCTCGTACACCTGCGACACCGGTTCGCCCGCCAGCAGCACATTCACCATTTGTGCAAATTCGGGCAGCGTGATGCCATATTTGCCCAGCATTTCGCGGCGTGGCACGATTTTCAGTTGCGGTCGTTCCACCTGTTGCTCCACATTCAAGTCGGCAATACCCTCCACATCGGCAATGGCTTCTTTAATTTGATTGCCAAGGGCATAGAGTTTGTTGAGGTCAGAGCCAAAGAGTTTGATGGCGATGCCGGCACGGGTGCCCGAAAGCATCGCATCAATGCGGTGCGTGATAGGCGCGCCCACTTCAATGTTCACCCCCGGCAGCACCTTCAGTTTTTCTCTCACTTCAGCCAGCACCTCATCTTTAGAGCGTTCGGCGAGTTCGAACGGTGCTTCAATTTCCGACACATTCACCCCGAGGGCGTGTTCATCAAGTTCGGCGCGGCCCGTTTTCCTGCCCACCGCCTTGATTTCCGGGACAGACAGCAGCGCTTGCTCCGCCATTTGCCCGATGTGGTTGGATTCCTCGAGCGAAATCCCCGGCAGTGTGCTCACATTGATGGTGAACGAGCCCTCATTGAACGGCGGCAAGAAACTGCGGCCCAAGCCGGCAAACAGCGCCACCGCTGCCACGAGTGCCACGCCGGTGGCGCCCAGCACCCACCGCTTGTGGCTGATGGCAAACGCCAATGCCCGCGTATAGCCCGCTTTGAGCGTGCGCGAGATGAAAGGTTCTTTCTCCTCCTTGTCGCCGCCGTGCCGCTTTCTGCCCAGCAGATAACTGCAAAGCACGGGAGTGAGGGTGAGTGCCACCAACATCGACGAAGCCAAAGCCACGATAAAAGCGATGCCCAGCGGCGCCAGCATCCTTCCTTCCATACCCGAAAGGAAAAACAGCGGCAAGAAACTCGCCACAATGATAAGAGTGGAATTGAAAATAGGCATACGCACTTCGCGCGAAGCATCGTAGATCACGTCGAGCACCTTGCGGCGTTGCTCCGGCGGCAAGGCATGGTTTTCGCGCAGTCGCTTAAACACATTTTCCACATCCACAATGGCATCATCCACCAGCGAGCCGATGGCAATGCACATACCGCCCAGGCTCATAGTGTTGATGGTGAGGCCCATCACCTTGAGCACCAGCACCGAAGCCAACAAAGCCAACGGAATGGTGATGAGCGAGATAACCGTGGTGCGCACATTCATCAAGAACAAGAACAGCACCACAATCACAAAGATGCCACCCTCCACGAGTGCATCTTGCACATTATTGATAGAATTTTCGATAAATCGCGATTGTCGATACACATCGGTGCTCAACTTCACGTCGGCAGGCAACGTGTGCTCCACATCGGCGAGCACTTGGTCTAATTGTTCGGTGAGTTCGATGGTGCCGGTGTTGGGTTGCTTGGTGATGGTCATCACCACAGCGGGCTTGCCATTATACGACGCCACACCCATTTTCGGTATGCTATTTCCCGGCTTCACCTCCGCCACGGCATTGAGGAAGATAGGCGAATCGTTCACCGTTTTAATCACCGCCTTGCCCAATTTGTCCACCTGATTGGTGGAGAGCATACCGCGGATAATGTATTCATTACCATATTCGTAGAGCACCCCGCCTGCGGTGTTACGGTTCATGTCTTGCACCGCCGCCATCACCTCGTTGAGCCCCACGCCATAGTGGTTCATCTTATCGGGATTGAGCAAAATTTGGTATTCCTTGATGTCGCCACCCAGCACCGTGACTTGTGCCACACCACCTGTAGCCATCAGTCGCGGACGAATTTGCCAGTCGGCAATGGTGCGCAATTGCTGCATAGAGGTGGTTTCGGAGGTGAGCGTAACGATCATCATTTCGCCTAAAATCGACGATTGCGGACCCAAGGTAGGGTTGCCCACATTTTGCGGCAGCGCATCGCGCACCACCGCTAATTTTTCCGACACAATCTGGCGGGCTTTATAGATATCTGTTCCCCACTCAAATTCCACCCACACGATGGAAAAACCTGTGGTCGACGACGAGCGCACGCGGCGCACATCGGTGGCGCCGTTCACCGCCGTTTCGATAGGGAAAGTTACCAAGCGCTCCACTTCTTCGGGCGCCATGCCTTGCGCTTCGGTCATCACCACCACGGTGGGGGCATTCAAATCGGGAAACACATCCACTTCCATGTGAGAGGCGGTGTAGATGCCGCCCAGCATCAGCAATACCGATGCCACCAGCACCACAATACGATTGTGGAGCGATAATTTTATGATTTTATTGAGCATAAAGCTATCGATTTAAGGGATGAATTAATGGGAGTGTCCTTCGGGAATTACCGATGAGGTGGCAGCCAATTTCACCTGGTAGGCACCCTTGGTCACCACGATATCGCCCGCTTTCACGCCGGAAATAATTTCGATGCGTTCGCCATTGTCCTCGCCGGTGGTCACCTCCTTTTTCAGGAAAGCGTCGGGTTCGCCCGGCACTTGCACAAACACATAGCACACTCCTTGCTCCTCCACGATGGCACTCAAGGGCACCGACAGCACATCGGAGCGTGCATCGGCAAGCAAATACACCTCGGCAAAGGCGCCTGCCACGATGTCGCCCACATTGTCGAACTCAAAGGTGACGGGCACATAGTAGGAATCGATGGCGGAAGATTTTCCGTACGACACCAATTTGCCGTTGAGCGATGAGAGTTTATAGGTATTGTCGTTGGAAGCCACTTTAAAGTTGGCGCTACTGATGCGCTTGAGCCATTTAGCTTCCTGTTCGGGCAATTCGGCGCGCAATTGCAGACGCCGATTTTGGGTGATAGTGATAATGGGGTCGCCCACAGCCACATAGCCGCCCTGCTTCACCAAAACGCTCTTGATGTAGCCGCCACGGGTAGCCGCCACGCTCACGGAGCCTGTTCCGGCACTGTAAGCCACGCCTTGATAAGCGGCTTTTGCCGTTTCGAAGCGGGCACGCGCTTGTTCGTATTCTTTGGTGGTGATGAGTTTGTCGGCCATCAATCCTTCGAGTCGTTCAAATTCTTTGCGAGCCGATTCGTATTCCACACGCACGGCTTTCGCTTGGTCGGCTTCTTGCAATTTCTGTGCCGAGATGGTGGCAATGGTTTGCCCGGCGCTCACCGCCATACCTTCGGTGAACGAGGCGTTGGCATACGAGATGATGCCGGCAGCGGTGGCGCTCACCGTTTGCTCCTCGCCCATAGGCAATTGGATTTGTCCGCTCACCTTAATCACATGGCAAAACGCCCCCGGGGTGAGGGTTTCCACTTGCAGTCCGGCAGCCTTCGCCTGCTGTTCTGAGAAATGGATTTCATCACCATGCTCATGCTTTTCTTCTTTTTCTTTTTGGTTGTGTTCATCGGAGTGTGCGCCGCAGTTGGTGAGCCCCAGCGCAGCCGCACCCCACACGAATATGCTAATAAATTGCTTGATTTTCATTTCTTTCTTCAAGATAAAAGGTGTTATTTAAAAAAGGTTGATTTTTTTGTGTGTAAACGATGGAAAGTGCCGTTGCGGTAGCCCGCCCTGCACACATCGCTTACAGCCACACTGAAGAAAGAAAGCGGGGCGGTGCCCGAAGAGCGCACGAAAGCGCTGCGTTTATCGATTGATAATGAATGGAATAGGCATCGAGCAGCTTTGTCACGGCGTGATGTTCCTCAGCTATCCACTGCTCCACAAAAGCATAGAGCAGCGTGCAGAGCGGCGCGTCGTCCACATCGCTATGGTCCGGGTCGTTAGCCATCACTGCTTTAAAAGATTTCACACATTCGTCTTGATGGTGGTGATTTTCGTCGCTATGATGGTGGCGCGTGTGTTGGTCGTTGATGGCGCCATCGCTTTGGCAGCGCTCCATCACCACACACAGCGTGCCGTGGTGATGGTGATGCGGCACCATGGGCAATGCTATCATCAGCAAAGCCATCCACCATACTGCTATGTGCGCTGCAAATTTCATCATCAATCTTTACACTGCAAAGGTAATAAATATTTCTCAAATTCCCCAATCAGCCCCGAATCGTGTGCCCACGGGTGTGGCGTTCAAATTTTGCACCCAAAAGGGTATATCAGATGACAACATTATCAAAATATGTGAAAGAAAAGCGTAAGCAATATGGGCTTACGCAAGTGGACTTGTCGCAAAAATCAGGCGTAGGATTGCGCTTTGTGCGCGAGCTCGAGCAAGGCAAAGCCACCCTCCGCCTCGACAAAGTGAACCAAGTGCTGGCGCTCTTCGGCGCAGAAATGGCACCCCAAAAATGCATGAAATCTATCGAAGCGACTGATAATCCCTAATGGATTTATTTGTTAAAAAAGTGAAATTTCCAAAATTTTAGAGTCGCCGGAGAAGGGCGTCAAATGCCATTTTCGGACAGAGGGACAGTCCCCCCTGTCCGAAAATTTTAATAGGTATTAACATTTAGGACCCCCGGGTTATTGATAGGGGAGGGTGGCGATGTGGGTGGCGTTCCATACGGGGATGGTGGCAAGGGCGGAGGAGTGTAGGGCGTAGGTGCCGTCGGTGGGTCGCACCACGCATCGCGCCATGTCCATAATGGGGAGTTCGCCTTCGGGCAGCGAGAAAAGCAGGATGCGATTGCCGAAATCCACTGCCGCCGGATTATGAATGCCCGGGCGCGTCCATTCGCTGTAGAGATAAGCCGTTTCGGGGGCACCGGGTTGTAGAAAGAGAGTGACGCTCTTTTTCCAGGGCGCGAGTTTCCATTCCACGGGTCGCACGCACTGCGGCGGAAGGATGGCGGTCACCACGCCGCTGTCGGCTACTATGAGTGCGAGTTGGTCTTTCACATCTTCCACAGGCAACAGATGTTCGGGTGCCGACTGCAATAGCGAGGCATACCATTGTCGCATGCGAGTGATGAGTTGGGCATCGATATTGGCGCCATCTTCGCGTTCAATGGTGCAGTTGCAGAGATGAGGTTCAAGGGCAAGCAAATTTTTCCAGACGTTGAGCATTTCGCTTTCGCTCAGATGCAAAAATTGATTCGTGTTTTCCATTGTGATTAAAATTTTGTTTTTTTGCTACAAATTTACCCCACCCCCGCAAATAGTGTCAACCCCAATACGGCATGTTCGAAAATGCGGAAGCTTGCTGGGTAAGAGAAAGGATTCGTGTTGCTCACCGAACATTGTCTACTGTACTCGGCTTTGGGCGTTGGAGGCGCTACGGGAAACAGCTGTGCTGTGGTTAGAGTAGCTAATCTCTTACTTCTTTGCGGATTTTCAGTTCTCGCAATGATTCGATGCACCGTACAATGTATCTCTCAGAGTTATACATTTGGATAATAATAGACGGCGACGGCTTCATTTTCAGTTCTCCAATTCAAGCTGATTTTTAATCAATTCGTAATACTTGCCTTTCTTCGCCACAAGCGTTTTATGTGTGCCCTGCTCGGCAATTTTCCCATTTTCCAGGAAAATTATATTGTCGGCATTAACTACAGTGCTCAGCCTGTGAGCCACCACTATCACAGTTCGGCCCTTGAAATAGTATTTAAGATTATCCATAATTCTACGCTCATTGACAGTATCAAGCGAAGATGTAGCTTCGTCAAAAATCAAAAGTTGGGGGTCTTTATATAAAGCTCTTGCTATTAAAATTCGCTGCTTCTGTCCTTGACTCAATTCTATCCCAGTTGAACCTATTTTCATATTATATTTTCCTGGTTGCTTTTGTATAAATTCATCTATACAGGCCAATTTTGAAACAGTTTCAATTTTCTTTTCATCAATAATTTCTGAACCTAGTGTTATGTTATCGGTGATTGTTCCACTGAAAATCTTCCCATCTTGCAATACAACTCCACAACAATTTCGCCATGAATTAATATCAATTTCATTTAGAGGTGTTTCATCAATTGTTATTTTCCCTTTTTGTGGATAATAAAATCCCATAATTAATTTCAAAAGAGTTGTCTTACCACTTCCACTATTACCAACAATTGCTGTCATTTTATTTGCCGGAAATGAAATTGACAAGCCCTCAAATATATTGGGACTAAAACTACCCTCATATTTAAATGAAACTTCGGAAAATAATATTTCGTGCCTAAATTTATCTATTTGCATTTCTTGGGCTCCTTGTTGTTCATTTTCCTTTCTTTGAACCTCCGACAATCGAGCCATAGATACTTTAAACATTTGGTATTGTGTGATTAGAGACTGTATTTGCCCAATCGGTCCACCTAACTGTCCTAATATATAACTTATACTCATTAATACGCCAAGTGTTAAATTCCCATTTATTGTGATTATACAGCAATAACAAATGATAACGATGTCTCTTAAACGATTCATTGTGTTTCGACCAACATTTTGCTTATAATTCACAGACATCTGTCTTAATATTAAACCATTAATCCATAATTCAGCTATTATTCCACGTAATATTTAAGTGGCTTGGCGTTTTT
>JBJECV010000145.1:0-7704 GCA_051871435.1 Sodaliphilus sp. | reverse complement strand
AAATACTAAAAAAATTTGAATTACAAGGCATTTTTTAAATGAAAGAGCCGTGAGGCGTTGGTGATTTTTTGGCATAAAAATTGCGTGAGTTTGCTATAATATTCGTATCTTCGCATAAAATTCAAGACTATGAATAGAATTATTATTAATAACAATTAAATTTTTAAACGATTATGAACAAGTCAAAATCAACGTGGATTATTGTAGGTGTGGTGGCTGTGCTTGCCCTTTGGTCGATTAGCAGCTACAACGGGCTGGTGAGCCAAGAAGAAGATGTGGAGAAGTATTGGGCTGATGTAGAGGCTCAGTACGACCGCCGTGCCAACTTGGTGCCCAACTTGGTGAATGTGGTGAAAGGCTATGCCAAGCACGAAGAAAAGGTGTTTACTGAAGTAACTGAAGCTCGCACCAAGATAGGCCAAATCAATATTGATGCTCAAAACATGACCGACGAGCAAATCGAAAAGTTCCAAAAGGCGCAAGAGCAAATGAGTGGTGCGCTGAGCAAACTTATGGCTGTGAGTGAAGCCTATCCCGAACTGAAAGCGAATCAAAACTTCCTCAATTTGCAAGCCCAACTTGAAGGCACCGAAAACCGCATCACCAAGGCTGTGTCCGACTTCAATGGCGCCGCAAAAGAATATAATGTGAAGGTGCGCAGATTCCCCGGCAGCATTTTCGCCGGCATTTTCGGTTTCGAAACCAAACCTCACTTCAAAGCCAAAGAAGGCGCTGAGAATGCTCCTAAAGTAAGTTTCGACTAATCTATAAAGATAATGGCTCTAACCGATTTTCTCTCGAAAGACGACCAAAATCGCATCTCACAAGCCATTGCCGAAGCGGAAAAATGCACTTCGGGCGAAATATGCGTGCATGTTACGCCCAAGTGCTCCGGTGAGGTGATGAAGGTGGCGGAGAAGGCGTTCAACAAACTTGGGCTCTACAAAACCGAGCGCCGCAACGGGGTGCTCATTTATGTGGCGTATAAGAGCAAAAAGTTTGCCATTTTGGGCGATGAGGGCATCAACAATGTGGTGCCCGGCGATTATTGGGAAACTGAAAAAGACACGCTCTACCGCTACCTTGCGGAGGGCAAACCGGGCGATGGGCTGTGTGAGGTGGTGCGCCAAATTGGTGATGCGCTATCTACATTCTTCCCGCCGGTGGACAACGATGTGAACGAATTGAGCAACGAAGTGTCGTACTCCGAAGAGTAGGGCTTGCCGCCGGGCTGATGGTTGCCGATTCGCGGGTGTTATTTTGTTTATCATTCCATAAAAAATTTAAAATTGCAATGAAACGACTAAATGTGCTTTTATTTATGGCTGTGTGCCTGATGCTTTCGGTGAAGGCTTTTGCAGCCGAAGGTGATTTCCCCACACGACCCGACACTGCGATTTTTGTAAACGATTTTGCAGGAGTGCTTAAGCCCGACCAAGCGAAGCTGATGAACGATTCGCTCCGCGCTTTTTCCAAACGCACTTCCAACCAAATTATGGTGATTACCGTAAAGGACCTTGGCGACTACGACCCAAAAATGTATGCCGCCGAATTGGGCGACCGCTGGGGCGTGGGCCAAAAGAAGCTCGACAATGGCGTGATTATTCTCATTAAGCCAAAAACGAAAGACGCCAAGGGACAATTCGTGATTTGCCCGGGCCGTGGCTTGGGTGGCGCATTGCCCGACGTGACTTGCAAGCGCATTGTGGAGCAAAAAGCCATTCCACATTTAAAGAATAACAACAACTACGATGCCGCACTGTGGGCTGTGCTGAAAGATGTGATGCCGGCGTGCGCTGCCGAAATCAGTCCCGACGATGCGAAGAAAAAGTCGGAGGGAGGCAACGGTTGGCTGTGGCTCGTGGGCATTGGTGGCGGCATTGTGGGACTGGTGGCATATTCACGTCATCAAACCAAAAAGCGATTGGCAAACGAAACACCCGAACAGCGCGCCTCACGCTTGGCTGCGGAAGAAAAACGAAAGAAAGAATTGGCGCAAGAGCGCAAGCAGCGCGATGTGGCTGTGGCTTCGTCGGCTGCTGTGGCAGCCCAAAAAGCACGCGAAAAGCGCGATGAGGAAGAACGACGCCGCAAGGCAAATGCCGAGAAATTTGGCGGCGGGACCTTCGATGGCGGTGGTGCCGGCAGCGAATGGTAGTTTTCTCTTGCGAAGTTTTTCTTTCAGAAGTTGTTTTTTAGAAGTTTTTTTTGAAGTTAAGACGAATGTCTTGCTTTTGGCAAATTAAAGACGGATTCGTATTTATTGAATTGAATATTATTTTACTGAAAAGTGATGAACGAACAGCTACATAATAATAAGGTGGAGAATGGTGCTCCTGTGCCTCCTCCTTTTAAGCAACCGGCAGCACCGCCAAGTAAGCCGAAGATGAGCGGCAAGCAAAAGGGTTGCCTGTGGGCGGTGATTGTGTTTGTGGTGCTGGTGGCAGTGGGTGCTCTTGCCTACGACGAGGATTCGGCGCCTAAGCCCGCTACGCCCACCTCTCAAGCCACAGCCACGGAAAGCGCTTCGCCTGCCGACGATGCACCGCAAGTGCCTTCCACCGCGAGCGCCATTTTGGCGATGGATGCGCCGCGCACTTTGGTGAACGACTTTGCCGACATTTTGCCGGATTCCACCGAACGACGGATGGAAGATTCGCTGCGCGCGCTCTCCAATACCACCTCCAACCAAATCACAGTGCTCACCGTGAGCGACTTGGAAGGCGAAGACCCTACCCTATTTGCCGCCAATGTGGGCGACCGCTGGGGTGTGGGACAGAAAAAGATTGACAACGGCGTGGTAATCGTGGTGAAGCCGAAGGTGAATAGCGAAAAGGGACAAGTGGCTATCGCTCCCGGTCGTGGACTGGAAGGCGCCCTGCCCGATGTGTTCTGCCATAGAATTATCGATGACGAAATGATACCTATCCTGAAGGAGAACAACGACTATTCGGAGGCGCTGTGGGCGGCACTGCATGTGATGATGCCCGTGTGCCGCGGCGAATATTCCTACGAAACTTACTCCAAAATGAAGGACGAGGAAGACAGTATCGGCATGTGGGGCTGGCTGTGCTTGGCGCTCGTGTTTGGTCCCATTATTTTCTTGCTGGTGGACATCATCTTCTTAAAGGAACGCTTCACAAAGAAATGGGGCATCACCTCCGGCAGCAAGACGGGCACACAGGGCGACGACGACGACAACTACCACTATAGCAGCAGTAGCAGCTACGATAGCGGCAGTGATTGGGGCGGCTTTGGTGGTGGCTCGTTTAGCGGCGGCGGCGCCAGTGGCTCTTGGTAATATTTTTCGGGAGTTATCATCTTTGGAAGTTAAGAAGTTAAGACGATAGTCATGGCTCACGGATGAGCAAAGCGTTGGTTACTACTTGCAAACCCCATTGCTTTTCTTCCGAAACTTAAGTAATATTTCAAAAAAAAAATGACACATCGACTCACATATTCCATAGTAGTAGTGCTTTTGGCAAGTGTGCTGTTTGTGCGATGCACATCGGGGAAATCGCCCGGCGCTGATGCTGCCGCCTCAGGCGATTCCGCCGAAGTGGTGGCAGGCAAATTGCAGTTCCCCGCCAAGCCATCGATGATGGTGAGCGACTTTGCCGGAGTGCTCACCGACAGCATCCGCGGTTTGGAAGACGACCTGCGGCGCTACGCCTCCGAAGTGCCAATGGAGATAATGGTGGTGACTATGGCAGATATTGGCGATGCCGATGTGTGGAAAATGGCGCACGAAATGAGCGTGCGATGGCATTTGGCTGAAAAAGAGAGAAGTGTGCTCATTCTCATCGTGCCGAAATCGGCGAATTCGTCGGCTCAAGCCGCCATAGTGGCGTCAGAAGGCATCAGCCATATTTTCTCCGACACCTATTGCCGTGGCGTGGTGAGCGATGTGATGCAGCCATTGCTACAAGATAAAAACTACTACGGGGCAGCCGTTGCCACCGTGGAAGATGTGCTAAAAACTTTATCCAACGTGCAACAATGAATCGTGCTTTGCAAAAAATATGGACTGTGGCAGCGGTAGTGCTCCTGCTGATGTGTGGAGTGCTTAGCGCGAGTGCCAACGACGGCATCCCGGCACGTCCCCATCCGCCTCGTTTGGTGAACGATATGGCGGGGCTTTTCTCCGAAGCCACCCGTGCCGAATTGGAAGACTCTTTGCGCCGCCTTTCCAACACCACATCGAATCAAATTGTGATTGTGACGGTCGACGACCTCAATGGCTTCACCCCCAACCAGTTTGCTACTGAAATCGGCGACCGCTGGGGTGTGGGTCAGAAAAAGGAAGACAATGGCGTGGTGATACTCATCAAACCCAAAACCGGGCTCTCGAAGGGGCAAGTGTACATTGCCACCGGGCGCGGATTGGAAGGTGCCCTACCCGATGTGTTTTGCAACCGTATCGTGCACGACAGAATGTTGCCCAAACTCAAGCATGGCAACGACTACACCGCTGCCACTTGGGCAGCCTTAGAGGTGATTATGCCCGTGTGCCGCGGCGAATACAACTACGAAACGTATAAAGACGACGAAAAGGTATCGTTAGGTGTGGGAATAGTTGTGGGCATCATCCTTTTGCTCCTATTTGGCATTCGCGGCTTCTTCCTACCCTTTGGCTCGTTCACATCCGGTCGCTCGTCGGGCTTCGGTGGCGGATGGGGCGGTTTTGGCGGCGGCTCATTTGGTGGCGGCGGCGCCGGTGGTTCATGGTAAAAATCATCAATAATGCGCACTATCGTTCACCTCATATTAGCTTTTGCTTGGTGCCAAATCGCAATGGCGGCACCCTTGCCCGAGAAGTGCCCGAAGCACTTCGTCACGGATTTGCAAGGCGTGATGGCCGCCGATTCGCTCAAGGCACTCGATGCGCAATTGCGCCAATATGAGCAGCGCACGGGCAATCGCATCATGGTGGTGGTGACCGACACCCTGCAAGCCACCCCCTTAGGCGATAAGCCTGCAGAGCGCTTGCTCCGCGATTGGCACCTCGGCAGTGAGCGTGCCTTGCTCCTGCTCATCGTTCAAACTTCGCCCGACACCCGTTCCAAAGCCTACATTGCTGTGGGCACGCCCTTTGCCGAGCGGTTTCCGTATTTGTTTTGCAAACATCTGTGCTCCGACCGCGTGGTGGGACCCGTGTACGACGGCCACACCCACTACTATGCCCTCACCCACACTCTGCCACTCATTCAAGGCGTGATGGAAGGCTCCTACAGCGCCGAGCAATACCACCTCCACCGAGCCGGCAAAGGATGGATGTGGATAGTGGCAGCCGGCGTGGTGATTCTGCTCCTGATGATAATTTTGCCCAAAACCAAAGCAGAAAAAGCCGCAAAATAGCAATTAGTTTGCAAAAAAAGCAGAAAGCAAATATGTGGAAAAACGTTTCATTATTAACCTTTTTAAACACAAAATCAGCTTAGTCGTTAGTCCACACACCGGGTTTTATGCCATAATGTAACCTCCGGCGCCATCTCCCCCAATTTGCACCCGTAACATTTTTTAAAAATTCACTCACAATTATTGCACTTTTTAGGAAAAAAGTCTAACTTTGTAGTTGGAATCGGAACAGAGCCGATTGCCATAGGTGTTATTTATATGTTATGTGACTAATTTGAATTACCTTCATGTCAGTTCTAACCTTATCAATCGTAGTTGTCTTTATTCTGGGCTATGCGTGCATTGCCCTTGAAAGTTTCACCCGAGTAAACAAAGCTGCGGTGGCATTGCTGATGTTTGTTGCCACCTGGGCCCTCTTTATGATGGACCCAAGCAGCTACATCCCCAATTTTTCGCACGAAGTGCTCAATGCCGTGATAGAAAAGCATTTGGGATGCGCCGGCACCACGCTCTTCTTCTTGATGGGTGCGATGACCATTGTGGAGATTGTGGACCTCAACGGCGGCTTCAATTTCGTGCGCGACGCCTTGCGCACCACCAGCAAGCGAAAACTGCTGTGGAGAATCGTGTTTATCACCTTCTTTTTCAGTGCCATACTCGACAATATGACCACCAGCATCGTGATGGTGATGGTGCTACGCAAACTCGTGGACAACAAGATGGACCGCATGATATTTGCCTCGCTCGTGATTATTGCCGCCAATTCGGGTGGCGCCTTCTCGCCCATCGGCGATGTGACCACCATCATGCTCTGGAACAAAGGTCTGCTCACTGCCATGGGCGTCATCTCCGAAATATTCTTGCCTTCATTGGTGTCGGCAGTGGTGCCCGCACTCATCGTGCAATATCTGCTCAAAGGTAGGTTAGACGCACCCGCTTCGCAGTCGGTGGAAAGCGAACAATCGTTCACAAGCCGTGAACGCAAAACCATTTTCTGCCTCGGCGTGGGCGGCTTATGCTTTGTGCCCATTTTCCACAACCTCACCGGACTGCCGCCATTTGTGGGCATCCTCTTGGTGCTGGGCGTGCTTTGGACCACCATCGAAATCTTCTATAGCAAAGAGCGCTATCGCCACGACAATGTGAGAAGCCGACGCGTGAGCAAAGTGCTCGGCCGCATCGATATGAGCACTATCCTCTTTTTCCTCGGCATCCTCATGGCTGTGAGCTGTTTGGAAGAAATCAAAGTGCTTGAAATCACCGGGCAATGGCTCAACGACGTGTCGGGTGGCAACCACTACTTGGTGACCGGCGCCATAGGCGTGGTGTCGAGCCTCGTCGACAATGTGCCCTTAGTGGCAGGTTGCATGGGTATGTACACCGATTTGGTGGGCGATTTTGCACGCGACGGCCTCTTCTGGCAACTCCTCGCCTACTGTGCCGGCGTGGGTGGCAGTATCCTCATCGTGGGCTCAGCAGCCGGAGTGGTGGTGATGGGCTTGGAACGCATCAGTTTCGGCTGGTATATGAAGCACATTAGCTGGATTGCCGCAGTGGGCTATTTTGCCGGACTGTTCACCTACTGGCTCCAAAACTACATCGTAGTCCTGCTCGCGTAAGTTTTCTTGGGTCAACGGGGCAACAAGTCAACAAGTCAACGAGCCAACAAGTCAACAAGTCAACGAGTCAACGAGTCAACGGGGCAACGGGGCAACGGGGCAACGAGTCAACGAGTTTGTGCTTTATTCTGCAGCTGTATGGATATGCCTTTGGCATGTAATGGGCACAACCGGATAAAATACAGCCAATTACACAATCTCTATAGGGGCGCAATAGTTTGCACCCGCCCCCACAGTTCCCACATTTCACACTATCGAGCCGCCCTACCAATGCTAAGGCATTTGCCCAAATCAAAGATTTGCACTATCTTTGCGGAGCAATTCTCCCCGGGCATCCCTTATCCCGACGAACGCAAACATCCCACGCCTCCGTAGTTCAACGGATAGAACGAAGGTTTCCTAAACCTTAAATCAGGGTTCGATTCCCTGCGGAGGTACCAAAAAAACAAAGCCAAGGCATTGCAACCCAACCACTTGCAATGCCTTCATTTTATTTCCATAAACATTTTTGGGGTCAGTAGAAAAAAGTGGGGATTGGGAGAATTCAAATAGCAGAAAAAGAAGTGTAACGGATTGTGTACCGATTAACTACCAGTGGGTGGAATTTGTGTGAAATACCAGGGTGATGACTTGCCACAACCGACCCTCTTCGAGGCTCATACCATCCGGTTTGCTTTCTCCAAGCTGCGCTCCGGCTGCGCCTCCGCTTGCATGGAGTTAACCACAA
>JBJECV010000144.1:0-7707 GCA_051871435.1 Sodaliphilus sp. | reverse complement strand
AAACACTTGAAACACTTGAAACACCCGGATTTTGGTCTAAATCGGAACAAAAACATCCTCTTTTTTGGTCCAAAAGCGAAATGAAACACCTGAAACACCTTTGGTGGGGTTGCATACCTAACGGCATGCGGGAGGGTGGAGCATCGGTTACCGGCATGAGATGAACCCTCCGCTGCGCTCCGTGTTTATCTCATACCGGCCTACACACATCGCATCCCTAAAGGGATGCCCACCATCCGGATACCATCTACCACCCGGATACCCATCCACCATCCGGATACCATCTACCACCCGGATACCCATCCACCATCCGGATACCCGTCCTCCATCCGGATACCCATCTACCATCCGGATACCCGTCCTCCATCCGGATACCCATCTACCATCCGGATAACCATCTACCATCCGGATAACCGTCTACTATCGGGATACTCGTCCACCACCCGGATACCCATCCACCATCCGGATAACCGTCTACTATCGGGATACTCGTCCACCACCCGGATACCCATCCACCATCCGGATAACCATCCACCATCCGGATAACCGTCTACTATCGGGATACTCGTCCACCATCCGGATAGCCATTCCGTGAGTGAGATCTGTGTGAGGTCTTTCCTTATTGACTCAAAAATTTCAAAGAGCTCGGGGGCAAAGATACGGTGGGAGGTGGGGTGTGGTCAATCCCAATACGGCAAGATGGCATCGGAAATTTTTACAGAATATGGCATCCTCCTTAAGTGTGCCTCAAGAGTTATGACTTTGGCATATTGCTCCCACACTTTTTCTACTGAGCCGAAAAAATCACACTCATGGCTCGGTAGAAAAATAGTGGAGGGGTGGACAGATCACATTCCTCCACAATTAAAATTAGCCAACGAGTTCGCTGGATTGTCATCTTCCTTTTGCTTATCCATTAATTTGATGCCATTGGAAATACCCAATTGGGTATTTCCAATCGTGAAGACGTGTAACCTATTCACCCCGTTATTTTGCTACTGAGCCAAAAACATTGCAAAAAAACCGTTCCTTTGCAATACAACCCTCTCATGAGGGTTAGAAGAGAGTTAGGGGTTGGTGTTGGATGGTTTCTTTTGCTTTGCGGAGGTAGGCTTCGTTCACGTCGATGCCGATGGAGCGTCGGTGCAAATCGTAAGCCACTTTGCAGGCGGTGCCTAAGCCGCAGAAGGGGTCGAGCACGATGCCGCCTTCGGGGCAAGTGCTGAGAATCATCATGTGGCAGAGGGATTCGGGAAACACATTGTAGCGCTCCACGGGGCTGTTGGCGGCAGGAATGTTCCACACATCGCCGGGCATGATGCCGTGCTTATTATATAGGAGGAAATAATAGCCTTTTTCGTTGATTGATTTCGCCTTTTCCGATTTGGAATCGAGCACCTGCCCCGGGAACGAGCGGATAAACATACGGAAGTCGGGAATCTCGCCATCGTTCACCATTTTCACCACCTTGTCGAGTTCGGCAAAGGCATTTTCCTTTTCCTGTGGCGAAAGTGCTGTGGAGGAAGCTAAGTTGCGGCGATACTTACTACCGGTCACGCCGCTGTTGGTTTTTCCCTCTTTGGCCTTTTTGTCGGTCATGTGATTGAAGAAGATGCGGAGTTCATCGTCGTTGTAGTAAAAATCTTCTGTTTTCACGAAGTGGAAAATGAATTCGTGGGTATTGCGCAATCTATTCGAACTGCTATCGAAAGCGCTGTTTTGCTTATCCCACACCACATCGTTGCGCAAAATCCATCCTTGTTCATCCATCATTCGCAAAGCGATACGCCATGGCAGCGCCATCAGTTCTTTATTGTGGTAGGCATCGCCCATATTCAGCCACAGCGAGCCCGACGGCTTAAGCACACGGTGCAACTGCGCCATCACCGAAAGGATATGCGACAAATATGCCTCCACATTGTCGGTGCAGATGCTTTCGGTGTCGTAGCGCCTCAAATTCCAATAGGGCGGACAGGTGATAATGCAGTCGATGCTATCGTCTTCCACGCGGGTGAGCGTGTGGAGGGCATCGCCCGGATAATATTGAGGAAAAGGATTGCTACCGAGCAGCTTCACATAATTTTGGCGAGCCTTATCTATTGGCGGCACCTCTATCTGATAGGGGGAAACGGCTTGCGGGGCATCGGGGATTACGGCGGGGGCTGCTTCAGAGGGAGCGGGTGTTTCACCCAATTCTTCGCGGAGAAAGCCGAGCGCCTTATCCGCCAATTTATCGGTGCCGATTTCATTGATGGCGGCAAAGGCAAGCCAGAGCGCCACCAGTTCTTCCACATCGGTATTGAAAATTTTGGCAAGGCGCACCACCGTGTCGCGCTTAGGTCGGCGCTCGCCATGCTCGAAGCGGCTATACATAGGGATGTCGACCCCTATACGCTTAGCCACTTCCTTTTGCTTTAAGCCGGAAGCGGCACGCAATTGACGTAATTTTTCAGGGAAAAGCATATTGCATAAATTTGTTGATTTCTGACAAATTTACGCACAATTCTTCAATTTTGCAAAAAAGAGAAGGAGAATTAATTGAAATGGTGATGCCGAGAGCGGTGGGAGTGCTTGCCGGTTAAGAAGTATTTTCGCAATAAATGAATGCCCCAAAAACGCATCACAAAAAATCCGCACAAAGCGCCCACTGCATTGGCAATGCAATCATAAATTTCAAATTCGCGGCAATCGGTGAGCACCAACTGTCCGATTTCCAACAGCAAGCCCATCACGGCGGCAAAAGCCGTGAGCAACAGTTCCAGATTGAGCGTGGTGTGGTGAGGGAGTTTGAATTTGGTGTAATCGTAGAGATAGACCACTGCCACAGTGAAGTACATTAAAAAATGCGCCAGTTTATCGAAGCCCGAGAAAAGCTGAAACGAATTGATATCTAATGGATTCGACGACAAAGTGAGGTAGATCACCACAGCAGTGATGATGACTGAACATAAACCTTTGGGAATATAACTTTTCTTTTTCACGAAATGATTTTTAAAATTTCGGTGAATTTCTTTACTTTAAACAATGATCTGAATACTACTAATTACTATTTCCAAAAATTGCTCGGCAAAATTAATCTTTTTAAATAAATTTACAAAAATTTGGACCAAAATAATTCATTTTGTTGGTAAATATTCTACATCTCATATAGACGTGCGAAAAGAATATCGGTATTATTTTCACATATCCGGGTGATTTTTATTCAATTTTATAGGTGATTATAGCATAAAAATATTAAATTTGCAGTTAATAAACAATTTTTTCTAATTTTTCTCAAATTGATGCGTAAAGGGAAAGGCTAAGACTATGGGCAAAATTTCGGATTTCTTTTCGATGACCAAACGCGAACGCATAGGCACGCTTGCGGCTTTGCTGATGCTTGCCGGTGCCATTGCATTTGCTTCCATTTCCAAATCGCAGCGAGCATCGAGCGGAGATGAGGCGAAGCCCAACCAAGCTGTGATGCAGTATTTGGCCGACTCGGTGAATGTGAAGCCCGATAGCATTTCCACGCACAAGAAGGCAAAAAAAGCAAAACATAAGCCTCGAAAGAAGGCAAAGGGGAAAAAATCGGCAAAAAAAGATGCAAATCAGCAAGATAATGCAAACGATATGCAAGAGATGCCGCGATTTTAAGAGAGATTAGAGATTAAAAATTGGAAATTAGAGATTAGAAATTGGAAATTGGAAATTAGAAATTGGAGATTAGAAATTGGAAATTAGAAATTAGAAATTGGATAAAAAGTTAATGACTAATGGCTAATGGCTAAAGGCTAAAGGCTAAAGGCTAAGGGCTAAGGGCTAATGGCTAAGGGCTAAAACTAAATGATATGAGTAACGAGAGAGCACAGTTTGTAACGCGAATAGGAGCAATTGCCGCAACCGTGGGTTCGGCAGTGGGATTAGGCAACATTTGGCGCTTCCCTTACGAAGCGGGTAAAAATGGTGGTGGAGCATTTTTGCTCATCTACATTGGGTGCGTGCTATTGGTGGGCATCCCGGTGGTGGTGTCGGAATTTATTATCGGGCGCGGCACGCATAAAAATGTGGCAGGAGCGCTCAAGCAATTGGCCCCCGGCACCAAGTGGCACTGGATGTCGTATATGGGCATTTTGGCTTCGCTGATGATTTTGAGCTTCTATAGTGTGGTGTGTGGATGGATTATTGAATACCTTTTCCAAGCCATTAGCGGCAATCTTTCCGGTCACTCGGCAGAAGCATACACCAATATGTTTAACGGCTTTGTGGCAAATCCATGGCGCACGGTGCTGTGGACGGTGCTCTTTTTGTGCATCAATTTCTTGGTGCTGCGGCGCGGCATAAAGAAAGGCATAGAAAAGGTGGCAAACTTTATGATGCCGCTGCTGTTTGTGATATTGCTGGTGTTTATCGCCTATGCCCTCACCCTTCCCGGCGCCACAAAGGGACTGAAATTTTTGTTTCTTCCCGATTTCTCACACCTCTCGCCCAAGGTGGCTATTGGCGCTATGGGTCAAGCCTTTTTCTCGCTGAGTGTGGGGCTTTCGTGCCTGCTCACCTACGCATCGTATTTTAAAGACACCGATTCACTGGCGCGGAATGCCACCATTGTGGCGGTGTTAGACACCCTTGTGGCCATCCTGTCGGGCATAATGATATTCCCGGTGGTGTTTTCCTTCGGAATGCAACCTGAGGCGGGACCAAAGTTGGTGTTTGAAATATTGCCCAACATTTTTCAGCAATTGCCTTGCGCCTATTTATGGTCGGTGATGTTTTTCTTGCTGCTCTTTTTTGCGTCGATCACCAGCACCATTTCCATGAGCGAAATATCCATCACCTTTATGGTGGAAGAGCACCAATTGAGCCGCAAAAACGCCACTCTGGTAAACACTGGCATCGGTATTGCCTTCGGCACACTTTGCGCGCTCTCCTTTAGTGTGCTGAAAGATTTCACCATTTGCGGGAAGACGCTTTTCGATTTGTTCGACTTCGTGTCGAGCAACATTTTGCTTCCGCTTGGCGGTGTGTTCTTTGCTTGGTTTGTGGGATGGTATGTCGACAAAAAATTTGTGGACAACGAGCTCACCAACCACGGCACCACCAAAGTGAGCATTTGGCGCCGGCCGCTCTTTTTGTGCATTCGCTATTTTGCACCCATCGCCATCATCATCATTTTCCTCTACGGCTTAGGACTTTTCGATGGCATTTTATAGTTCATCGTTCACCTGTTGGTTTCGATTATTTTCAACAAAACTTGATTTTTCCAAAAATTATTAGTAATTTTGCGAAAAAATTTGGGAATTTTTACCCATTTTAGGCTAAATGATTACGGATTGACAGCAGCAATCCATCACAAACATCTACTACAAAAAAGAGAAATGACCAACAGAGCAAGTTTTAGTTCGCGCATTGGTGCAATCGCCGCAACCGTGGGTTCGGCAGTGGGATTAGGCAACATTTGGAGATTTCCTTACATAGCAGGCGAAAACGGAGGTGGCGCTTTCATCATCGTGTATATCGGTTGTGTGCTATTATTGGGCATTCCGGTGATGCTATCCGAATTCATTATCGGGCGTAGCACCCACTTGAATATGCGTGGCGCGCTCAAGCAGCTTTCTCCAAAGTTGAAGGTACACAATGTGGCATTCGTATGTGTGCTCGGCGCCATCATCACATTGGGATTTTATAGCGTGGTGTGCGGATGGGTGTTGGAATATCTTTTCCAAGCAGTGGCGGGTAATTTGTCGGGCCACAGTTCGGCGGAATACTCCGCTATTTTCACCGATTTCGTATCGAGCCCGTATCGCAATGTGATGCTCACAGTGGTGTTTCTTGCCATCAACTTCTTTGTGATGCTCGGTGGCGTGCGCAAAGGTGTGGAACGAACATCGTCGATTATGATGCCCTTGCTGTTTGTGCTCTTAGTGGTATTCTGCATCAATTCCATGCTTTTGCCAAATGCAGGCAAAGGAATGGAATTTTTATTTCATGTAGATTTTTCGAAACTCACTTGGCGCGGCGTGGTGGATGCATTTGGGCAAGCATTTATGTCGCTCACCTTGGGTATAGCCGGGCTCATCACCTTTTCATCATTTTTCAAAGACAAAGCTCCGCTCGTGCGCGATGCTTGCACCATTGCCACCCTCGACACACTCGTGGCACTGCTTGCCGGCATTATGATTTTCCCGGCAGTGTTTTCTTTTGGCATGCAGCCCGAATCGGGACCGAAATTGGTGTTTGAAGTGCTGCCCAACATCTTCCAACAAATGCCTGGCGGCTATTTGTGGGCCATCCTATTTTTCGTATTGCTCTTTTTTGCAGCCCTCACCAGCACCATTTCATTGAGCGAAATACCCATCACCTTCATCTCCGAAGAATTTAAAACCTCACGCAAAAGCGCCACGCTGATAGTGGCAGGCATCACCTTAGTGATAGCCGTGGTGAGTGCCCTATCGTTCAATGTGCTCAGCGGTGTGAGCATCATCGACAAAAACATTTTCGACTTCCTCAACGATTTGTCGAGCAATTTCTTCATGCTGCTCGGCGGCTTATTCACCGCCATTTATGTAGGTTGGTTCCTCGACAAGAAAGTGATCACCGACCAACTCACCAACCATGGTGCCTTGCGCACACGCATTCAGTGGCTCGTGGTGTTCTGCCTACGCTTCGTGGCCCCCGTGGCAGTGGTGCTCATCTTCCTCTGCTACATGGGCATCATCTAAAGCCCTACCCCAACCCTAAAAAAGAAGCCTACCCCCCGCCCCCTCCCTAAAGAAGCCTACCCCCGACCCCTCCCTAAAGAAGCCTACCCCCGCCCCCTCCCTAAAGGGAAGGGTGTAAAGTTTCCACATCTTCTGAAACAGCTGAAACACTTGAAACACCTGAAACGCGTGAAACACTTGAAACACTTGAAACACCGGCGTTGGATTTGAAGGTCGCGCTACAGACAATCGGTTTACAAGTAATTGTTTTTTAGTGATTTACACCCATTACATACCAAAGGCATGTACCTACCGGTGGGTAGCATTTGCTCTTGGTTTGAAACACCTGAAACCGGGGACACTCGTTAACTGATTGACTTCAATACTTCAAAGAACTCGGGGGCAAAGATACGGTGGGTGGTGGAGTGATGTCAAGCCCAAAACGACAAGTTGGCAGCCGGGATGGAAGTTTTTGTGTTGATGTGGTTATGCCATTCGGCTTAAGCGTCTCTTTAAGGATTATGGGTTTTGGTATTTTGACCTCAGTGTATTTCTGCTGATTCATAGAGTAGAGTGGTTTTTTGGGAGGTTTGTTTGCTTGTGGGAGATTTTTTTTGTATTTTCGCAGAGTTAAATCAAAAAAGATTGCAAATTTGGTGAATTTTGTTCCGTATACTCTTCATCTGCGTGGCAGCGACCTCGTTATCGACCATCCGTTGGTAATGGGTATTCTTAACGCTACGCCCGATTCATTTTATGCGGGGAGTCGCACGTTCACTACCGCCGCTATGGAAGAGCGTGTGCAGCAAATGGTGGCGGAAGGTGCCGATATGATTGACATTGGTGCTTATTCCACTCGCCCGGGTGCAGCAGAGGTGGATGCCGACGAAGAATTGCGACGCTTGGAGCGGGGAATAGAAGTGGTGAAGCGTTTGGCGCCACACTTGCCCATCTCCATCGACACATTCCGCGCTTCGGTGGCAAGGAAGTGCGTAACCGATTTGGGTGCTCACATTATTAATGATGT
>JBJECV010000143.1:0-7880 GCA_051871435.1 Sodaliphilus sp. | reverse complement strand
TACTACTTCCTCTCCGGCTTCACCGCTAAATTGGCAGGTACCGAACGCGGTATCACCGAGCCCACTCCCACATTCTCCGCATGCTTCGGCCAGGCGTTCCTCGAACTCCACCCCACCAAGTATGCCGAAGAATTGGTAAAACGTATGGAAATGAGCGGTGCTAAGGCATACCTCGTGAACACCGGTTGGAACGGTACAGGCAAGCGTATCTCCATCCGCGACACCCGCGGCATCATCGACGCTATCCTCTCCGGCGCCATCGACAAGGCTCCCACCAAAGTTATCCCATTCTTCGACTTCGTGGTTCCCACCCAGTTGGAAGGCGTTGACACCGGCATCCTCGACCCACGCGACACCTACGCAGATCCCGCACAATGGGAAGAAAAGGCGAAAGACCTCGCAGCACGCTTCATCAAAAACTTCGCCAAGTATGAAAGCAACGCCGCAGGTAAAGCCCTCGTAGCCGCCGGCCCACAGCTCTAATCCGCACATAAAAAACTATGGGCCAAGGCCCCAAGCCTCCCGTCCATACAAACCATACACCGCCGGGTGCCTCAAAAAAAGGCACCCGGCCTTTTTTTACCCCCATTTCCCGGGTCAGTAGAAAATTCGTGGGGGCACCATACCAATGCCGGCGAAAATGCCACCCGCCGATAGGGACATGCCTCCGGCATATAATGGGTGCAAACCACTATAAAACAACCACTTGCAAATACGCCGCAGTGGGCGGGCGCAATACTTTGCGCCCCCACAAATCCATCTCGGAGGTGGTATCCGAATGTATTGCCATCCCATTGGGAGGGGATGTGTGTAGGCCGGTATGAGATGAGCACGGAGCGCAGCGGAGTGCTCATCGAAATGCCGGTATCCGAAGCCGCCCACTTTGATGCATGCCGTTAGGTATGCAACCCCATCTACCGATATCCCAACGATTTTACATACAGACAGTTATCGGTGGTGACGTGTTGTGATTAACCTGCAAGCGCAGCGATGAGACCACCGATGCCAAGAACAAGAAGAAGAGTCTTGAGGGGTTGGTTGTTGTAGCATCCACACTCAATTTTTTCGTGCAATTCGTGGTTAAATCTATCCTTCAGTCAAAATTTGGAATTCGTGCGGGCGGGTTATCTCAATTCGCTGCATTCGTGACCAGATAAAAAATAAATCTGTGAGATTCGAGATCTGTGTGGGGCATCCCACCGTTGACTTATTCCTCCCCGAAATAGTACAAATTTTCGCTAAATTTTTGATTTTTGTGGAAAATTTTTAAAAAATTCGGCGAATATTTTGTATTTTTGCAATTGATTTGTATCTCTTGGTAGGAGATATGAAGGAGGCGTGTGCTTGATTTTGTGACGCGATTGCTTGTCGTTGTTCACATAGTGGAAGCAGCTTTTTCCCTTATCAATCAGTGGGTTTGAAGCCTTTTGCTTTGATTCAACCAAATATTATTATATAATTTTAAATTTTAAGGACATGAGAAAAATCTACTTTTTGATGCTTTCATTGCTCTGCTCATTGGCGGTGTCGGCGAATGCCCAAACACTGCTCGACGAAGACTTTGAAAGCACGCCATCCGATGTGGCTACTACACAGTTCCCGGATGGGTGGACCACCATCACAGAGTATACCGGTTCGCACGCCGGCTATAGGTGGACCATTGCCAAGAGCACGAATGCCAGTAGCACAATGACCGGTTATCACTACGCTTATTGCGACGCGCCCACCTACGACAAGGGCGACGGCGATGGCGTGGGACCGCGTAAAGACTACATCATCACCCCGGCGCTCACCCTCGACAACACCTACCAGCTGGCTTTCGACTGGAAAGCTGCCGCTGCAGCGTGTCTCAACGATCGCGCCATGACCCTCCAAGTGGCTATCATCGACATGGCTAACCCCTCCGACACTACCGTGATTTTCGACATTCAAAATGAAGAAGATGTGCGCGATAGTGGTGTGCCTGCCGACCCCTACGGCTCCTACATTTGGCAAAACTGGGGTATTCACACCTCCAAACTCGACCTCGATGCTTATCAAGGCAAAACCATCAAAATTGCCTTCATTTATAATTTGCAAAAGCTCACCGCTAATATTGTGTATCTCGACAACATTAGCGTGAAATATCACCAAGCGCTCACCGGCCCCATCGCCGAATTGAGCCAATCGCGCTATGAGTTGCCCGAAATGTATGTTGGCGAAAAGCGCTACACCGAAGTGATTAAGCTGAAAAACGTGGGTAAGAAAGGTCTCACCGTGAGCGGTTTCGACGCTCCCGATTGCATCACCGTGCCCACCGACCTCAGCGCCATCAATTTGGGCATCAACGAAACTGCCAACATTCAGGTGGCATACACCGCTTCTCTCGCTTCGCCAGCCACGGCTGATGTGGTGTTCCACACCAATGGCGGCGATGTGACTCTTCAAGTGGTGGCCAACAAGCAAGCTGTGCCCGACGGCTACACCCTTGAGCTCTTCGAAGGCGACCAATTCGCACCCGCAGGATGGTCGCAAACCGGTTTCAGCACCAGCGCCTACGCCATTGAAGGCGACAAGAGTGCCTACTCTTCGGGTAGCATCGAAGATTGCTACCTCACCTCTCCGCGCTTGGATTTGAGCGATCCCAACGGTCCGAAGCAATTCACATTCACCTATTATAGTATGTTCACCGGCGAAGTGGTGCCTTACAACGACCTCGTGGTGGAAGTTTCCAAAAACGATGGTGCTTCCTACGACAGTGTGTGGGTGGCCGACTACACCAAGGTGGACACCTTAATCAATGTGACCGTCGACCTCTCTAAATTCGACACCGACAGTGTGCGCGTGCGCTTCAAAAACACCGCTGTAAGTTATTCTTCCGAAGGCGTGGACGAATGGACCACCTTCCTCATCGACCGCGTGTTGCTCCCCAATGTGTATGGCCTCGATGGCGTTCCCACCGTGTGTGAACCCGTGACTCCTAAGCCCGATGCTACCGAAATCTACACGCGCAACATCCAATTCTCCTGGCGCGAAGCACAATTCGCCGAAGGCTACAAAATCTACATCGGTAAGAGTGCCGATGCATTCGATGTGGTGAATGGCGAAGACGTGGGCACTGCCACATCCTATAAGTTGGCGAAAGCCGACTACTCCACCACCTACTACTGGAAAGTGGTGGCCTACAATAGCGTAGGCAATGCCGAAGACTGCCCCGTGTGGTCGTTCACTACACAAGCCGACCACTCTGTGAACACTTATCCTTGGACCGAAGACTTCAATGGCACCACCTTTGCTCCGCTGGGTTGGAGTGCCGAAAACGGTGCTTCCACTAAGTGGTCGCGCACCGACTATCAGCCCTACGAAGGCGAAGGCTCTGCACTGGCTTACTCCAACAAGGTGGAAGACCCTGCTTACCTCGTTTCGCCCAACATCAAGGTACCTGCCGATGGTAAATATCAACTCAGCTTCTGGTGGGGTAACGACCGTCCGGTGAACCTTACCGACGATAAAACCGTGCTCCACACCAACCACACCACTGCCGAAGACGGCATCGACGCCGCATTCCTCGATGTGCAAGTGGATGGCGGTGAATGGCAACAAGTGCGCCTCATCAGCAACAATGTGGAAGCCGACGGCAATGCCTACTGGTGCTACGAAACCGTTGACCTCACTCCCTATGCCGGCAAGGAAATCGCACTGCGCTGGCGCTACATCTCTCACAACTACAACAAGAGCCGTGGTGCTGCCTTAGACAATGTGAAGATTGAAGCAGCTTCTGCCAATGTATCGTTCAGCACCGATGGCTGGGATGCCTACAAGGTGAACTACGACACAGAAGAAGTTTCGCCTGTGTTCTCTATCGCTAACCTTGGTAGCGAAAGCGTGAAAGTGGCTTCCGTGGCATTTGGCACGCCCTACTTCACCACCAACCTCGCTGCCGACGATGAAATTGCTCCAAGTTCGTCGAAGCAATTCACCATCACCTTCAAAGCAGCCCTCAGTGAAGCCTATACCGACGTCAACGATATGCTCACCGTCACCTTCAGCGATGGCACTTCTGCCACATTCCCGCTCGCAGCAGTGGCTTTGGGCAAGGACATCTACTACTATGGCTTCGAACACGATGCCACCGGTGAAGTACCCGCAGGTTTCACCGGCATCAACGCCGACGCCACCTCTTCACTGCCCATCTATTCGTGGACTTTCCCCAACAATGGCGGTATGCTCTCCTTCTTCGTGCTCAACGATAGCCAGTGCTATCAATCGCTCAAAGAGCCTCACGGCAGTCAATCACTGATGACCCGCTGCAACAGCAACGGTTTCTTCAACGACTGGTTGGTAAGTCAGCAATTCACCGTGCTCGATGGAGGTAAAGTGGAATTGGATGCACGCTCTTGGGAATCTGTCAACAGCATTCTCCCATCAGGATGCCCGGTGGTGAGCGTGTATGTGAGCGAAACAAGCAACACCGATGTGAACGCCTTTACACAAGTGGGCTCTTCGACCACACTTGAGCTCTTCGACCCCGCACAAGGCTGGACACACCTCTCCTACGACCTCTCGGCTTACGTCGGCAAGAAGGTGTACATTGGCATCCAAGCCACCACCACCGAGAGCCTCGGCGGCTTCTACGACAATGTGGAATTCATCCACATGACCAATGCCACCAATGTGGGTGACGTGAACGGCGACGAAGTGGTCAACGTAACCGACGTGACAGCACTCGTGGCTTACCTCAACTCACAAGCCGTGTACGACAAGAATGCGTGCGACGTGAACGGCGACGGCATCGTCAACGTGACCGACATCACCGCATTAGTCAACATTTTGCTCAACAAGTGATGATGCAATAACTCCTAAGCAGCGGAGAAACTCAAAACTCTCTCCGCTGCTTATTATATACTGTAAGAAGATAAAAAAAGCCTACCCCCGGCTGCTTTTTGAGTCTACAAGTTATACTTAAGAAGTTAAGAAGTTAAAGAAGTTAAGAAGTTAAAGAAGTTAAGAAGTTAAGACGATTGCAAAGGCTACGGAAAGCGCCCTACAACATAATCGCCCTAATTTCCAACTACGAGACATTCGTCTTAACTTCCAATGAGCGAAGCGAGTGATAACTTCTTTAACTTCTTAACTCCTAAAAAATCATCTTCTTAACTCCTAAAAAAATATTCGACAAATACATTTATTCATTTTAATCACAAATTGCTTATGAAAAAATTCAGACTTTTCTTTCTGATGACTGCAATCACCTGTGGACTCTACGCCTCTGCACAAGACGGCGTGAGAGTGGAATCACCCTATGCGGTGGATTTCGAAACATCTGTTACCACCTCCACAACAAGTGATTTCGCTGTGTCGAAAAGCTGGCATTGTATCGGTTCCGGCACCACCTCTTTCAGCTACAGAACAGGCAATGGCGTGGATGGCTCTCAAGCACTCTACTGTGGCTACCAAAATTCCGATTCGCCAAGATACCTGATCACTCCGCGCCTCACCGGCGAAGCATCGTTGATGGTGAAAAACTATAATGCCACCACTTCTGTGGTTTTCTATAAAGTAACCACCGACGAATCCGGTGAATATGTGATTGGCGATGCCATCTCTGCCTCTGTGGATGGCGAACCCAGCACATCTGCTTTCGTGAAATATGCCATCTCCGGACTCCAAAACGAAAGAGTGGCTATCTTCGCGCACTATGCCTACATCGACGATTTTGCTGCTTCTAGCGCAGAAATCGATTTGTATAAGGCGTTGAAAGTGTTTAAGTGCACCACCACTTCGCCCACCTCTGCCGACTGCGACGCCGATGGCAATTTCACCGTGGCGATCTCCGGTCAGATTATCAACACCGGCGACCTCGAATTCAAGCCCGGCGACGCCGGCTTCTCCTACAGCTTGGGCAAATACAACAGCTCTTCCACTCCTCACACCATTATCGCCACCCAACCCTTCACCGAAGCATTGGCTCCGGGCGATACCGCTACAGTGGAAATTTCTGCCACGCTCAATATTGCTGAATACTCCTCTCGCTATCGCTACGACTTGGTGGAAAATTTCTCCTCCACCTCCGCTTCCGGCTCTTGGGTGGAACCCGTGAAATACGAGCCCGTTATCCGTCTGCGTAACGGCAATGGCTATGTGATGACTGAAGGTTCTACCTACGAAAAAGCGTTCGGCACATTTGGTATGATTGCAGCCGATGTGGAGCACACGTTCATCATCGAAAACAATGGCGCCGCTCCGCTCGCAGCCGCTATCTCCGTGCCTGATGGCTTCGCTGTGTCGAAAACTGCTACCAGCATTGCAGCACACCAAGCCGACACCCTCACCCTCACAGCACTCTCTGCCGTGCCGGGCATCTACGCCGGCAACCTCACCATCTCAGCAGTGGGCTACGAAGGCATCAGCTATAGCGTGCCCCTATCGGTTACCGTGCGCGATGCATCTAAGTTCTTCGAAGACTTTGAAGCCAACAACACTTCCTCAACCATTCCCGACGGATGGTTTGAATGTAAAAATGCCGGTAAGTGGGACAAAACCGCCTACACCAACGGCTCTAACAATTTCGCTAAAAACTCCACATCTTCCGAACTTTCCATTCTCTGCACACCCAAATTGCGTGTGGAAGAAGGTGAAAAACTCACATTCGACGCAGCACGTCGCACTTCGTCTACCTCTGCCACTTGCTTCATCAATGTGTACTATTCCACCGACCGCAAGAACTGGACTCTCGCACTCTCGAAAGATGATATCGATATGACCGGTACCAATTGCGGTACGTCGGCCACTGCTTCTCAAACTTGGTCCAACCACGTGATTTCCACCATCCCTGCAGGTGAATACTACATCGGTTTCGAATCCGGTTATGCTGCGCTCGACAATGTGTATGGTGGCACACTCGTGGATGTGGCTCACGATGTGGTGGAAATTAAAGCAGAAATTCCTGCTACGGCTACTGTCAACAGCGAATACGTGGCTTCCTACAAGGTGCGCAACCTTGCTCCCGCCACCGAAGAGGCTTACACCGCAGTGCTCGTGTTCAACGGCGAAGATGTATGCACCATCGACCCCGCCGACATTCTGCCTATCGCCACTTCCGCCGATGTGGAATACGCTTTCAGCTTCACTCCTTACTATGCAGGCACCTATCCCGCCTATGTGAAATTGGCTTGGGCTGATGGTTACGAAGTGGTTTCCGATACCATCCAAGTGGTAGTGGGTGAAGAACGCGCAACCAACACCTTCACCGTGGGTACAAAATCCACCACTACTTCATCACCGCTCTATCTCAACTATTGCAACAGTGTGTCGGAAACGCTCTACACTGCCGAAATGCTTGCCGCTGCAGGTATCAAGGCAGGTGATAAGATTGCTTCTATCACCTATGCCGCCTACAAAGCCACCGATGCGCACACCGGCCATGTGAAATTGTTTATCGCCAATGGCGAAGACACTGAATTCGGCACTATCGCCTTCACTGCCGACGATGCAATGACTTTGGCTTTCGAAGGTGACTATGAATTCAAAAAGCAAGGTACTTCCTCCGAACTCGTTAACGACTACCTCTCGCTTTCATTCTCCGAGCCATTCGTTTACACCGGTGGTAGCCTCCGCGTGAAGATTCAATCCGAATCCGATACCTATAAAACGGTTTCTTTCGCAGTAGATTCCTCTATCAAGAATATGTGCTACGGTAACAAAAACGATAATATCAAGGTGGCTGACCTCACCCCGTCAACAGCTGCATGGAGTTTCCCCGTTACCCAATTTGGTGTGGTGTTCGATCCCGTTACTTTCAAGGGCACCGTAGTTGACCAAAAGAACAATCCTGTGGAAGGCGTGAGCGTGGTGCTGACCCAAGTGCCTGCATCTTCCGAAGCGCCCAAATTCGGTCTTTC
>JBJECV010000142.1:0-7899 GCA_051871435.1 Sodaliphilus sp. | reverse complement strand
ACCACAATACGCCATCTCCGATGGCCCTCTGCACGTGAAACACCAAATTGGAGGTAGTCGTGCTTCGCACTTGGTTAGGGTGTCTTGTTTACCTGAAACACCTGAAACACTTGAAACACTTGAAACACTTGAAACACCAATCGGACGAAAACGAAAACCAAAACCCATTTGTGAAACATTTGAAACACCGTTGTACAACTCGCTGCTGTTCATAATTTCAAAGAACTTGACCACAAAGATAAGGTGGGTGGTGGGGTGAGATCAAGCCCAATAAGGCAAGATGGCGTTAGCGGTAGGAATTTCGGGCTCTCCAGAATTTATGCTTGCCCCCACTATTTTTCTACTGACCCGTTTTTGCTAAAAACTGCACCAAATAAATGCAATTTTTCCAATTTTCTGCATTTTTTTAGTGCAAAATTATATCTCTTTGCAGAAAAGATAGCGCTATGGACAAATTATTCAGTTTGTTCAAACACAAACTCGAGGACAATTCCACTCGTTTTTTCGATACAAATACCACGAGATTCACTGGAGTGGTCGTGTTTTTGGCATAGTAGGTCCGCGGGGTGTGGGGAAATCCACCATGCTTTTGCAATACATCAAGCAAAATTTGGATGTGGCACACACGCTATATATTTCTGCCGACCAATTGTATTTTGCTACACATTCCTTATTAGATGTGGCCGACCAATTCTCTAAAATGAACGGCAAGCATTTGTTCATTGATGAAATACATAAATATCCCGATTGGTCGCGTGAATTAAAGGAAATCATCGACACTTATAGCGATATGCAAGTGGTGATTTCCGGTTCATCGATTCTTGACATTTTTCAAGGGATGGCCGATCTTAGCCGCCGTGTGCCCATCTATGAAATGCAGGGGTTATCGTTTAGAGAATATCTCGCTTTATTCCATGATATTGAAGTGCCGGCTTATTCATTGAGCCAGATTCTCGCTCATCAAGCCACCATACCCTCCGTAGCACATCCGTTGCCCTTATTTAAGGATTATTTGCGCCGGGGGTACTATCCGTTTGGCATTGATGTGGATTTTGATATTGAGCTGCTTCAAGTGCTAACGCAAACCATGGAAACCGACATCCCTAACTTTGCAAATATCAGCGTGTCGGCGGGAAGGAAATTGAAGCAGTTGCTGATGGTGATTGCACAAAGTGCGCCCTTTAAGCCGGTGTTTCAAAAACTTGCCGATGTCACCAAATTGAGTCGCAACGATATTTCCACCTATCTTCACTATATGGAGCGTGCAGGCGTTATAGCTACGCTTCGCGACTCCACCACCGGTATTCGCAGCCTCGGAAAAGTGGAAAAGGTGTATCTCGACAACACCAACATCATTTATGCCCTTGCATCCCACGATGCCAATATCGGCAATGTGAGGGAAACTTTTTTTATGAACCAAATGCGTGTGAAGCACCCCGTGGTGTGTAGCAAAATTTCCGACTTTGAGGTCAACGATATTACCTTCGAAATAGGAGGTAAGAAAAAAGGTAAGAAGCAAACTGAAGCCGCCACAAATGGATATATCGTGAAAGATGATATTGAATTCGGATATGCCAATGTGGTGCCCCTATGGGCTTTCGGATTGAATTATTAAACCATCATTCGCATCCTTAAATGTGAGAACCGGTGGTGGCCGGCAAAAAAAAGTGGATGATTTGTGCCTTTTTTCAATGGAAATTGTTTAACTTTGTGAGCATAACTGCAAAACTATAACAAAATTCAATAACTAACCCCTTAAAACAGAAATAAATCAACATGGCAAAACCTTATGTAATTGGTATCGATATGGGTGGCACTAACACCGCATTCGGCTTGGTTGATGCTCGCGGTACCGTGCTCGCAAGCAGTAGTATTAAAACAGCTAAACATGCTGACATCAACGATTATATCGCTGAACTTCACGAAGCTATTATGCGATTGGTGGTGGAAAACGATGCTGTGGATAAAATTAACGGTATCGGCGTGGGAGCACCTAACGCGTGCTACTATACCGGCGTGATTGCCGATGGCGTGAACCTGCCTTGGCCCACTCCCATACCCCTTGCCGACCTTATCAGCGACAAATTCGGAATCCCTTGTGTGATTACCAACGATGCTAATGCTGCTGCCATCGGCGAAATGACTTATGGCGTGGCTCGCGGTATGAAAGACTTTATCATGATTACCCTCGGCACCGGCGTGGGTAGCGGTATCGTTATCAACGGACAAGTGGTGTATGGTCACGACGGTTTCGCAGGCGAACTCGGTCACGTGATTATGAAGCGCACCAACGGACGTATGTGTGGTTGCGGTCGCTCGGGTTGCTTGGAAGCCTACTGCTCTGCTACCGGTGTGGCTCGCACTGCTCGCGAATTCCTCGAAATTCGCAGCGAAGATTCGCTGCTTCGCAACATCCCTATCGATGAAATCACTTCGAAAGACGTGTACGACTGCGCTGTGCAAGACGATAAACTCGCCAAAGAAATCTTTGAATACACCGGCACCATCCTCGGTGAAGCCCTCGCCGATTTCTGCACATTCTCCAGTCCGGAGGCTTTCGTGCTCTTCGGTGGCCTCACCAAGAGTGGCGAACTGATTATGAAGCCTGTGAGAGAAGCCTACGAAAAGAATGTGATGACTTGCTTTAAAGGCAAAGCCAAAATCGTGCTCAGCGAGATGAAAGAATCCGATGCTGCCGTGCTCGGAGCTTCAGCATTGGGCTGGGAAGTGAAAAATGTGGATTAATCGCATATAATTTTTATCCTTCATATTTATATGGGGCTACGCTTGCGTAGCTCCTCTTTTTTTACTATTTTTGTGAAGAGTAATCACCCATTTTTATTTAGGATATGAACAACATTGAAGCCACTATCAAGCAGCTACGCCAAGAGCTCAATATGCACAACCATAACTACTACGTGCTCAATCAGCCCACCATCTCGGATATGGAATTCGATATGATGATGCACCGCCTTGAAGCATTGGAGAAAGAGTACCCCGAATTTGCCGACCCGCTGTCGCCCACACAACGAGTGGGTAGCGACATTAGCCAGGGTTTCCGCCAGGTGAAGCATGAGCGCCCCATGCAGAGCCTCAGTAATTCGTATTCTATTGAGGAGGTGCAAGATTTCTTGCGCAGAGCACACGATGGGCTCGGCGGCGAAACTATGCAAATAGTGGGCGAAATGAAATTCGACGGCACCAGCATTTCGTGCACCTACGAGCACGGCCGATTGGTGAGAGCCGTGACACGCGGCGATGGTGTGCAAGGCGACGACGTGACCGCCAATGTGATTACCATTAAATCCGTGCCACTCCAACTCGCACCGGGCGATTGGCCCGACAAATTTGAGGTGAGAGGCGAAATTTTGCTCCCGTGGGCGAGTTTTGAACGCTTGAATAAGGAACGTGAATACAATGAGGAACCGCTTTTTGCCAATCCTCGCAATGCTGCCGCCGGCACGCTTAAATTACAAAACTCTGCCGAAGTGGCTAAGCGCGGACTCGATGCCTATTTCTATTTCTTGCTCGGCGACAACCTCGATACTTCGGGACCCAACCTTTTCTCGGAATCGGACTTTAGCACCCACACCGGCAGATTGGATGCCTTAAAAAAATGGGGGTTTAAAGTGGCTGACTACACGCTGCTCGATTCCATCGATGCCGTGCGTCAATTCATTGAGCACTGCGATGAAAAGCGCAAAACCCTCCCCATCGCCACCGACGGATTGGTGTTCAAACTCAATTCGCTCCGCCAATGGCTCAATTTGGGCAGCACTGCTAAATCGCCTCGCTGGGCAATTGCTTATAAGTTCGCCCCCGAGCGCGAATGTTCGCCGCTGAAATTTATCAGTTTTGAAGTGGGGCGCACCGGTGTTATCACTCCGGTGGCAAACTTGGAGCCGGTGTTGCTTTCGGGCACCATCGTGAAACGCGCATCACTCCACAACGAAGATATTATCCGCCAACTCGATATCCACCACGGCGACTACCTCTATGTGGAAAAAGGTGGCGAAATCATTCCCAAAATTGTGGGCGTTGACACTGCGCGCCGTCAGTCCGACAGTAAGCCCATTGAATTTGTGCGCGAATGTCCGGTGTGCCACACTCCATTGGTGCGCATCGAGGGCGAAGCCGCATGGGTGTGCCCGAATAAATATGGCTGCAAACCGCAAATCACCGGGCGCATCGAGCATTTCGTGGCGCGCCACGCCATGAACATTGATGGCATTGGCGAAGAAGTGGCGGTTCAGCTCTATGAAAGCGGACTGGTACAAAACATTGCCGACCTCTATTCGCTCACCGGCAACCAGCTGCTGTGCCTTGAGCATTTCCAGCAGAAAGCCGCCAGCCGCATTCTCAATGGCATCCGCAAATCGCTCGAAGTGCCTTTCGAACGCGTGCTCTTTGCCATCGGCATCCCGTTTGTGGGCGAAACCACCGCAAAAGTGCTTGCGCGCAATGTGCACACCATCCACCGACTGATGGAAATGACGGCGCCGGAACTCTCCGCCATCCCGGAAATTGGGCCCAAAATCGCCGATTCCATCGTGGAATTTTTCGCCAACCCCGACAATGTGACCATCATTGAGCGCCTTCGTCAAGCCGGTGTGCAACTCTGCTTGAGCGAAGAGGAACTCGCCAATCGCACCAACTTGCTCGAGGGTAAAAAAATAGTGATTAGTGGCGTGTTTGCCCGTCATTCGCGAGAAGAGTATAAAGCGATGATTGAGCAAAATGGCGGAAAAAATGTGAGCAGCATCTCCGCCGCCACTTCCTACGTGCTCGCAGGTGAAAACATGGGTCCGGCAAAGCTCGAAAAAGCCCGCAAACTCAACATCCCCATCATCAACGAAGAAGAATTCCTCGCCATGCTCCAACCCGAATAACATCACCTCCCACAAGAAAGAATGAATACCCGTTAAGAGCCTTAAGGTCGTTAACGACTTTAATGACCTTAATGACTTTAAGGTTGTTAGAAACTTATTGGTAATAGAAATGCTATATTTCTCAGGAATGAATTTTTGGGGGGATTTGAGGGAATGGGGGATTTTCGCTAACTTTGCAAGCAAAATAGCGTAAGAAAATGAATATTAAATCTGCCGAATTTGAAATCAGCAACACCGATGTGCGCAAATGCCCGCCGGGCAATCGCCCCGAATACGCCTTTATCGGGCGCAGTAATGTGGGCAAATCGTCGCTCATCAATATGCTCACCAATAAAAACGGGTTGGCAAAAACGTCGTCCACCCCGGGCAAAACTTTGCTCATTAATCATTTCCTCATCAATGAAGAGTGGTATATCGTGGACCTTCCCGGCTATGGTTATGCTCAGCGGGGAAAAGAGAGCCGCGAACAGTTGATGCACATTATTAAAAGCTACATTCTTGGGCGTCAACAAATGACCAACCTCTTTGTGCTGGTCGATAGCCGCCATAAGCCGCAAAAAATTGACCTTGAATTTATGCAATGGTTGGGCGAAAACGGTGTGCCCTTTAGCATTGTGTTCACCAAAATGGATAAGCTCGGAAAAGAAGCCGGGATTAGAAATGTGAATGCCTACAAAGAGCAGCTGCTGGAGCAATGGGAAGAACTGCCACCCATTTTCATCACCTCGAGCGAAGATCGGCGCGGGCGCGACGAATTGCTTTCCTACATTGAAGAAATTAATCGGCAAATAGCCGGTGAATAAAAAAACTTGCCCTTTTTAGGGCATTTTTATGATTCACATCTTTCACTTTTGTGATAAATAAATTATCTTTGTGAAATGTTTTGCCACAGCACATTGGTGTGGCGCATTTTCCACTCACCGAAGTATCACTTTTCAAAACATTAATATAGGCTATTATGTTTATCATTGGCATTGCCGGCGGCACCGGTTCAGGAAAAACGACTGTAGTGAAGAAAATTATGAATCGCCTTCCCAAGGGCGAAGTGGGAATTATTAGCCAGGATAATTACTATAAAGACTCCAGCCATGTGCCTGCCGAACAGAGGCAAAACATCAACTTTGATGAGCCTGCCGCATTCGATTGGGAATTGCTCCTTGAGCATTTGAAGATGCTGAAGGATGGCAAGCGGATTGAAATGCCCACCTATTCTTATCTCACCTGTTCGCGTCAAAAAGAAACCATCCCTATGGGGCCTCACGATGTGGTGATAATTGAAGGCATTTTGGTGTTTAGCGACCCGCGTCTTCGCAATATGATGGACATTAAGGTGTTTGTGGACGCGGAAGCCGACGACCGCTTGATTCGCGTCATCTCGCGCGATTGCATTGAGCGCGGTCGCACGCCCAACATGGTGATAGAGCGCTACGAACGCGTGCTCAAGCCCATGCACAATTTGCACATAGAGCCGGCTAAAAAGTTTGCCGACATTATCGTGCCGCAGGGCGGACATAATGAAGTGGCTATTAATCTGCTCACCGACTATATTAAGAGTCGCCTAAATCCTAAAAAGTAATTTTCATTCCATTTAGCGCACAATGATTTTTCCTTGGAATAAAAAAAATACGCCTTCGCAGAAGGAAGATGCTCCCGCTTCGGTAGAAACCGAAAATGCCGCGCCTACTGAAGCGCCGGTGCAGGATGCTCCCGCCTCGGGCAAGAAAAATGCCAAGCAAATAGTGGCAAGGCTCAATGCTGCCGGCGAGGCCGGTGAATTGGTGCTGAGCACCGACAATTTGGTGAAGAAATACCGCCAGCGCGTGGTGGCGAACCATGTGTCGATTAATGTGCGCCAAGGTGAAATCGTGGGGCTTCTCGGGCCCAATGGTGCCGGCAAAACCACCACCTTCTATATGACCACCGGACTGGTGACCCCCAATGAGGGAAAGGTGTTTCTCAACGATGTGGAAATCACCAAGCTACCCGTGTATAAGCGCGCCAAACTCGGTATCGGCTATCTGCCGCAGGAGGCTTCGGTGTTTCGCACGCTCACCGTGGAAGATAATCTGCGCCTTGTGCTCGAAATGACCAACACCACGCCAGAATACCAGCGCCAAAAATTGGAAGATTTGCTCAATGAATTTCACTTGCAAAAGGTGAGGAAAAACTTGGGTAACCGTCTTTCGGGTGGTGAGCGACGCCGTTGCGAAATTGCGCGATGCCTTGCCATCAACCCGCGATTTATTATGCTCGACGAGCCCTTTGCCGGTGTCGACCCCATTGCGGTGGAAGATATTCAGAGCATTGTGTATAAGCTGAAGGAGAAAAACATCGGTATCCTTATCACCGACCACAACGCACCCGAAACCCTCAGCATCACCGACCGCGCCTATCTGCTGTTTGAAGGCAAAATCCTTTTCCAAGGCTCCAGCGAAGAATTGGCTGAAAACCCCGTGGTGAGGGAAAAATACTTGGGACGCAACTTCGTGTTCCGTCGAAAAAATTTCGACTAATCCCGCACCACTATTGCCCCAAAAACCGGCTCTGTAGAAAAAGTGTGGGGGTGAAACGCGTGAAACATTTGGAACACTTGAAACACCCGTGGCGCGGAATGCCACAACCGACCCTCCGAGGCTCAATTTCTTCGCCGTGGCAATCTCCAAGCTGCGCTCCGGCTGCGCCTCCGCTTGCATGGAGTTAACCACAATACGCCATCTCCGATGGCCCTCTGCGCGTGAAACTCCAAATTGGAGGTTAGTCGTGCTTCGCACTTGGTTAGAGGAAAGCCTACCCCCTGCCCCGCCCTGAAGGGAAGGGTGCTGAAACACCATAGCCGCTCGGCTCACTTGGTTAGAGGACTCTCGTTTACTCCCGGGATCGACTGCTTTTTAAGACCTCGAATCAATCTAATCACACGCATGATTTTATATTTTCACCCCATCATCATCCGTGAGAGCTTTCTATAGCACGTGTGTGCCAGCCAAAGAGCAAGGTGGCAACGGTGGAGTAT
>JBJECV010000141.1:0-7957 GCA_051871435.1 Sodaliphilus sp. | reverse complement strand
AGCTTGGAGAAAGCCAACCGGATGGCATGAGCCTCGAAGAGGGTCGGTTGTGGCATCCTCACTCACCTGGCGTTCCACGCATCATCAGCCGTCGGAAACGGCTTATTGTGTTCCCCACTGCCATCGGAGATGGCGTATTGTGGTTAACTCCATGCAAGCGGAGGCGCAGCCGGAGCGCAGCTTGGAGAAAGCCAACCGGATGGCATGAGCCTCGAAGAGGGTCGGTTGTGGCAAGTCATCACCCGAGTGTATTACATTGCAAACCCAAGTGTTTCAAGTGTTTCAAGTGTTCCACAAATGCAGAGTTATCGTTATCGTTCATCTGTTTTCCGCGCCCGTATTTGTAAAGAATGTATAAAAATTGGTGCATATCACTACGGGGGTATTGGAAGAGTTGCAAAAAATCACTAAATTTGACTCAAAATAGAAAATACTATGGCAAAAAAAGATAAACTTAAATCCTATAAGATTGAACGTCGGGATTTTCACGACAAGGTAATCAATTTCTTTAACACCGCCGACAAAATCCCCTACAATTATAAGCAGGTGTCGCAACAGGTGGGCGCTTCCACGCCACGCCAGCGCGCTATGGTGGTGGAATTGCTGGAGCAGCTACACACCGATGGCTTCGTGACGGAGGTCACTCCGGGCCGATTTAAGGCGGTGATGCGCTCGGCTGTGGAAGAGGGCGTTTTTATCCGTCGCGGCAATGGAAAAAACTCTGTCGACACTGCTAACGACGATGGCAAGCCCATTTTTGTGGCGGAGCGCAACTCTATGCACGCCCTCAATGGCGACCGCGTGTTGGTGCATATCAGCGCTGCTCGCGAGGGACTGGAGCCGGAAGCTAAGGTAATCAAAATTTTGGAGCGTAAGGAGCAGGTGTTCACCGGCACGCTGCAAGTGAAAAAATATTTTTCGCTTCTTGCCGTGGATAGCAAATTTTTAGCCACCGATATCTTTATTCCTAACGACAAACTGAAAGGCGGCAAAACCGGCGACAAGGCTGTGGTGCGCATCATTGAATGGCCGGAAAATGCCAATAGCCCCATCGGTGAGGTGGTTGATGCGCTGGGCGAAGCCGGAAGCAACAATGCCGAAATCAATGCCATCATGGCGGAATTCGGTTTGCCCTACGTGTATCCGCAAAATGTGGAGAAGGCTGCCAATAAAATCAGCGATGTAATCCCGGAGGAAGAAATTGCGCGCCGACGCGATATGCGCTATGCCACCACTTTCACCATCGACCCTGCCGATGCCAAGGACTTCGACGATGCCCTCTCCATTGAGCGTCTCGACAACGGGCACTGGCGGGTGGGTGTCCACATTGCCGACGTTACACACTATGTAACCCCGGGCAGCATTATCGACAAAGAAGCGGAAAGCCGCGCCACTTCGGTGTATTTGGTCGACCGCACTGTACCGATGCTTCCCGAACGCCTTTGCAACAATATTTGCTCGCTGCGCCCACACGAAGATAAGTTGGCTCACTCGGTGATTTTTGAGCTCGATGATAATGCCAAAGTCTACGCCTACGAAATCGTGCACACGGTAATCAATAGCAATCGACGCTTCTCCTACGAGGAAGCACAAGAGGTAATCGAAACCGGCAAAGGCGATTTGTGCGAAGAAATTCTCACACTCAATCAGCTGGCGCAAAAATTGCGCGCGGCGCGTTTCGCCAATGGCGCAGTCGATTTCAGCCGCGAAGAAATGAAGTTTGAAATCAACGATGAGGGCAAACCAGTGGCGGTGCATGTGCATGTGTCGAAAGAGGCCAACAAACTCATTGAAGAATTTATGCTGTTGGCTAATGTGAAAGTGGCGGAGCATATCGGCAAAACGCCACGCGGCAAAAATCCGAAGGCGTTTGTGTATCGCATCCACGATGTGCCCAATTCCGACAAACTATCCAATTTTGCCGACATCGCAGCACGCTTCGGCTATAAGGTGAAAACCTCCGGCTCTGCCAAGGAGGTGAACCTGAGCATCAATGCTATGCTCGAAAAGGCTAAAGGCACCCCGGAGGAGGAAATGCTTTCCATCCTTGCCATTCGCTCTATGGCGAAAGCCACCTATTCTGCCACCAATGTGGGGCACTATGGCTTGGCGTTCGACTTCTACACCCATTTCACTTCGCCCATTCGCCGCTATCCCGATATGATGGTGCACCGCTTGCTCGATCGCTATGCCCAAGGCGGACGCAGTGTGAGCCTGCCTGCCCTGGAAGATGAATGTAAGCATGTGAGTGGGCAAGAGCAACTCGCAGCCGATGCCGAACGCGCCAGCATCAAATACAAGGCGGTAGAATTTATGGGCGAGCGATTGGGCGAGGTGTTCGATGGACACATTTCGGGCGTAACGGAGTGGGGACTCTATGTGGAACTCAACGACACGCACTGCGAGGGAATGATTCCCGTGCGTGACCTCGACGACGATTTCTACGAATTCGACGAGAAAAATTATTGCCTGATTGGCCGTCGACGCCGTCGCATCTACCGATTGGGCGACAATATCACCATCCAAGTGGCACGCGCCGATTTGATTAAAAAGCAACTCGATTTTGTGCTGGTGGACAAAAACAACCCCGCCGGGTCGCACCGCATCGACCGTGCTCCCATCACCCATGCTTCGCGCATAAAAGCGGCCGACAGCAAAGCCGAACGCAAGCGCACCGGCTACGAGGGCGGCAAGTCATCGCGCCGGCAGCAGCGTGGCAAGCGTGGCAATTCCACCCGCCGAAACGCCTCCCGAAAAAAAAGAAAATAACCACCACTCTCCTCGGTCGCCTTTATTGCCCAACCGATTTTTATAATTGATTTTTCATGTTGTAAATAAAAATTATTATCTTTGCTCCCAAAGCAACACGCAAACCAACCATTTTTAAGTTGTGTCGAAACGAGAATTAAACATATTAAAATTTACCATCGCTCTCGTAACTGAATTTGCCAAGCGATACGGTATTTCTCAAAAGCAGGCATTCAACTACCTTGTCCGCTTTAAGGGATATGCGCATTTAAATGAGTTCTACGACGTGCTCCACTGTCTTTCTTTTGAAGACAATATCGACACGCTGGCAGAGGTGTGCCATAACAATGGAGGACAACTGCTATGAAATTATACCATGGCTCTGACATAAAAATTCAAGTAATCGACCTTGAGAAATCAAAACCTTTTAAAGATTTTGGAAAAGGATTCTATCTCTCTGCCGACTATAATCAAGCTATGGCTATGGCAAAACAGCGTGTAAAACAAAAAAGAGGGAGGGGCACTCCTGTCGTTTCCGTTTTTAAATTTGACGAGCAGGTGCTAACTTCCGGCGAACTTAAAGTAAAAATGTGGAATGATTATTGCGTGGAATGGGCGCAATTTGTAATTCGTAATAGAAATAGAAACTTGCCTTCGCCGTGTCACGATTACGATATTGTATATGGACCAATTGCCGATGATGGGGTCACTTTTCAAATTCGTCGTTACGAAGCCGGATATTTAACCATTGAGCAATTAATTGAAGAACTAAAATATGCCGAAGGTATCACTTTCCAATTTTTCTTTGCTAATCATAATGCAATTTCTAAACTCATACCAATATGCGACTCACACCTGAACAAATAACGATATTGCAAGAAGAGCTCTCCTTTCAACTTACGGAAATTTTGATGGAAGAATGGCATCTTACGATGCAAGAGGCACTAACTGTGTTCTACAATTCTGATACTTTTGCCCTCTTGCAAGATCCGGAAACCGGGATCTACTATCAAAGCGCCGGATATGTGTATTCTTTTCTTGAAAATGAACTAAGAACAGGCATATCAGCATAATCAAATAATATAACTCAAGTTTCGCAAGTAAATATGGGGTTTGCAGTTTGTAATCACCACTCAGCTCAACCATAAAGCAATTACTATCGTCTTAACTCCTAACGAGCGAAGCGAGTGATAACATCTTTAACTTCTTAACTCCCCCAAAAATTAATACTTGCGAAACTTGAATACTATAATTTTTTACGATAATGAGAAAATTTGCACTTTTATTGGTTTTTGCCGCTATGAGTTTTGCGGCTGTGGCGCAGCAGGCTTTGAGCGAACGGGCGCAAGTGGCATCGCCCACCATCAATGCCGACGGCACCGTCACTTTCCAATTCTTTGCCCCTCAGGCGCAGAGCGTGAAGGTGGTGAGTAGTGACATTTTCCCATCTGACGACCACTGCGCCGATATGGTGAAGGCTGCCGATGGCGTGTGGAGCCTCACCACCAATGTGCTGAAGCCGGAGCTGTATATGTATAATTTCATCGTGGATGGCGCCAAGGTAACCGACCCGAGCAATGTGTACATGATTCGCGACATCGCTTCGGTGTTTAGCATCTTCATCGTGAGTGGCAATCAAGCCGACCTCTATCGGGTGAACGATGTGCAGCACGGCACGGTGGCTAAAATGTGGTACGAGAGCCCCTCGTTAGGCATGAAGCGACGCATCACTATCTACACCCCTGCCGGCTACGAAACCTCTGGCAAGCGCTACCCGGTGCTCTATTTGCTCCACGGCAAGGGCGGCGACGAGGAGGCATGGATGTCGTTGGGCAGAGCTTCACAAATTCTCGACAACCTGATTGCCCAAGGCAAGGCTGAACCTATGATTGTGGTGATGACCAATGGCAATGCTTCGCAAGAGGCAGCGCCAGGCGAATCGCACCACGGCTTGCTCACGCCCACCATCGATTTACCCAAAACCATGGACGGCGCCTTTGAATTGGCATTCCCCGATGTGGTGAAGTTTGTAGACAATCGCTTCCGCACCATCCCCACCAAAGAGGGACGAGCAATAGCGGGCTTGAGTATGGGCGGCTTCCATTCCTTCCACATCTCGAAGCAGTATCCCGATATGTTCCACTATGTGGGGCTGTTTTCGGCTGCCATTTTCCGCGAGGAAGGCAAGGCTGAGATTTATTCCGACATCGAGAACAAGTTGGTGAAGCAATTCTCCCACCACCCGGCGCTCTACTACATCGCCATCGGCAAAGACGATTTTCTTTACTCCGACAATGTGCGCTTGCGCGCTATGCTCAGCAGTCACAATCTTCCCTACGAATATGTAGAAACCGACGGCGGCCACATTTGGCGCAATTGGCGCGTTTACCTCTCGCAATTCGCAAGCAAAATTTTCCGATAAGCGCCTAAAAAGCCTTTAGCCGTTAGCCATTAGCCGTTAGCCGTTAGCCGTTAGCCATTAGCCGTTAGCTATCAGTGCTATAGAATCTATATGGGCTATAAAGGCTATAGAGGCTATACAAAGGCTAATGGCTAAAGGCTAACGGCTAAAAGCTCTTATTCCGGAAGCTGGTAGCGCACGAAGGCTTCCATTGCCTCATAGCTTGCCAAACCTAATTGCGAATAAAGGTTAGCCAATGTGGTATTGCGGTCGATGCTGGTTTGCCATGCCAATTTACCGTTTTCGGGGTCGCGGAAAGGCGCATCGTGCACTTGCGATTGATGCTTAAGAATGGCTTGACGCTTCACGCTAAATTCTTCAGGGCTCATAGGCACAGTCATTTCCACATTGTCGATTTCCCACTGTCCCCATTGTCCGCGATACATCCACAAGCGGCAATCGTGCATCCATGGCTCGTGTTTAAGCTCTATCACGGCACGCAGCAATGCTTCGCCGGCGCGTTCGTTCACGCCATTGGGGTCGAAGTCGGCAGCAAAGAATATTTGATGCGGGCGCAATTCTTCGAGCAAGCGCCTAATGGGCGCCACGTCGGCTTCGGTCACCTTACCGTTGCCAAACGGCGATTCGCAATAGAAGGGCAAATTCATTTCGTGGATATTATCGGGGTTCACTCCCAAATATTTGCAACTCATTCGGCATTCGCACGATAGAATCAAACCCTTAGTGAAACGGATTTCGGGCGTGTCGGGGTCGCCCGGTTTTTTGGCGCGAAGCCCCTCTTCTATTTCGCGGGTGAGCGCTTCGTGAGCAGGTGATTCGTAGTGGAAACGGTCGGAAAAACGCTTCGACAGCATAATGGTGCGTTCCAAATCTTCATCGCTCACCATCAAGTCGCCATTGGTTTGGAATGCCACATGCACATCGTGCCCTTGCTGCACCAATCTACGCAAAGTGCCGCCCATCGACACCACCACATCATCGGGCGAGGTGCTGAAGCACACCACGCGCTTGGGATAGGGGATGGCACGCTCGGGGCGAGAGGCGTCGTCGGCGTTCGGCTTGCCGCCGGGCCAACCGGTGATGGTGTGTTGCAATTCGTTGAAAATGCGTATGTTCACATCGTAGCCTGAGCCAAACACCGTTACAAGCTCACTCAAGCCATTATCGTTGTAGTCTTTGTTGGTGAGTTTGAGGATGGGTTTGCCGGTTTGCTGACTGAGCCACACTATGGCGCGGCGCACCAGTTGGTCGGTCCATTCACACGAAGTCACCTTCCATGGGAAACTGATGCGTGTGAGCAGCGAAGCGGCATCGAGGTCCACCAGCAATTTCACATCTTGGTGCATCTGCAAAAACGATGAAGGCGTGTTGTCGCAAATGCGGCCCTCTATGGTTTGATACACAGCATTGGCACTGGCCTCACCCCACGCCACGCAAATAATTTTCCTTGCCGCCAGCAAATTCGACATACCGAGCGTCACGGCGGTGTCGGGGGCCACTTCGCATTGGTAGCTGTCGGCTATGCGCTGCCGGCTATCGTTGCTCAGCAGCACCAAGCGGCACGATGAGGTGGATTGCGAACCCGGCTCATTGAATGCCAGCCCGGCATTCTTGGTCAATTGGCACACCAGCACGTCAATGCCGCCAAACGAGTCGATGAGGGTTTCGTAGTGCTTGCAGTGCTTGTGCACATTTTCTTTGGTGGCACATTCATTAAAGGTGTACACATTCGACGGGTCGATATCAATCCGGCTAAACAAGCGCTCTTTCAAGCGCAAAAAATTGTTTTGCAATTCCTTATCTTGCTGTCCCAAACCCAGCTCGCTGATGTTGAAAGCCACCACTTTGGCAAAACTCACTTTGTCGGCAAAATACAAGCGCACCAATTCGTCGTACACCTCCAGCGCACCCTTGCCGGCACCAAACCCAATCACACACCTGCCGCGCTCTTTCACGCATTGCTCAATGGCTTTGGCAATGTCGAGCGCCGCGTCGGCAGCACCTTCGCGCGAGGTGGGCACTATTTTGGTATACACTTTTTCAAAACGTGTGAGCGAAGCCAATTCCACCTCACCCTCAGGGCAATAGTAGCGCTTCGACACCTGACCGATTTTCAATTTCGAGTTGATATCCAGTTTCATAAAATAGCGTTATGTGGTTGCACGGATGCCCGCCAAATGTTAGCACAAAACCATCCGCCAATGAGTTTCAAACGTATGAATCACACAAAGATATACAAAATTCCTCGCTTTGCAAGCAATTTGTAAAAAAATCTGCAAAAAAACCACACTCCCCTACCTCATCCCGTAGCCCACAAATCCGCTCAGTAGAAAAAGTGTAGGGGAAATATGCCAAAGCCATAACACTTGAAGCGCGCTTCAGGCGGATTCCATATTCTCATCAACATAAAAAATTTCCCGATCCCATCTTGCCGTATTGGGATTGACCACACCCCACCTCCCACCATATCTTTGCCCCGAGTTCATTGAAATTTTTGAGACAACAAGTTGAAGGCCTCAAACAGATCTCACTCTCACGGAATAGGTATCTGGGTGATGGGCGCGCATCCGCGCCAAAGGTGTTTCATGGGGTTCCACGTGTTTCACAAACCAATCTCCCTTCCCTTCAGGGAGGGGCCGGGGGTAGGCTTTTTAGGGATGCGATGTGTGTAGGCCGGTATGAGATGAACACGGAGCGCAGCGGAGTGTTTATCTCATGCCGGTAACCGATGCCCCCACCCTCCCGCATGCCGTTAGGTATGCAACCCCACCAAAGGTGTTTCAAGTG
>JBJECV010000140.1:0-31207 GCA_051871435.1 Sodaliphilus sp. | reverse complement strand
CCTTCGCCACCCAATCCACAAAAGCAATAGACGCAATCGTGCTATCGTCGGGGGCAGTGTAAACAGCGAAAATGCCATTGCCATCCGGGCGTTCCACGCCATCCGACGGCACATTACGCACCCCAAGCGCACTCGTATAGAACGTAGACGAGCCGCCGCTATCCATATTCACCGCATCGGTGGCGCCGAGCAAGCGCAACAAATCAGCGATTTCCGTGGTGCGAGCACCGCTTGAAATAGCCGAGCGGCCATCGATGGTGAGAAACATAATGGTTTTGCCTTCATCGGCAATTGCCACCGCCGTAACCGGCTGATTGGTGCTAAACTCACCCAGTAAATATTCCGTGTCGGTCACCACGCCATTGCGCAGGCTATTCGGCCAACTCGACATCATCGTGTGCGGGAACACCTCCTTGCCATCGATATTGGCATGAAATTCCACTGTGATAGAATCGCCATCGGTCAATTCATTCACGAAAGTGCTACCCGTGCCTCTACCGTGGAGCACAAATCCATCGGCAGGGATGTCCATATCGCCCGAAGTGGACGGCACGCCCACAGCCACCATTTTAAAAGGTTTGCCAAACACAAACGATTCGCCATCAGCCAATTTCAGCGCAATTTCACCCTCGCCCGACGGCAGATTGGTGCCTTGAAAGAAATGGCTATTGTAGAGCACCAAACGATTGTTGGCACTTGAGCCCACGAGGTTCACCCCGGCAAGCGCCACAGAAGTGCCGCCGGCATTGGTCACCGAACCGGAAAACACCGTGCTACCGATAATAGGGTTTTGATTGTTGGCATCGAGCACAAATTGGGTGTAATTTGAATTGGTGTTCGCCTTATAAATTTCGCCATCCACCACACAGGGTCCGATGGGAATACCCACCATCGATTCCCCGCGCGACGTGTTGCCCGAAGTGTAGAAAAAATCGCCGTTCACGCCCAGGAAATACCTTTCACCGGGTTTCGACTTGCGTTCCGACATACCGCGCACGGTTTCGGTGCCGGCCAATTGGTCTTGACCCATCACCGTTCGGAAAGCGATGTAAGGATTCGTGATGTCGATTTTAGCGTAGTAGACATACATTTGTCGGCCATCATCGGCACGCATAAAAAGGGAAGTTTGCGAAGTGCCGGGTCCCAGCATTGCGTGAAAGAGCGTATCGGTGTTGAACACCGTGCCCCGCACATTGTATTGCAGGGTGGAAGCATGGGCGCTCAGCAGAGCGCCACATGCTATAGCCCAAGCTATAAATTTTCTCATAATAATTAAATTTTTAGAAGATACAATTAGCTTAATTCAAAATACTATTAATGAGAGCGGTTACGTCGCTCACATTCACTTCGCCGTCGGCATTGATGTCGCAAATGGCGAGTTCTCCGGCCTCATTGCCCAAAATCACATTGATGAGCGAAGTAACGTCGGACACATTCACCACGCCATCGCCATTGATGTCGCCGGGGACGTGCACCACAGGCACATTGTAGACACCATCGAAACTCTTAAACACCATGTGGTATTGCTGACCGGTGGTGGAAGTGTTCATATTGAATTGGATAGAACTCAACACAATGGGATAGTTGCCCATATTGTCGGCATCCATCCACGCCGATGTAGGCAGCGTGATGGTGTAATCTTTATTGGTTTCCAAGCCCTCAAACTCGATGGTTTGGTAGGTCATACTTTCGCCATTGGCACGCAAGCCCAGCACCACATTCTTCACCGGCGCTTCGCCCGGATTGAACACGATTTGCAGTGCCTCGGGCAGACTCCACACGCGGATAGTTTTGCTCAGCACAATCTTCGGACTGCGGCCCGAAGCACCGGTGTAAACGTAGTCGATGCCATTGCCCACAGCGGTTGCCACGGCATCCTTGCCACCGGTTTGAGAGATTTTCCAAGTGGAAACATCCAGATTCGGGTCCAAAGGCATAAATCGAGCCGTGGGGCGCTCCACAATCACCTTCATGGTGTCGGACACCTCACCAAGGGCGCCAATCACATAGGCTTCGCCATCTTGCACACCACGGAGCACACCGGTGTGTGGGTCCACCAACACGATAGATTCGTCGGTACTCTGCCAAGTGAGTGCAGCGGGATTGATAGGCATCACCGTTTCGCCCACGGTGCTTTCCACATCGATGGCATAGTCGCGGAAAGTGTCGTTGATGATAGAATCATTCACAATACGGATGGCATCCACCGAATTTTGCACGCAAGCCACAATGGTGGTCGTCATTTCGCCATAGGTGGCAGTGAGCAACCCTTCAGTGAGTGTGCCATCGGCATAGAAAGTGGTGTCGCCCACAATGTGTCCCAATTCCTCCGGACAAGAGAGTTTCACACCCTGCACATCGGTATTCACCAGCATACCATATTTATTATAGCCAAAGAATTTAGGAGTGTACATACCGTATTTCGGCAATCTCAAACTAAAGTCGACAAAAGCAATGCTTGCCACTTCATCGTCGTCGGGCGCCTCGCTCACAGCGAAAATACCGTTGCAGTCGGCACGTTCTCTACCGTCGGAGGGCACATTGCGCACGCCCAGCGCGCTGGAATAGAGGCAAGTGGAGCCACCGCCGTCCACGTTAATCGCCATGTGGGCGCCGGCATATTTCATCAGAGAGCCCAGTGCAGCAGTGGTAGCGCCATCGCTCAGTGTGGAGCGACCGTCCACCACCAAGAAAATCACCTTTTTCTTGTCCTCGCTAAAGCCAAGCACCGTGCGCGGATGCACCGAAGCATCGCCATTATCCACCACAGCGCCATTGCGCAGCACCCAAGGATTGCCCGAAACGATTTCGGTGGGCACGAACGAAGTGCCATCGATATAGGCATGGAGGGTGAGTGTAAGGCGGTCGCCGGGTTGCAATCCGGCAACGAACGAAGCCGCTGTGCCTCTGCCGGAAAGCACCAAACCTTGCGCCGGCACATCCATATCGCCGTCGCTACTTGGAGTATTTACCACCTCCAGCTCGCAAGGCGTGTCGAAGGCAAACGAATCATCGCCATTCACATAGCGCACTTGCACTTCGGTAACGCCGATTTCGTTGGTGCCCGAGAAATAGGTAGGATTGTAGAGCGTGATGGCATTATTAGCAGAGCCATTGAGGTTGATACCGCCAATGTTGGCTTGACCGTTAGCCCCCACCACCGTACCGCCGAAAGTCACATTACCGATGCTCGGCACTTGGTTGGCATCGATGGCATATTGAATTTCAGAGCCATTCAGTCCGCGATAAATCACGCCCTTCGCCATCGACGAAGCAATGGGCGCGCCCACCATCGACTGTCCACGCATCGTGGTGCCCGAAGTGTACCAAAAATCGCCGTTCACGCCCACGAAGTAGCGCTGCCCGGGTTCCGACTTACGGATACTCATTTGCGAAACAGTTTCGCCGCCCGCCATCATATCGGTGCCGCTCACCGAGCGGATTTTGATATAGGGATTGTCCATATCCACAGTGGTGTAGAACACCCTCAAGTGCTTCAATCCGCTTTGCAGCAGCAGAGAAGTTTGGGTGGTGCCCGGACCGATAAAAGCGTGGAAAGTGGTATCCACGGTGTAGATAGTGCCCACCACATCGCAGGTGCCCTTTGCTTGTGCGCCGAAGACTGTGGCGGTAGCCAGCATCAAAGTCAATAGTTTGGTTTTCAAATTCATGTCTATGCTAATTATTTAGGGAGAATATTCACTTAATTCAAAATCAAATTGATAAGAGCCGTCACGTCGCTCACATTGATTTGCCCGTCGGCATTGAGGTCGCAAACCGAGAGTTCACCGGCTTCATTGCCCAAAATCACATTGATGAGCACGGTTACGTCGGACACATTCACTTCGCCGTCGGCATTAATGTCGCCGGGTTTGGATTTTTCTTCCACGGCATTGTAAACGGTTTCCAATCCGCTGAACACCATGTGGTATTCCTTATCGGTGGTGGAAGTGTTCATATTGAGCTGGATAGAGCTCAACACGATGGGGAAGTTAGCCATATCGGCAGGGTCGCAATAGTCGGCAGTGGGTAGTTCAATCACCAGATTTTCGTTGGCGGTGATGGTTTCCGGTGTGATGGTTTGGTAGCTCATAGCGCCGCCATTGGGACGCACGCCAAGCACCACATTTTTCACCGGTGCTTCACCCGGATTGATAGTCAAGCGAATAGCGTCGGGCAAGCTCCAGAGGCGAAGCGTTTTGCTCAGCACAATTTTCGGGCTACGGCCGGAAGCTCCGGTGTAGACATAGTCGATGCCATCGCCCACGGCAGTAGCCACAGCATTTTTACCGCCAGTTTGGGTAATTTTCCAAGTGGTGATATCCAAATTCGGGTCCATCGGCATCACGTGAGCAGTGGGGATTTCCACATTCACGATCATAGTGTCGGACACCTCACCAAGGGCGCCCACCACCAAAGCCGTGCCATTGCTCACGCCACGCAGGATACCGGTGTTTTCGCCGATAGTTACCACAGATTCATCGAGGCTCTTCCAAGTGAGCGCCATCGGGCTAATGTTCATTTCATTTTCGCCCACTGTGGTTTGCACTGCCACGGAGTATTCTTTGAAGCTATCATTGATGATAGAATCGTTGGTGATATTGATGGCATCCACTGCATCGATGATTTGCACGGGGGCGGTCACCGTCACGCCATTGTAGGAAGCGGTGAGCAAGCCTTCGCGCACATTGCCATCGGCATAGAAAGTGGTGTCGCCCATCACGCTACCGAGCGAGGGGTCGCATTGCAATTTCACACCCTTCACATCTTGGCTCACTAGCATGCCATATTGGTTGTAGCCATAGAATTTGGGGGTGTATACACCATATTTAGGGAATTTTAATGAGAAATCCACAAAACGAATGGCGGCAATTTCTTCATCATCGGGAGCCGAGCTCACCACATAGAAGCCATTGCCATCGGCACGCTCGACACCGTCGCTGGGCTTATTGCGGATGCCCAAAGTGCTGGTGTAGAGCACGGCAGAGCCGCCACCGTCCACATTGATACCATCGGTGGCACCGGCATAGCGCATGATATCGCCGAGCCAAGTGGTGCGCACACCTGCAGAGATAGAGGAACGGCCGTCGACCACGAGGAAATAAGCCTTCTTACCGCCGTCGCCATAGCCGATAGCGGCACGAGGCTGGCGCGTGTTGGCATCGCCACGATCAGCTTCGCTTTGGAGAGTGATGCCATCTTCCAAGATTTTCGGGTTGCCCGACACAATTTGGTAAGGCTCCACCGACACGCCATTGTGGGTCCACGAGGGAGTAACGGTAATCACATCGCCGTCTTTCAGATTTTGGATAAACGAAGAAGCGGTGCCATGGCCGTAGAGCACATATTGTCCTTGCTCAATGGTCATATCGCCGGCATCGGAAGGATTGCCCACGATTTTCATTTTAAACGGTTTAGCGGTTTCAAACTTTTCGCCTTCCACCAGCACGGCAGCCACTTCAAAGCCACCGGTTTGATTGGTGGAGCCATAGTAGAGGTCGTTGTAGATGGTTACCTTATTTTTATTGGATGCCGCGCTTTCATTACCGTAGGTGTTGATGCCGCCCAAAGTGGCTTGTGAGCCATCGGCAGCCTCCACCGTACCACCGAAGAAAAACGGTTGGGTGTAGAGTTGGCCATCAGTAGCCACCACGAAATTTTTATAGAGCGTGGCATTGTTGCGTGCACGATACACCACGCCATCCACCACCGTGGAGCCTACCGGTGTGCCGATAATCGACACGCCTCGCCCGGTGGCGCCGGAGGTGTTGAAAAAGTCGCCATTCACGCCCACGAAATAGCGTGCGCCGGGTTGCGACTTACGCTCTGCCATAGCCGAGATGCGCTCATTGCCCGCCAACTTATCGGTGGCGCACACGCCGCGGAGCGAGAGATAGGGGTTGGTCATGTCCATTGTGGTGTAGAACACGCGCAATGCGTCTTGGGTGGAAGCATTGCGAAGCCAGAGGGAGGTTTGTGTGGTGCCCGGCCCTATTTGATTGTGAAACAGGGTGTCGACAGTGTATTCAGCGCCTTGAAGCGACACCACATCGCTTGCATTCGCTCCACACACAGCCATAACGGCCAAAAGAAAGGAGGTAATTGATTTTTTCATTGTATGATGGTTGATTAGTTAATAGTTTCAGAATTTGGGTATAAAATTAACTAATTTCAACCAATAAAGCAAGAAAAAAAACGTCCATTTCTTGGGCTCAGTAGAAAAATTGTGGGGGCAATATGCCAAAGCCATAACTCTTGAAGCGCGCGTCGGGTGGATGCCATATTCTCATCAACACAAAAATTCTTCCACACACCATCTTGCCGTATTGGGCTTGACCTCACTCCACCTTCCACCTTATCTTTGCCCCCGAGTTCTTTGAAATTTTTGAGTCAACAAGAAAAGAGTGTTTCAAGTGTTTCACAAATTGGTTTTCGTTTTCGTTCGATTGGTGTGGCGGGGGTTAGCCCAGGATAAGGTTGACGAGGGTGGTGACGTCGGATACGTTGACCACGCCATCGGCGTTCACGTCGCACACGGTGTCGGAGTAGGTGGGGTCGCCGAGGATACGGTTCACGAGGGCGGTTACGTCGGATACGTTGACCACGCCGTCGCCGTTCACGTCGCCAGTGAGAGGTTGAGGTTCGTCGCCGCCGCTCACGTTTTTGCCCATTTCATACACAGCCATACCATTGTAGGCCTTGAATGTGAAGATGGTAGCCACTTGTGCGCCATTTCGTTCTTCCACATCCACGGTGAGGCAATGCACGCGCAATCCGCTGTCGGAAATTTTGCCGAGGCTGTCGGCGGGGATTTGCCAATATTTGGTCATGCCACCGAGGGTCATACCTTCGGCCAATTCGCAGATGTTGGCTTGGCAACCGTGTCCATTGCCATCGTAGGCGGCAATCACATAGGCAAACATATTGCGGTCGTCGATGGTGAATTCGGTCATACCATTAGCGGTGTATTGGGGTTGGAGTTCGGTGGGCACTTCTTCGAAACTATCCACTATGGATTGGCTCACATCGTAGAGCACGGGTGCTGTGTCGAAGCAGTCGATGTAGAAAAGTTCACCGCTGTAGCGGTCTTCGTCGGTGGTGCCGAGTGCCATTTTCACGATGGGAGCGAGGCTAAATCCCACTTTGGTTTCGGGATAGAAAGTAGTGAACACCACATAGGTGTCGCCTTCAAATCCGCCTTCAAAAGTATCGGCGCCTTGGTCGGCATGCCAGCGATAGCAAAGTGCAGAGCCATCGCCCTCCGTTTTGTTACCGACGGTCATCACATTACATTCGGCTTGCTCGCGAGTGATGTCGCCTATCACGTCGAGATAGTCGGTGCGCTCCTGTTGGTCGCCCTTTGGCAGTGTGGCAATCAGGGTTAAAGCGCCGGTTTCGGCGTCCACTTGGTAGAGCGGGATGGAGGTGGCCACGTTGCTGGTCATGGGTGCTACCCACAGGTGGCCGAAATGGTCGCGGCCGATGCTTGTTGCGCCCAGGAAAGCGGTGTAGGGAGAGCCGTTGAGCGTGAGGTCGAGGTCGGGCAATGGAGCGCCATCGGAGGCATTAAAGCGGTGAATCACCGATTGAGAGAGCGTGTCGGTGCCCACTATCACCATTTTTTCTTCGCTTCGCGCCACATACACCACGCCGCCGAGCATCACGGCGGTGCGCGCACGCTGGTTGCACACGGCATCTTGGGTGTAGGTGGTGGTGTGCACGCGGTCGTAAATCCATTTGTTCACTAAATTGTAGCCATTCACGGGCGCATAGGTTTGCCCGTCGGTGATGGCAAATGCACTAATAGCGCACAAGAGCGCCATCGAGAGGAAAATCAGGTTTTTCTTCATGTTAAGAGGTATTGGGGTGGTACATTAGTTGTTCAGGTTTCGCAAGTGATAATCTATGGAAGTTACATAAGTTATCACTCGCTTCGCTCGTTGGAGGTTGAAAGACGATAGTCGATGCTTATAGATGAGCTAAACGATGATTACAATTTGCAACTCCCATTTTCGGCTCAGTAGAAAAAGTGTGGGGGCAACCACACTAATTTTCTACTGATTCCCATTTTCACTTGCGAAACTTGAATTAGTTGTTTATTGGCATAAAGTTACGATTTTTCTTGGGAAAACGACAAAAAAGAGGGCAAAAAAATCACCCCTACGGAATTTGGAAGCTCCGCAGGAGTGATGATAGCTTATGGATTGCCGCGCCGAGGCGGGCATTTGCTTAACCGAGGATAAGGTTCACAAGGTTGGTGACGTCGGACACATTGACCTCACCATCACCGTTGATGTCGCACACGGTGTCGGAGTAAGTGGTGTCGCCGAGGATTTTGTTAACCAAAGCGGTTACGTCGGATACGTTAACCACGCCGTCGCCGTTCACGTCGCCGGTGAGAGGTTGAGGTTCGTCGCCACCGCCGCTCACGTTTTTACCCATTTTGTAAACGCCGATACCATTGTAGCACTTGAAGGTGAGCATAGTTACCACTTCTTCGCCATTTTCTTGGCTGTATTCCACATTGAAGCTGTGCACACGTGTGCCGGTGTCGGACATCTTACCGAGGCTGTCGGCAGGGATTTGCCAGTATTTGGTCATGCCACCGAGCGACATACCTTCACCCATTTCGCAGATATTGGCTTGGCAACCATGGCCTGCCTTGTCGTATTGTGCGATGGAATAGAGCACAAAGTTGCGGCCATCGATATTGAATTCAGCAATACCATTGGTACCTGCTTCAGGGAACAACGAGCTGTCCACATTTTCAAAGCTGTCGATAAGGCTACCGGTCACATCGTAGAGAAGAGGAGCAGAGTTGAAACCATCCACATAGAAGAGTTCGCCCATGTACATATCATCTTCCGAAGAGCCCAAGCACATTCTCACATAGGGAGCATAGCTCCATTGAGTTACGGATTCGGGATAGAAAGCAGTCATAGCAATGAAGGTATCGCCTTCAAAGCCACCTTCAAAGGTGTCGGAGCCTTGGTCGGCATGCCAGCGATATACCAATTCGCTTTGAGAGCCTGCAGCCATAATGTTACATTCGGCATTTTCACGCGTGATATCGCCCATCACATCCCAGTAGTCGATACGAGCGATTCTGTCGCCTTTCGAGAGAGAAGCCACCAAAGTGATTTCGCCGGTTTCGATATTGAGCTGATAAACTTCACCGGTAGAAGATTTTTCACTGGTGTAGGCGCCAATCCAAACGTGTCCGAAATTGTCGACGCCAATGCTATTTACACCCAAGAAAGCGCCGTAAGGAGCGCCATTGAGGGTTACATCGAGTGGGGTGAGTTCTTCACCGGTTTTTGCATCCAAACGATAAATCACGGCTTGGGAAATGGTGTCGTTTCCGTTTGCGCCTTCAATAATCACTGCCTTAGCTTCAGAGCGAGCGATGTAGATTACGCCATTGGTCATCACGGCTGTACGTGCACGCGTATTGCAATAACCCGCATTGTTAAACAAATCGGGAGTGTGCACACGGTCTTTAATCCAGAGGTTCACCAAGTTATAACCGTTGACCGGTTCATAAGTTTGGCCATCAGTTTTAGCCATTACGCTAACAGCGGTGATTAGCGCGAGGGTAGCAACAAGTAAAAATTTTTTCATTTGATTTGGATATTAAAATTATTAATTAGTTGAGTTAATAAAGTCATTTTATAGTCCGTACAAAGTAAATATTAATTTGTGAAATAACCAAATATTTTTCAACAATTTCACAAAAATTTCAAAAAGAGGCGTGTTTTTGGGGAGGGGAAAGAGCTCTTCCATTTATGACTTACCCCTGGAGATTTGATTTGATGCTTGTTGGCATCTTTTAAGATATAAAAAAGACCAGTAATTCGGTACGCCGAAAAAAACTTTGTTTGGTGCAAACAGCGTGAGAATAGTGTATGAACGGTTCTAAACATTTAAACAATAGAGGCGTGAGCTGCGAGTTTACGCAAAATGCGCTCATTTTATGAAGAGTGGCAGATGCTTTCAGACAATTCGTTCGTTGAAACGAACAAATTACCCATTCTGCCGTTTAAGATTGAAGCAGATTTCCCAATAACTGCATTTATGAACATTGGATTTTCTCATCATTATGTTATCATTAGTAAAGTAAAAGATTTTGAGCAACGAAAATTTTACATTCAATTTGCAGCAGATTCCAAAGTTAAAGTTGAAGATTTGGAACAAGCGATAGCTGACGATTTATATAGCCATCAGGGCGAACTACCGAACAATTTTAAAAAAACCATTCCTGATCGGCTACAAGCTTATCGTGCTATCGCGATGTTTAAAGATAAATATTTACTTGATTCAAGTTTCGCAAGTTCATTAACTTGCGAAACTTGAAAAAGATTTATTGTATGACTACTGTTAGTTGAGGATGAGGTTGACGAGGGTGGTAACGTCGGATACGTTGACCACGCCATCGGCGTTGATGTCGCACACGGCGTCGGTGTAGGTGGTGTCGCCGAGGATGCGGTTCACCAAGGCTGTTACGTCGGACACATTCACCATGCCATCGCCGTTCACATCGCCAGGAATGGCTTTCACATAATGGAAGATGCGCGAGGGCGAATAGTCGGTGAAGCTCACCGTGGTGCTACCGGCAGTGCCGTAGGCATAACGCGCTCTCACATAATAGGTTTTTCCATCAGCCGGGCTACCCGTACCGGTCATTTCGCCGATGGGAACGGTGGCAAACACGCCCTCATCGAGTGTAGCCTTCCACGTGGTGCGGGTGGGGAAAGAAGTGGACGCACTGATTTCCACGCGAAGCGATTGCGCGCCTTCTTCCGGCACGAAACTGATGGCATCGGAAGCGTGGAGCGTAACGCCGTCGGCATCGGGAATGACGAACACAGGCACAGCCGGCACCACATTCTTGGTGGTGAACGAAATCACGTCGGTTTGGTCGGTGCCATCGCCCAATTGCGCCACCACTTGCGCATAATAGGTAGTGCCACCGGCGAGTTTGAATTTAGGCACTTGATGGGAAGGCGTGGTGGTTTGCACGCTGTATTCCGGCGAAGCCATTGTGGATTTGGAGGAGATATTGAGCGTGTAGACCGTGCCATCGGCGGCTTGGTTCCAAGTGAAGGTGGGAGTGAGTTCCACATTGGAGGCACCGGAGGCGGGTGAAGTGATTTTCATCGGTTGGCAGGTGAATTTGCTCACATCGGACGTGGCGGCAGAGAGATTGAGCCCTTGCGACGATACGCGCCAATAGTAGGTACCTGGAGCGATGCCCGGAATTTGGCTAATCACCACCGAAGTGTCAGCCACCTCAAGATGCGCCACGGCATTCTTACAATCGGCATCGGAGAACACCTCCACGATATGGGAAGTGCCATCGGTGGACCAACTCAGCGGCGATAGCATAGGCACGGTGGCGCCGTAGGCAGGGGCCGTGATGACCGGCTTTTGTGCTTGGCGCGATTCGCTGCCTGCTAGCACGGGAGCAAATTCATTTTCCCAACGGTCGAGAATGGTGACGGCAAAGCGATAATTTTGCGCATAAGCAGCCTTGATGGCATAGAAATTGGGATAAGTGATGCCCAAGAGGTATTGGGGTTGACAGCGAAAATCGGAATCATTCACATCATCGGGGATGGCATAGATGGCATAGCGCACATTGTCGACCGCATCCCAGCGCAGTGTGTCGCCCTCGCGACGGCAATTGGTCACGGTGCCATATTGCACCGGCGGTGCTATCCATTGCGGAGCCGGGCAGAGCGCCGGAGTGGTAAACACCTTCGCCTTGAGCCAGCGACGCAAGCCCCACACGGTGCCATCGATGGTGGCATTATTGTTGCGCCAAGTGCTGTATTTGAAATACACCATGCCCAAATTGCCAGCATCGCGCATCACCTGCACTTGTGTGGAAAATTCCGGCAAATCCCAGCCTGTAGAGCCAAAGCTGGAGCAGGTTTGGCTAATGTAGACATGGCGGTTGAATTTTTTGCCCACCATGCCCCACCAATTGGTCACTTCGTCGAAATTGCCTGCCGTGTTCCAATACACTTGCGGCGAGATGAAATCGATGGTGCCGCGCGACACCCATGCCATGGGGTCGCTGTAGATTTGATTGTATTGCCAATCTACGCCCGGGCTGGGTTCCACGCCATATTTGGCAGCCACATCCGCTGCCGAGCAAGCCACTCCGGCGGGTCCGATGCCAAAGCGCACCCATGGTTTGGTGCTTTTAATCATGGCATTCACATCCGCCACCATTTGGTTCACATTTTCGCGGCGCCAGTCGGCTTGGCTGAGTGTGCCGCCATCGGCTTTGTAGGCATTGTAGAGGTCGGCGTCGAGCGACATGCTACAGCCACCTTGATTGTAGAAATAATCATCGAACACCAAGCCATCCACGTCGTATTTAGTGATAATGTCTTTACACACATCCACCACCCTTTGCCGTACCTCCGGGATGCCGGGATTGAGCACGGTTTCGTAGTCGGTGGTGAGTAGCCACTCGGGATGGGTGTGGATGTAGTCGAGGTCGCTTTGTCCCCACGACGAGCCGGAAGGCGAATAGCGATAGGGATTTACCCAAGCATAGAGTTCGATGCCCCGCTTGTGGGCTTCTTGCACAATCCACTCCAAGGGGTCGAACGCCGGCACATCGCCACGATTAGCCACGATGTAGCTCGACCAGGGTTCGTAGGCGGAATTATACATGGCATCGCACATGGCGCGCACATGGTAGTACACCGTGTTCATATTGTTGGCAGCCAGGGTGTCGAGCATTTTTTGGCAAGCCGCTTTCATAGTGTTGGCATTGGTGGCAGTGATTTTGGTCGACGGCCAATCGCTCACGTATGCACTCATCCACACCGAGCGTTGCTCTCTTTTCACTTGTGCGCCTGTAGAGAGCACCGAAAAGAGCAACAAGGCGAATAAGGCTATTTTCAAAATATTCTTCATAACGAAAAAAATGCGGATTGATTAACGAAAAAGCAGGGGCGCACTTCTTGATGGATGGGCGCCCCTGCTATCACATATTTCTATCTTTTAAATAGTCAGAGGGGATTAGAACAACGCAGTTTTGCGTGGGTTGATGCACACGCCGAGAATCTTATCGGTGTTGTCCATATACTTATTCACCGTTTTGGTTTCGGGGTCGTAGTACATCAATCCGCTGGTGTAGTTCTTTTCACCCGAAGCGGCACGGAAACCGAAGAACACATAGTGGGTGTTGGGGTCGATGGCGAATTGGGTGGTGTAGACACCTTCGGCAGCGGTAGTGTTGATGGGGTCGGCTTCCATATTGATATACTTATTGTATTTATCGTATTCCACTGTTTGGTCGTTGGCAGGGATATCATATTCGCAGAAGCCCACGCCCGGAGTGGTGCCAAGGGTCATCCACACGTAGAGTTTACCCAGGTCTTCGTCGAGGGTAAATGCGCGAGGTTGAGTGGTAGGAAGCACGATAGGATAAGGAATCTTCACGCCCACACCTGCCTTACCGATATCGGAAGTTTTGAAGCGATAGATACCATTACCGGAGTAGTTTTTGCCCCACCAGAACATATTGTTCTTATCGAGATACAATCCGGTGTGGATGGCACCATACGACAGACCATTGCCATAATAAGCGAGTTGGTTGTTGACCACAAAGTAGCCTTCAGTGCTGCTAAAGTTGGTGGATTCGCGCGCGCCGCGGGTGTTCAGCGGAATCTGACGGATACCGGTATTACGGTCGGTGTAGTAGAGGTAAGTACCGTCGGTGCAACCCTGGAACGGGTCGTTGAACGCTTGACCGCCCACATTGGTGATCATAATGTTCACGCTGGAGCCATCAGCGCTCATCACACTGATTTTACCGTCGCCGAGACAGTTCTCTTCGTCGTTCACATAGTAGTATTGCTTACCGCAGTCGAGGATAAACACATTGTCTTGTTCCACGCCTTCAGAGCCGGTTTTTTCGGTAGCGAACACCAGCTGCGTGGGCATATTACCCGAGTTCACACCCATATCGAACGGGAGGTTCTTGGTACCCTTAGGCAGCTTCGACATATCCACCAGTTTGTAGGCCTTGATGTTGCCACCCAGCTCAGCATAATAGAGCGTGGGGCAAGGATCGGAGGTGCCCACTTGCACATTCACATAGGAATCTTCGAGGCGTCGGTTTTCGCCATTGATGTCGAACCACGTTTGGAGTTCGATTTTCTGCGAGCCGATGTGCCTAAAGCTCAGAGCGCCGGGGTTGTCGATAGAGCCATCTTCGTGAGAATATCCCACAAATTCGGTGAGTTCGTTGCCGTCGGCGGTTTTAGTGCCTTCGGGGAACTTCCACACGTATTTACAAATCAGATTGTTGGGGTTCGGCAATTCGATGCCTAAGTTCACTTGCACATCGTTGATCACCACCACGGGTTCGGTTTGGCTGGTAACGCTCAGCACGGGTGCGATGTCGTAAATCATCAGCGGATAGGTTTTTGAGCCCACACCTTGCACATTGAGTGTAACATTGTAGATACCTGCGCGGGTGTATTTGTGCTTCGGATTGTTTTCGGTAGAGGTTTCACCATCACCGAAATCCCAAGTCACGTTGCCTGTTTTCGACGAAGTGTTGTTGAATTGCACCGTCGACACCACATAGAAGTCGAGTTGGTACTCATCTCCATCCACTTGATAGGTGAAATCCACATCCTTGGAAGGGAAGTTTCCATAATTCGGTTCTTTGTCCACACACGAGGTCACAGCCAGCAGTGTAATGGCCAAGAGCATTATATTCTTTAACATTTTCATAGCGGCTTATTAATTGAGTGTGATTTCTTCGTTGTTACTGGTAATACCCACCTTACCTTGGGTGTCGAACACACGGAAAGTGGGTTGCAAATAGTAGGTGCGCGAGAAGTCCACATTGTAGACCTTATTGCTGGAATCGTAGATCCAATCAATGAACGGGATGGTGCTGATAAGGTCTTTCCAATAGGGCATGTATTTGGCACGCACGGTAGTGATTTTGCCACCGGTGTCGTCGCTGTAGCGGCTAAAGAGCCATTCCGACGATTTGTAGACCGGGAACACATTCACGCCTTCGGGTGCATCTTCCGGGTTAGCGATTTCCACGTAGGTGGTTTGCTCGTTGACCACGGTGATGTAGTAGTAGTGGTCGATTTCATCCACCAATTCACCTTTCGAGTTTTTCACTTGGGTAAACCAAGCATCACTCTTCTTATCGGTTTCGGTTTCGGTGGGGAAATTCACGCCATATTTGGCATTGAGTTGTTCAAAGAGTTCCTTTTTGAAATCGTAGGTGATATACACGCCGCGGAGGTCGTTGTAGTAGGTGCTATCCTTGGTGAGGGCAGTAACCATGTGTTCCACGAACTCAGTGTCGAAGCCTTCGGGATAGTATTGGCTAAATTTTTCAGCGTCCCATTGTGCAGGCACTTTCCAAGTAACCGGCGCGAGCGTGCGAGAAGTGGGGAACGAGTCGGTGAGCACGAATTCATATCCATCCCATTCTGCTGCTGAATGAGGATATTTAGCCACGCTTTGTGCGCTACGCACGGTGTCGGTCACGGAGTACGACTTATTGTAGCTCAACGAAGTGGTGAGCTTAGAAGTGGCGGAAGCGGTTTGTTCGCGTTTCACCTGTGCCCACACTTCGCTGTGGTCGATTTGGCGATCAGCCGAGGTGTAGTATTTGGCTTTGAATCCGGCATAATTGCCTGCTTTCACCACCTTGGAACTTTGTTCCCAGTCGACGGTAGGCAGGATTTGCCCGAGTTCACCCCTATCTGCGATAAGGTCGTGGTTGGCACAAGAGGTGAGCAGCAACGCACCCAAAGCCAAAGCACCTATAATATTTAAAATTTTCATAATCGAATATTTGTTTTAAAAAATGATTTTAAATTACGCTTAATCCTTGAAAAATTATTCACCGGTGAGAGAAGTGACCACGCCATAATCTTTCGCCCAAATCATAGGTTCTTGGAGCCACTTATAATTTTTGTAAGCTCCGAGGCGTTCGAGTTCTGCACGGTTGTATTTTTCTTCAGTTTCGGGGTCGTAGTTGATACGTTGAATCCAAGTGTTTTCTTTTTGCGCTTCAGTTAAGCCATCAATCCAGTAGGCTGCGTAGAGGTTGTAGGGTCGGCGCAGAGTGGGATAGATAATTTCTTGGTTGTCGCCGATGCCGTATTTGTTACGGTTGTTGCTATAGTGATAGCGACGCATATCGGTCCATTGTTCGGCTTGGAGATAGAGTGCGATGAATTTTTGCTGCATCAAGTCGCTCAACGAGAATTCGCTTGGATTGAAGAACCAGTGCTTATTACCGCGTTCGGTGACTTTGTGCACATTGTAGGTGCGCACCACTTGTCCGCGGATCACCTTTTCGGTGTAGTCTTCGGTGTTGTTGAGGAAGGCATCCACTTGCAAATCCCACCATTGCTTAGCTTGGAATCCCGGCACGCCACTTGCAGAAGCATCACCCGGATATTTATTGTCGGTGGTGGCGTTGTAGTTGGGGTTAGTATATTTTTCCAAGAAGAAGTCGAGGTGTCGTTGGATATTGTATTGAGTGGCCTCTTTAGCGAGTTCGCAGGCTTGAGTTTTGTCGCCGAGCCAGTAGAGCGCTTCCGCCTTGATAAAGTAGAGTTCTTCCATAGTGAAGAGCGGATTGTAGCCGGTGGTGGCACCTGCATAAGCGCCCATATACATATCGGGATAGTTCACAGCCTTGAAAGAGGAGCCCATACCGATATTGGCTTCCAAATATCTCATTTTCACCTTAGCGGCTTCAATCGACGACGAAGTGGGTCCGGTGCGGGCAATCATAAGCAAGCCGCAGCGCGGGTCGTTGGCATAGCCATCGTGCTGACTTTCAGCCACGAATTGTCCGCAGAGCTTTTCATCATCGGGCTTACCCAATCCGAGCAAATCGATCATAAAGAATTTGGATGGAACTGCTTCGCTCAGGAGGTTGGCGCGAGATTCCCAAGAGTTGATTTTGGGTTGAGCCACACTCCACACGCAACTTTGTTCGCCCGTACCGCCGGAGAAATTATAGCGCGGTTCGTTACCAAACCAAGGACCGTAGAGCAATTCCCCCTTACGCCATTGCTTGATAGCGGCATCGGCAGCGTCCACAATTTTTTGGCAAGTGGCGGCACTGCGGTCGATGTTAGGGATATTGCGCAAGAGCAAGCGCGCCTTGATAGCGAGCACGAGTCCTTTCCAGCGGTCGAGGTCGCCGCCGTAGATACGGTCTTGCTCGAAGGTGATTTTTTGGTTGTCGGGGCTATTTACGATAGCGGGGTCGTCGTACATTTTAATCAAATCTTCCGCCTCTTGAAACATCCAAGCATAAATGGAGGCTTGAGTGTCGTATTGCGGAGAATTGGATTGCAGTGCTTGTGATCGAGGCATATCACCGAATTCGTCGGTGGTGAGCTGCGTCGACATCAATTGAATGGTGCGCGCAATAAGCTCATAGTTAGGCGAATTGATAGCCTTAGAGTTGGCAATCAAGTTTTGTCCGTTTTTGCAAATATCATAGAAGTGACGACGCCATTGCGGGTGACGGTTCATGGTCAAAAGTTCCCACTCACTTTTGTAGGAATAACCGGAGCTGAGCTTGGTTTTTGAAGTGGTGGTAAGCATTTGAGAGAAGTATGCGTTGTATTCGGCGTTGTCGTAGTTCACTTGCTGCGCATAAAACACGATAGTAGGCAAGCCCACTTTGGCATCGATAGCGTGTGCCTTATCGGGGTTCACATTGTCGTCGAGCACGTCTTTACAACTTACCGTTGCCAAGCCCACCAACGCTGATAATGCTATAAATTTTATCTTGTTCATAGTTTTTGCCTGAATTTAGAAGGTTGCTTTAAGAGAGAAGTTGAAACTGCGAGTGGAAGGCACGTTGTAGTTGTCGATACCGGAGCCACCGGCACCACCACCTGTAGAAGCAAGCACAGCGGGGTCGTTGCCTGAATACTTGGTAAGCAAGAAGAGGTTACGACCGGTGATAGTGGCGCTCAATCCTTTCACGGGCCATGCTTTTTTCAGCAAGGAAGTGAAATCGTAGCTCAAAGTCACATAGCTCAAACGAATGTAGGAGCCATCTTCAATGAAGTTGGACGACACAGCGTAGAAGTATGTGCTCATGAAATTGTAGTCGAACACCACTGGGGTAGTGTTTTTGCGATAGGTACCATCGCCATTAGCCACCACGCCGTCGAAGATGTATTCGCGGTTGCGATATTTTTCGAGGGTGTGAGCCATACCGTTGCCCATGAGGCTACGACCGGTAACGTTCACCACGTCGCCACCGCAACGCCCATCGAGCAGGAACGAGAGTGTGGCATTTTTGTAGCGGAAAGTAGAGCCGAAGCCGAGCAAGAAGTCGGGTTCGCGGTTACCGATGAGCGTACCCTTCGAAGAGCTGATGATAGGATAACCTTCGTCGTTGCAAATCACATTGCCATCGGGGTCGCGCATATAGTCCTTACCAGTGATACCGGTGGTGGAGCCGCCCAGATAAGATACGGAGAAGATATCGCCATATTGTCCGGCATTGATTTCCGACACACCTTCAGGGAGGTAGGTGAGCTTACCGCGGTTGAATGAGAAGTTCACGTTTGCCGTCCAGTCGAAGGTTTCATTTTTGATAATGTCTTGACCGAGGGTGATTTCCATACCGTGGTTGAGCACCGTACCTTCGTTACGAGTTTGGAGAATGGTACCGGAAGCTGGCGACACGCGCACCGACACGATTTGGTTGTCGGCGGTGGTGGAATAGTAAGCCACATCTAAGCGAGTGCGCGAATTGAAGAAGCGCAAGTCGGCACCGATTTCCCAAGAGGAGTCCATTTCAGGCTCCAGCGTGATAGCGCGAGAAGTGGTGGGGTCCACGCCATAGCCGCCATCGGGGAAGGTAACCCATTGCTTATAGGTGTCGGTGAAGAGGTACGACGGGCAGTCTTTACCCACTTTTGCCCAGTTGCCGCGAATCTTACCGTAGGAGAACCAGTTGTTGCTCAAGTGGAAGAGTTCGCTGAAGATCACACCACCGGTAACAGATGGATAGAAGTATTGGCATTTTTCGGCTTGAATCAAGCGAGAAGAGCCGTCCAAGCGACCGGTAACGGAGAGTTGAGCCACGCCCTTGTAGTCGAAGCGGAGTTCGCCAAAGTAGCCATACTTATTATATTTAGTGTGGTAGAGTGTGGGGTGGTTGCTCTTGAGCAAGTCGCCGTTGGTGAAGTCGGTGTTCATGTAGCTATAGTAGTCGCCACCGAGTTGGAAGTTTTCGCCATAGATAGAAGCGGAATAGCTGCTCACTTCCTTGTATTCAGCACCCACGAGGATGTTGAAGTTGAAGTCTTCAGCGAAAGTCTTTTTCCAAGTGGCGGTAGCCAAAGCGGTGAACTGTTCGCTACGTGAGGGTTGGAACGAATAGGAGCCGTAGAGGCTTTGGTTTTTCGCCAACACATCTTGCACCTTTTCGTCGTCGGGATTGAGCAAGTCGCCGTCGTAGATGCGAGGCACGGTGTAGCTTTCGTAGGTGCTGTAGCCCTTATCGTAACCGATTTTACCATTGAAGATAAGGTCTTTAATGGGTTCGTAGGTGAGTTGGCCGTTAATCACGATACGATTGCTTTCTGTTTCGCTCTTATCTTTGTATCTGCCATAGTAGATAGATGGCCCGCAGTTCAAGCGTTCCAAGTCGGTAAGTTCGTCCCAGTGGTCGTAGCGAGCTGCCCAATTCACGTGGCCTTCAAGGGTTTGATAGTCTTTCATATCCTTGTTGATTCCATAAGCGTAAACGCTGCTCATCGAGTTACCGAAGCCACGGCTCTTGCTATTCACGAAGTTGGCAGAGAGCTGAACGCTCACTTGTTCGCTGGGTTTGTAGTTACCCTTCAAGAACACGGATAATTGTTTCTTATAGTCCTTAGGCACGATACCCTTATTGTCGGTGTAAGCCACAGAGGCGTAGGAATTGAATTTTTCGCTACCGCCCGACACAGAGAAGTCGTATTTTTGGAGCAAACCGGTGCCGAGGAAACCGCCAAGGTTGTCGTAGTATTTATCGTTTTCGCCCATATAAGGACCCCAACCGCCGGTAGAGCTATTTTCTTTATACATACCGCGCACACCGGGGATAAACGACTTTTGCAATTTAGGCACACGCATTGCATTGCTAACCTCCAACGAAGCGGAAGCATTCACGGTCACTTTGCCGTCTTTTGCGCCGCTCTTGGTGGTGATCATAATCACACCGTTGGCAGCTTCTTGACCATAAAGCGCAGATGCTGCAGCACCCTTCAGCACAGTCATGTTTTCAATGTCGTTGGCATTGATGTCGCCCAATGAAGAGCCATGACCACGCACAGGCACACCGTCCACAATCACGAGGGGCTCGTTGTTTTGTGAGGTATTCACCGAAGAAATGGCACGGATAATCACCTGAGTAGAAGAGTTGGGAGAACCACCACCGGACGACACCTGCAAGCCAGCCACCTTACCTTGGAGCGAGTTGGCAAAGTTGGTAGAACTACCGGCAGTCACCTGGTCGGAATTAAGACTCTGAACGGCGAAGTTCAGTTTCTTCTTTTCTTGAGTTTGACCCATAGCGGTAACCACCACTTCACCAAGCACTTGGGAGTTGTCGGTCATCTCCACTTCGATAAAAGATTGGTCGCCCACCTTAATCGAAACAGGGTTCATACCCACATAAGTGATGTCGAGCACGTCGCTGCTCTGCACATCAATTTGAAATTTTCCGTCGATATCGGTGGTCACACCACGTGTTGTGCCATGCACTCGAACAGAGGCACCGATAATGGTTTCTTTGTCCGATGCTTGCTTCACAACACCCGTGACAGTGCGGGCAAAGCCCATCACCGCGAAGATGGAAAACAACAGAAGCAATAACTGTTTTCTCATAATTAATTTGTTGTTAGTTATAGTTAAAATAGTTTTAATCTAAATCCTTACGAAAAGATTAACCCCACAAGCGTGTGGGCACTATTCGCATTAGTAAGTTAATTTTTACGATAAGCAACTACAAAGTAAACTTTTTTTTACCAATCCACAAAGTTAAAAATTCATTGGCAGTAAAACATTTGCATTTTTTAAGATTTCTACACATTTTTTCATTACACACTTCTCCATCCTAAGGACTTTTCTAAGGACTTTAAGGACTTTAAGGACTTTAAGGAGCTTAAGGTCGTTAAAGGAACGACAGGCTCTGCAGCGCAGGGTTTGAATCCGAAAAGCTGATTTTGCATAATTATTAGCGGTTATTCAGAAAAAATTTCAGAAAAGTGGATTATTTTTAAATTTTTTCTTGCACAATTCAAAATATTGGCATAAATTTGCACCAAAATCAAATATTTATTCACGGATTAATACTAACAATTATGGACGAATCGAAGAAATTTTTACTCCAAGAGAAAGATATTCCCACAGCATGGTACAATGTGATGGCAGATATGCAAAACAAACCCAAACCGATGCTCAACCCTGCCACCAAAGAGGCGCTGAAAGCCGAGGACCTTTACCCGCTATTCAACAAGGCTTGTGCCGACCAAGAATTAAACACCACCGACAAGTGGATTGAGATTCCGGAAGAAGTGCGCGAAATGTACAAAATTTGGCGCCCTACCCCATTGGTGCGTGCTCGTGGCTTGGAAAAACTTCTCGACACCCCGGCACACATCTATTTTAAGAATGAGAGTGTGAGTCCGGTAGGCTCCCATAAATTGAATTCCGCCATAGCGCAAGCCTACTATTGCAAAAAAGAAGGCGTAACGAATATCACCACCGAAACGGGTGCCGGACAATGGGGTGCCGCCCTATCGTTAGCAGCCAAGCACTTCGATTTGGCACTTGCCGTGTATATGGTAAAGGTATCGTATCACCAAAAGCCCTATCGCCGCTCCATTATGCAAACCTACGGTGCAGAAGTGATAGCCTCGCCGAGTATGTCGACCCGCGCCGGTAAAGACATCATCACCAAGAACCCCAACTATCAAGGTTCGCTTGGTACAGCCATCTCCGAAGCGGTGGAATTGGCAATGACCACGCCTAATTGTAAATATGTGTTGGGCTCGGTGCTCAACCACGTGGCATTGCACCAAACCGTGATAGGTCTCGAAGCCGAAAAACAAATGGAAATGGCAGGCGAATATCCCGACGTGGTGATTGGATGCTTTGGTGGCGGTAGCAACTTCAGCGGCATCTCGTTTCCGTTCTTGCGCCACAATTTCAGCGGCGAGCACAAAACCCGCTTCATTGCAGCCGAACCGGCATCTTGCCCCAAACTCACCCGCGGTAAATTCTGCTACGACTTCGGCGATGAAGCCGGCTACACCCCGCTCATTCCGATGTTCTCGTTGGGCCACAACTTCTCGCCGGCACACATCCACGCAGGCGGTTTGCGCTACCACGGTGCAGGCGCAGTGGTGAGCCAATTGCTCCACGACGAACTGATAACGGCTGTGGATATTCCACAACTCGACACCTTCAAGGCAGCCACCATGTTTGCCCAAAGCGAAGGTATTATCCCGGCACCGGAATCGTCGCACGCCATTGCAGCCGCCATTCAGGAAGCGCTCAAGTGTAAAGAAGAAGGCAAAGGCAAAACCATTTTGTTCAACCTCTCCGGCCACGGATTGATTGATATGAGCGCCTACGACCAATACCTCTGCGGCGAGCTGACCAACTACGATGTGCCCGACGCTGAAATCAGCAACAATGTGAAAGGCCTTGACGAGCTGAAATAACAAGAGCAACATACAGTAAGAAGATAGATTACGTTAGCAAAAAAACAGTAAGAAGAGTGATTGAGAAAATTACTGAATTCTGAGAAACGGGTGGTGCCCACAAAGCATCACCCGTTTATTTCGTCCACCCGCTTGCAGATAGCTACAAGAAAATGTAAGAAATATCTGTGATTTTGTAAGCTGAAAGCCAAGAAGATTTTCTAACTTTGCAGCGTGGAATGTGGCACGACGCCTCGTTCCCAAAAAAATTATCTAACTGAATAGACTATATGTTACAATCACTGTTATCGATGCTCAATAGCATGTCGGCGTACATATTGCTCGGCTTTTTGATTGCGGGCTTGATTCATGCATTCGTGCCGCGTGGGGCGATGTCGCGCCACTTGTCGGGGCAAGGATGGAAACCGGCGCTGAAAGCCGCTTTGGTGGGTGTGCCACTGCCCCTGTGCTCCTGCGGCGTGTTGCCCACCACCATTTCGCTGCGGCGCAACGGTGCTTCGCGAGGCGCCTCCACCTCCTTTTTGATTACCACACCGCAAACCGGCGTAGACTCCATTGCCGCCACGTGGTCGCTATTGGGTCCGGCTTTTGCGCTGATTCGCCCCATAGCCGCCTTCATCACCGGCGTGGTGGGCGGCACGTTGGTGTCGAAGTTCGACGACGAAGAAGCATCCAACGGCGACACAGAAATGACAGCATTGGAGCCCGATAGCGATATGCCGGCAAGCGTTGGCGGCCGATTGCTTTATGCCCTGCGCTACGGCTTCGTGAATTTGGTGGGCAGCATTGGCGGCTGGTTGGTGTCGGGGTTGCTTGTGGCGGCACTGATCACCGTGTATGTGCCCGACGATTTTTTCACCGTGCTCGGCAACACCCCCATCCTATCAATGCTCGTGGCGCTGATAGTAGCCATTCCGATGTATGTGTGCGCCACCGGAAGCATTCCCATTGCATTGGCGCTGATGCTCAAAGGCCTATCGCCCGGAACCGCATTTGTGTTGCTCATGGCGGGTCCGGCGGTGAATTTTGCTTCCTACACCCTCATTTCGCGCGAAATGGGATTCCGCTCGGCAGCCATTTGCCTCGCCTCCATCATAGTGGGCGCCTTAGGTTTCGGCTTAGCGATTGACTATCTGCTCCCGCACGCGTGGTTTGTGCCTCAAGTGCTTGATGCCGTGCACGCCGAAGAAGGGCTTGGACAATGGTTTGCCTCCGCTTGTTCCGCCATATTGGTGGCACTGCTATTCTATGCGCTTGTTATCGACAGATTCCGTCATCCCCATCACCATCATCATTCCACAACTATGGCAAAAGAATATTTGATTAGCGGTATGAACTGCACGCATTGTCAGGCAGCCGCAAAGAAAGCAATTGAATCGGTGGAAGGCGTGAGCGCCGCTACCGTCGACCTCCGTTCGGGGAAAGCCTTCGTGGAAGGCGATCACCAAAGCGAGGCAGTGGTAGCAGCCGTGCGCCGTGCCGGATTTGATGCCAAAGAGCTGTAAGGCGGCTCATTTTCGAGAGCAAAATAAGGGACGCAAACAAATTGCGTCCCTTATTTTGGTGTATGAAATAGTGTATTTTAGCCGATAATCAGCGAAACGAGAGCTGTCACATCGCTCACATCAACTTTGCCATCACCGTTGATGTCAGCCACCTGCACATCAGTTTCGGCGATGCCGAGCACCATATTGATGAGCGAAGTGGTGTCCGACACATCCACCCTACCATCGCCATTCACATCGCCGCGGAGCGAAGGTTGAATAGCTGATTTGGAGAGCTGATAAGCGGCGAGACCGTTGCCAGCAGCATAGATGTAGAGCATCACCGAGGCATCGTCGGCGGCTTTCACTGCCAAGCAAGGCGTAGCCCAGTTTTGCAGATACGTGTTGCCCAAACCTTGTTTGGGGAAATGCCACAAAGGTGTGAACGCATTGATATCAGCCGAGGCGGCGCCTTCAGCCAAGGTGAAGTTGAACGACGAATTGTGGTCGGCATTGGCATACATCAAATAGCTCTTGTCGCCGAATTCAAATGGCGCCACGCCATTGGCTTCCAAGCCCTCCGGTACCAAATTTTCATCCGACAGACGCATATCCACTGCGCCGGTAGAGAAATTGTAGCGCATGGGATAGGTGGAAGCGCCCTTCACCCACACCGTGTTTTGGTCCACGGGAATTACACGCGGTGCCACGCCCAAATTTGATGCCGACGAAGGCACGAGATTCGACAGCGTGACCAGTTCGGTGGCAGTCACGCCCCAGCTCTTCAGCGTCCAGCGAATCACTTGGTTGCCGGAGCTGAGCGGAGCAAACACCCAGTAGTCGCCTTGGGTTACATCGCCATACACGGCGCAATGGTCGATACGCCCGGTGGAACCGCTATAAACGAGGTAAGCCAATTCGTCGGCTTTGCCGGTGGCGGTGTTGATGGTGTAGAGCATCAGCGGAGTGGAACTGATATTGGTGGTGATGTTCGACACAATCACAGTGCCCGAAGCATCGGTCATCACATCATTGGCAGGAAAACCTGCGGAGGAAGCATCGTCGCTCAAATCTATACGTTGGATTTTTTCACCGGTTTCGGTGCTGTACACATCGAGATAAGTGGAAGCGCCCACCGCGTTTTCGTAGCGGCCGCTGATATAGATATTTTCGCCCGAAATCGCCAAACCGCGATTCAAGAAACCATTGAGGTCTTGGGGGAAATTGCTGTATTTACTGTCGGTGGAACGTAGCCACAAGTTACTGAGGCTCACGCCATTGGTGGTGGCATAGCTATCGGCATCCACATCCTTCTTGATGGTGTAGCCGCTTTCGAAAGTGCCCACCGGGGCTTTGGTGATTTCAAAACTGCGCACATCGGAATAAACCGATTTGTAATCTTTTCGGATGGTTTGCACACGCCAGTAGAAAGTACCTTTGCCCAATTGGCTCACAGGGCAAGAAGCCACCAAATTGCCGGCAGCACTGCTGAAAGAAGTGGCAGTGAAGAGCACCGAAGCAAAGTCCGACGAGGTGGACACTTGCAATTTGTAGCTATCGGCAGTGACCGGAGCGAACGCAAATTCCACGGCTTCGCCCTCCAATTGAGCGCCATTGGCAGGGCTTACGAGCGTCACCGGGTCGGCATCGCCGAGCAGCGGAGTGGCATTGGAAAAGGCGGGTTCGTATTCAAATCCCATACGGTCGACCACACACACGGCATATTGCCAGTCGTCGCCTTGGTAAGCGGCAGGAATAGCAAAGGAGGTGGCATAACTCATATCGAGCAGATAGGTTACATCGGGGGAAAATTCATCGGTCGACATCGATGCCGGGAAGGCATACACGGCATAGCGCACATTGCTGTAACCGGTCCACGACAGCGTGCCCGAAGCATATTTCACATTTTCCACAGTGCCCGGGTTGTTGCCCGTTTTCCAACCCATTGCCGGAACGAGAGCAGGTTTGGTGTAGACCTTGGTGCGCAGATAGTGCGCCAGCGAATTGGTGTTGACGGCATATAAATATTTGCACGAATAGAAAATGCTGCCGAAATTACCGTCCACGGAATTATCGCGGTTGATTTGCACATGGTTGGCATATTCCGCATAGGTGGAGCTGGTGCTCGACGAGCTAAGGCTGGAGATGCTGCTGGAAATGTAGGCGTGGCGATTGAATTTAGCCGCCACTTGTTCCCACCAAGGCGACACCTTCGAGAAGTCGGGGGTGGCACCGATTTTCCAGTACACTTGCGGCGAAATGTAGTCGATGGTGTTCGACGAAATCCAAGCCAGCGGGTCGGAGTAGATGCCATCGTATTGCCAGTCGGTGGTACCGGAAGGGCAAGTGCTTACGCCATATTTATTTGCCACCGAAGTGCTGGTGCAAGCCACGCCGGCGGGCGAGATACCAAAGCGCACCCAAGGTTTGGTGGCTTGAATCATATCGTAGACCGATTTCACCATACGGTTCACATTGTCGCGGCGCCAATCGCCGAAGCTCAGCGAAGTGCCCGAGTTTTTCCACTCGCTGTAGTCGTCGGCACTGCTGGATTCGGGGATGCCGTTGGGATAGAAATAGTCGTCGAACACCAAGCCGTCCACATCATAGTTCGCCACAATTTCGCGGCACACATTGGTGATGCGGTCGATGGTCCATTGCTGACCCGGGTCGAGAATCTCAACGCTGTTGTATTCGATAGTGTGGCCGCCGTTGGTCACTTGCTGGTCTTGCGAAGTGGTCCAATTTGAGCCGGTGGAATAGCGATAAGGATTCACCCAAGCGTGGCACTCCATACCGCGCTTATGACATTCTTCCACCACAAAAGCGAGTGGATCGTAGGAAGGCGCGCTACCGCGGACGCCGGTCAGGTACGACGACCAAGGCTCGTAGGACGACTCATACATGGCATCGCACATAGAGCGCACTTGGAAGCACACATTGTTAAAATTATTATTCTTCAGCGAATCGAGCATTCGAATCATTTGCTGCTTTTGCACGGTGGCATTGGAGCCGTTGGCGGCATTGTCGCTTGCGTCTCGAGGCCAGTCGAGCGCCCACACAGTGGCAATCCATGCCGAGCGAAATTCACGTTTGGGAGTGGTGTAGGTTGCCGAAAAGGCAGTGGTGGCTATCGCAGCCAACAAGAAGGAAATTAGTAACTTTTGCATACCAAATAATTATTAATTCATATTAGAGGGCGTAGTAGTGGCGCAAAGATATGCAATTTCAACAAACTACACAACATTTTGCAAACATTAGCGCAAAATTGTTTGGAAAATGGCAGAAATCGGCAAATAAAAGTTTGAAATTGAAAATCGAGGCAGGGAAAATAAAAAGAGCGTGAGGCTGCCCCCGGGGTGTGCGGGGGCAGCCTCACGCAGAGGAAGGATATAGTGTAAAAGTTAGTTGAGAATGAGGTTGACGAGGGCGGTTACGTCGGACACATTCACCACGCCATCGCCGTTGATGTCGCACACAGCGTCGGAGTAGGTGGTGTCGCCGAGGATGCGGTTCACGAGGGCGGTGATGTCGGACACATTCACCACGCCGTCGCCGTTCACGTCGCCCGTGATGGATTCCACTTCAAAGCCGCTCACGGTGAGAGAGGACGGGTATCGGAGCAAGTTACTCAACTTCAAATAAGCGGACCCTGCTCCAACATACACATCCGATGTGGGGCGAATGAATGTGTGGGTAGGCACGTCGAAAATGTAGCCCACCGACACATTTTTCACATTTGTGAGAATGGAAGAGGTCACGCCCACGAGCAGGTTGTTGCCAATGGTGGGAGTATCGGTTGGGCGAACGAGTTTGTAAACATCGCCTTTCTTATAGCCCTTCACCAGCAAGCCGGTTCCGGCAGGAGTGGCGCTTTGCTTCTGAGTGTAGGCAATTTGCTCGCTAACACTCACTTGATTCACCGTGTAGGCTTCCACGCCTGAAGCGTCCCAATCCACGGGATGGGCGATGCAGATGGCTTCGGCAGAGTTCTTGCTGCTGAAGTAAGCATTGAGGCGGTCGATGGGTTGGTCGGAATCGGCGCCAAATGCGGTCCAATTGTTGATTTTGCTCTTATAGGAAGCATAGTGTGACCAATTCACATAGCATTTAAAGCCGGTGTTGTTGGCGCCATAGAACGCATCGTTGAATGTGGGAACGGAATTGCTGAGCATCACCAATTCATTGAGATTGCGTGCGTTTACAAATGCGTATTTACCGATTTCGGTGCAAGTGGCGGGGATTTCCATCGAAGTCAATCCCGAGCCGTAGAACGAGTAGGCGCCGATGCGCTCAATCAGCGGATTATTTCGCACGGTTACGTCTATTTTGGAAGCGCCGTAGAAGAGGCTGTCGCCATATTCGGTGATAAGGTATTTTTGATTGTTGTAGGTTTCGTAGCGGTCGACGGTAAATCCGGTAACACCGCTCGAAACGATGTAGGGGTGATACACATATTTCGCCTTGCCGGCATAGCTCACGCCGTCCACTACCAGCGGAGTGGGGTCGGTAACGGTGACGTGGTAGATAGTGCTGATTTTATCTTGGTAGGTGAAATCGTAGGCACCGGCTTTCACATTGAGTGTGCCCCACTTGCTATTGTTTTTGTATTGCTGCACGGTGCCGGTGGGCACATAGAGTGTGCACGAAGTGGGGATATCGGTCAGCACCCACGATTCATCGGCAGCAGATTGTGCATTATTGAGCACGATTTCCGCGAGTTGGGTATTGCCCTTCAGCGCATCATAGCCAAGGTTGGTGACCGATGAAGGAATTTTGATAGCCGGAATCTTATTTCCTGCAAACGAGGAAGTTTGCACATATTTAATTCCGTAGGGCAGCTCGAGTCGGTTTTCAATTCCGCAATTATAGAAAGCGTAGGAACCGATTTTTTGGAGATTTTTGTTGAGCGTAAGCCCGGTGATATAGGGTTGGTTGTTGAATGCCATATTGCCAATGGATTTAATATTCTCACCTAATGCCACCGTGAGCGGATACGACATCGTTTCGTAAATCACCTTACCATCGATTTCGGTCACGGCATAAGTCTTTGAATTGTGCGACACGGAAGCTGGAATCTTCAGTGTGGCAGCTTCGGTGGGTGCTTGTTGGCTGGTGAGCTTCATTGTGCCATCGTAGGAGGTGCCATTGATGGTGGTGGCAGCGGTGCTTGTGATGGTGAAGCCGGAGCGCACATCATTGAGCAAAGTGCCGGAAACGGTTTTAGTGCACGCTTCAGGCACATCGTAGGAGCCTTCTTGGATATTGACACAGTTTTTCCAAAAGCCGGCAGATTTGTAATTGCTCACAAATCCGTAGGGCACATAGAGGTTAGCCGGAGTGGCGGGGAAGAGCGTGATAGTGGGCGGAGTGCCGGCGATATTGGCGTAGATACGTTGCAAGCCGGAGGCGTTTCCAAACACTTCCGCATCAAATTCGGTTACCGAACTCGGAATCTTCACTTCCTGCAAAGCAGCATTAAATAAATATGCTTTTAATTTTTGCACCCCATAAGGAATGTGTATGGTGTTTAAATTGGTGCAATAAGCAAATGCATAATTCTCTATTACGGTCACTTGAGGAAGGAACATATATTCGTAGAACGCAGTATAGGGGAATGCAGCAGGGCAGCACAATAAATCCAATTTGTCATCTTCTAAACACTTATAGAGTACCCCATACGAGGATTGAAAAGCGATATTGTTGCTCACTGATATAGCACTCAAATTCGGGCATTTATTTAAAGCTAAATATCCAATAGAGCGTATACTTGCTGGAATCGTAATCGATGAGAATGAAGCATTTTCAAAAGCATAATCTCCAATCGCTGCGACAGTGGAGCCTAAATTCACGGAAGTAAGGTTTGTACATCCCGAAAATGAATAGTTGCCAATCGTCACTAAATTAGTGGCATTGGAGAAATCGAAAGATTTAACTTGGGAATCGCCCTTACAAGCACTATTTGCTATAGCCACCAAATGATAGGAATAGACGGAATTGGTGTAGGTGTCAGCAGGACGGTAAGTTCCTGTGGTATTTCCATATACACCCACTATTTGAATTTCACCGGGCGTGTTTTTTGTAGGTGCTTTAGTTACGCACATACCAAAATCATCGTCGGTAGCAAAGTCAATAGCTCCACTACTGGGTGTGATGATGGCAAACTTAGCAAACGCTTCAGCGGTGTTGTATGGAGGAATATTTGTGGAGGCTTTCGAATAGCCTAACCCCATACCCGAATTGGAAGGAAATGCCGAAGTGGCTACGGTGAAATTGGCAGGATCTACATTTGCTATGTAAACATTTCTAAGAGAAGAACAACCAGCGAAAGCCTCATTCCCAATTACTTGCATAGAGCTCGACATTCGTGTGGTTACTAATTTCGAGCAATTTTTAAATGCGCCTTCACCTATGTGGGTGATACCATAGCATAAAATGGCTTGCACGATATTAGTCTTGCCACTGAACGCATTGGCATCAATTTGAGTCACGCGATAGGTGATTCCGTTATGGGTAACGGTGGTGGGAATGGAGAGAGTGATATTTGTGGCATTATTAGCGCCCGCACTCAATCCCAAAACCCAAACTTTTGGATAGTCGGTGGATGCATCATCGTCCATCACTAAATAAGACAAATAGCCCTCCGAGAAAGTGTCGCCAATGGCAGCTGAAGCACAGAGCGCCATTAGGGCGAAGACGGTGGAAAGTAAAATTTTTTTCATAATAGGGTATATTTTTAATTCATAAAATTCAAGAATCGGGTGCGCCAATAGCAGCACAAATCCTATTCAAAAAATTGCTTTGAGTGAAGAATGAATTTGAATTCTACAAATTTACAAATAATTTTAAAATGAGGCAAAATTATAAGCAAAAAAATGATATTGGCACACATTGGTGGAGGGACTATTTGAAAAAAATGCCATCAAAAGTTACTATGTTTGCAGTGGGAATGTGGTTTGGGGTTGG
>JBJECV010000139.1:0-8088 GCA_051871435.1 Sodaliphilus sp. | reverse complement strand
CTTATTGTTGTTAACTCCATGCAAGCGAAGGCGCAGCCGAGCGCAGCTTGGAGATAGCAAACCGCTGAACATGAGCCTCGGAGAGGGTCGGTTGTGGCAAATCATCACACTGAGCAATTTCAAACCACGCCCAAAATTTCACCCATCGGTAGGGATATGCCTCCGGCATGTAATGGGCGCAAAATCCCTATACTACAGTAAATTACCTACAACCCGTAGGGACGCAATACTTTGCGTCCGCCCCTCAAATCACCCACCCACAGACGTTTCACGCATTCCCATAGGCGAGCGTCAGCAAGCCAATTCCGAGTGCTCCGAGTGCTCCTAGTGCTCTGAACGAAGCCGGTGTTTTAAGTACCCTTCCGGTAGGGACCGGGGGAAAGAAGAAACTAAAGCAAGAAGGCAAAGAGAAAGATAAGAATCAACAGAACATTCGTCTTAACTTCTTAACTTCATTAACTTCCAAAATAATCTTCTTAACTTCCAAAAAAATCTTCTTAACTTCCCCAAATAATCATTTCTGCTCCGGCATCACCTTAATCTCTAGCTTGGCGTAGGCGCGGTCGCATTTGGCGATGGCTTCTTCCACAGAATCGGCAGTGGCGAGAATCACTCCCAATCGGCGATGACCACGCACCTCGGGTTTGCCGAAAATGCGGATATCCACACCCGACTCGGCAAGCACTTGCTCCAAATTTCCAAATTCCACCCGATTGGTATCGCCTTCCACCACAATCGCCTTACTTGCCGACGGGCCGTAGAAACGAATGGCCGGCACCGGCAGTCCCATCAAAGCGCGGGCATGCAAGGCAAATTCGCTCATATCTTGCGAAATCATGGTCACCATACCGGTATCGTGCGGACGAGGCGACACCTCGCTAAATATCACATCATCGCCCTTAATAAACATTTCCACGCCGAAAATACCATTGCCACCGAGTGCATCGGTCACCTTCCGGGCAATTTCTTGCGCCTTGGCAATTGCCACAGCACTCATGGCTTGCGGCTGCCACGAGTAGCGGTAGTCGCCATCTTGCTGAATGTGACCCACGGGTTCGCAAAATTGTGTGCCTGCCACATTGCGAACGGTGAGCAGCGTGATTTCGTAGTCGAAATCCACAAATCCTTCCACTATCACGCGTCCGGCACCGGCTCGCCCGCCTTCTTGCGATATGGTCCACGCGCGCTCCACATCGGCTTCGGTTTTTACCACACTTTGTCCGTGTCCCGACGAACTCATAATGGGCTTCACCACACACGGCACACCCACTTCGTGCACGGCTTGCAAAAATTCTTCCTTCGTGGAAGCAAAGCGATAAGGAGAGGTTTTTACACCCAATGTTTCGGCTGCCAAACGGCGAATACCTTCGCGATTCATCGTGAGCAGCGCGGCATTAGCGGTGGGCGTAACGTGATAGCCCTCCTTTTCCAATTCCACCAAAGTGGGCGTGGCAATAGCCTCCACTTCGGGGATAATATGGTCGGGCTTGCATGCCTCAATCGCACCACGAAGCGCCTCGCCATCAAGCATATTAAATGATTTGCTGCTTTGCGCCACCTGCATGGCGGGAGCGCCCTCATAACGATCGCATGCCACCACTTCCACACCTAATCTCACCAATTCGATAGCCACCTCCTTGCCCAGTTCGCCACTGCCAAGAAGCATTGCCTTGCTACCGATTTCCGTACCGAAAGAACCGATTTTTGTCATAGAAAAATAGAATTGTGTAATAATTTCCCTACAAAGTTAGCGCACAGCCACCGATTATCCAAATAAAAATCAGCCCCATCCTACGGAAATACACGGCTATCTCATTTAAATGGCGGGAATCACCACACACTATTCACTCGCTGTTTGTGGTAGGCGCAGTTTTTTTTCGGCGAAGCCGACTTTTTTTCCGCGAAGCGGCTTTGTTTTCGGGTGGCGGGGATGTGAGTGGGGAGCGAAGCGGACCACCGTGTGAGTGCCGGAAAAGCTGACGGCGGAGCTTGCTTCCCGGCAGTTTTTCGGCACTCACACGATAGGGCGATAGCCTCACATCCACACCACCCGACTTTTTTGTTCTTTTTCATACAGCAAAAGAAAATAATCAAGTGCTGATCAAATCGCTGATAGCAACTTTAAATGAAAGAGCCGTGTCGGAGATTGCGCTTGGATGGCTATTCGGAGAGGCACAAGCGAATGCCAAGATTGTAGTTCATATCGCCCGGCGAATATTCACCCCTGCACGACACACGGCAAAACGACTCAGAATTCATCCAACTGCCCCCTCGCTTCGAACGAGTGGTGCCACTTTCGGGTCCGGTGGGATTCGACACAGGTGATTCGCTATAATAAGTGGCGCTATAGTAGTCGCTGCACCATTCACTCACGTTGCCGGTCATATCGTAAATTCCCAATTCATTGGGTTGCTTGGTGCCTACTGGTTGGGTGCGAGAGTTAGAATTGCCACTATACCATGCCACATCATCAATGCTGTTGCCACCGCTATATTTATATCCTTTACTCTTGTTGCCTCCTCGAGCAGCAAATTCCCATTCAGCTTCAGTGGGCAGACGGAATTTTCTGCCGGTGAGTTTATTCAGTTCGCTGATAAATGATTGACAATTGCTCCACGACACGCACTCTACAGGCAAGTTGGTACCACGAAAATTGGAGGGGTTCTTATCCATTACTGCTTTCCACAATTCTGTGGTGACTTCCGTTTTTCCAATCAAATACGATGGCACAGTCACCTCGTGAACCGGTTTTTCATCACTCATCATATCGCTACCTTGCTCTTCGGTGGCTCCCATACGGAAAGTGCCGCCTTCCACCAAAATCATATCAAAACTCACGCCATTCACTGTAAAGGTTTCATTTGCTAAAGGTTTCGGCGGATTCAATACGTAATCCATAAGCATCGACACATCGGTTAAATCTGTCACGCCATCGCCGGTGATATCAAAAGAGCCGGCGTCGGACGACGAACAGATAATGTGATTAATCAGTAAGGACACATCGGTTAAATCTATCGCCCCATCGCCATTCACGTCCTTGCTGCTTTGCGCGTCACTCGAAAATGTAGCCATCGATACCAGAACGAATAAAGAGAATAATTTTTTCATAAATAATCAATATTGGAAACAACTTGGATTTGGGAATAATTCAGCATCGCAAACAACGATTTTCCCAATCACAAAAATAAAAGATTATTCCAATCCACACAAGCAAAACCCTGATGCCCAAACCATCCCATCCCAAATCATTACACCTAATCCACTAAAAATCAATCCTAAATCCCAATCCCAAAATCCCCAAACCGCTACAACCCCAAATAAAATCCACCTCCCACAAAAAAAGACTACAACTCATTTTAGAAACAAGTATATTGGTATAATTCAAAAGGAAACAATTTCAATCATGGTCAATTGTTCTTATGTTTGTGGCTCCTATGAAGTCGGCATTTGCCATTATTAGAAGAAACCCAAATAAATAATCAACTATGAGAAATGACTTTCCTCATTTTCGTTCACTTCCGGGACAATCCTTAATATTGAATCGATATTTAGATGCTTAAATCCGTATAATATTTTAAAAAAAAACAGCAATAAAATAGCATCTATATCAATAATAATATATAACTTTGTGCTGTGTCACCAATAGTGTGCCACCACATATTCTTGAAAATAGGAAGCGTTTTGCTTATCTTGCTAAAGAAAACCTGAGAAATTTTCATAAAGTGCAAGAGATAACAAAGCGGTTCTCACGCTAAGCGTGGGCTGCATATTTCATATCTCGCACTTTAGGTTTTCTCAGGACCCTCTTTAGGAGATGTGGCAAATCAGTCCACGCTCCTTTTTTTTATAAACGGTCGATAGGACTGTAAGACCACCCAAATACCAAATTATTATATGAAAAGATTTTGTGTATTGGTTACTGTTTTAGCAAGTATTTCTATGCTCAATGTAACCGACAATCCTGATTGGCAAATGAATGTGTGCCATGCTTCCAATCAGGCTCGAAATGACGGCACATATTCTGCCACATCCCAATCCGTTTCTGTTGTTACTGAAGGAGGGCACTCAAAAGGCTCATACACTGTATATCTACACTATGGGAAGAGATATATAAAGTTCCAGAACTCTTGGATATGTATCCAGGGCAAATCCCGTTTTTTTTGTAATGGCAATTGGTATATCATCAGAAATTAGATCTTATTCGCTATGCGTAAAGTTATCGAACACTTTTGCTTGATATTCTGTACCTTGTATTTCATAGGATTGTTTAGTTGCTCAAATTCCACAAAAAGTAGTAATCACACTTCTATGACTACCGATACAGTTTATATTATTGAAGATGTTTCTTCATCAGAATCAGATTTGACTAACACTGAAGAAGTAAATCAACCTTCACAGAACATACACCAAAATAATGAAGAAGTAAATGATGAAGAATTCGAAGTGGTAACAGAATTTATTGAATGCCCCAATTGTCGCGGATTAGGCATGTGTGGTGGATGTGCTGGAATGGGAGCCAACTATAGGTATGGAGATTTTGTGGAATGTCCATGTTGCGGAGGTACTGGTAGATGTCAAGGTTGCCAAGGTACTGGAATGGTTGAAGTGCCAGAAGGATGGAGATTTCCATTCTAAAAATCTTATAACTATTGGAATGAGTGATTTTCTTTGCCTCTTTCATAGAGAATAATTCTTATTTGTAATACAAAATTTATAACAAAATGAAAAAAACAAATTTTTTAAAAATCAGAAAATCAGCAATTAGCATTGCTGCATTAATCGGTATGAGTGTAATTATTCTTTCTTTTACCTCTCCAAATGATGTAAATTATTCATCTGCTTCAGGCGATAAGTATCGTACATTTGTCAAAACGAGTGCACGTTGTAGCAAATGTAAGTGTTCAGGATATTGGGGTTACAAGCACCAAAACGGCACCTATGAAGGAAGTTGTTCAAATAGTGATGGCTGGGGCCATCGTTGTGGACATGGCCCGGAAAAACATGGTCTACGCAAGTGGTAACAACATTTCAAATAATTGAAATAATACCGATATGCTAAAGATTGAAAACTAAAGCATATCGGTATATTATTTCATATTCCCTACAGAAATAGAGAAAGCATATTATAATCAAAAGATCGGCTTCTCAACGTGTTAAATCATTAATTCATCACGAAATCTTTGAAGTGTTACAGTAAGCGGTTCAATAAAATCATATATTATCCCTCTGTTTAATCAGAAATTACAAATATACGCCCTTTGAAATCTACCAAGCCATCCTCCATAAAGAAACTCCCATCCAATAAACAAAAATTTGTAGGACACAGCCACCACCCCTTCTAATCCGCAACACACTGCCCACCAACAAAAACGCATCCGCCGGAGTGAAAGTTAGGGGTTAAGATTCTGAGTGGCGGACAAATCGGCTTATTCTTTCTTTCACAATGCGAACATAGTTTCGTTTGCCTTCTTTTGAAAGAAAGCTATGCTCCACCAATATCAGAGATTGATTAGGAAAGGAAGTAAATTGATTAAGGATTGAATCTATGCGTTTGTCAATTAATCCAATTCTTTTTCCAAATCTCTCAAAGTCGAGCCTGCAAGGATGGCCGGTTCGCAACAATACATCGCTCTTTTCAATATTTGGAGACAATCCGCCTTCAAGTCCAAAATCATCACCTTTAATATGTAAAGAGGTGTTTATTAAATCGTAGGCAGGCGACAGTCTATAATCTTTTCCATCCCAAAGAAGCGAAAAATTTTTAAAATGTGCATCCCCATTAGCGTAAATATAATTGAATACGATAAGTTGGAAAAGTCGTTCTAAATCCACCATCCATGCCGGAACATTATTTTTGATGACAACGGCCAAATCTTCATAACTTCCTACATATTTGAAATATGAGCCTACTATTGATTCGTTTTTTTCGGATAAAGAAGCAAAATCTTCCATGTGTAATTTTGAAAAACTCGGCAATATGTCGAATCTACGTGTAATATAGATGGGCTCGCCTTTCGATGTGAAGCACAGTCCATTGGATGCCGTTAGAATTCCATATACTTGTGATGCAATTTGCATTGTGAGATGTTCGTTTGCCGGAATGAGCTTGCGGTCTTTAAGAGTTTTGTCCCAAGGGGCCGGTTTTAATATATGAGTGGAGCGCTCATGATGATTAGAAATAACGATTTTTCCATCTCGAATGATTGACGGAAATTTTTCTTGTACACCGGAAATCGACATTCTATGCATTATTTCATGCAATTCAACCGTTTCCCTAAACTTTGTAATATCAAAATCAAGAATAGGGCACACTTTATTTCCATCAAATAGAGCTTTATCAGCCTGTGGACTATATGTGGAAAATCCTTCAGCCAATGTTGATGGGCATACTTTTATTTTAATCATGGTCAATTGTTCTTATGTTTGTGGCTCCTATGAAGTCGGCATTTGCCATTACTTCGAGGAGGCCGAAAAAATCTGTTTCGTCAATTTTGTGGTATCGGCAAATCACGCTACGATTGCTACCCTCCGGAAGCATATTGGAGAAAAATGGGAAAAGGTGCTCCGATTCATATATTTCCGCTCTTTTGGGCAGGGTGAGAGACACCGGCGGAAAGTCGGATTTCAAGTACGACTCATCGTATTGAAATGTGTAGCCTTTGCCGGGATGCAATTCGGTGAGGATGCCGGCTTTGGTGTCGTTAGAATATACGGCTAATTGCTTCATAATTTAGTGTTGTTTAGATATGGGGTGCGGATGTGGTATTGTATCTCCAGACCGAGAATGTTGAGAATCTTTTGAATGGTGATCAACGATGGATTGGCTTTTCCCCGCTCAATGTCCTTGATGGTGGCCAATCCCACTTGCGCCATTTCGGCAAGGTCTTTTTGAGTGAGCTGTAAATACTCCCGCCGCTGCTTAATCACGTTCTGCAATTCCATAGTATGATATAATATACTTTTTGGCAAATTTACACATAATTTCTAACAAAAACAAGAGAAAAGTACAATATAATATACTTGAGCTAAGAAGTCAAGTGCCAACAAGGCGTGAGCTGGGGAGGTGGATTTGCGTGGGTTGGTAAAAAGTATTAATTTTGCAGAAGGAATAAAAATCTAAGAATTATCTATGGTATCTCATCTTACTCTACGCTGCATATTTTTTTCTCTTATTTTGTCAATTGCCGTGCCTTGCTTGGCGCAAAGCAGTGAGGACGACGACTGGCGCTCTAAAATGCCGGTGCGCCGACTGCACAAGAAGCCGGCGGTGATAGTGGTGGATTCCACCGACCTCACCACTTATTATTTGGAACCGAAGGAGGAAAAACCGAAGAAAATTTCGAAAAAAGAACAAAAACGCTTGCAAGAAGAAAAAGAAAAGCAGCAACGCATCGAAAAGTATCTGCAAATGAAGGCGGAAAACGACCCGGAGTTTGAGGCCGAACAAAAGGCCCGTGAAGCCCGAAAAGCGGCATTGCAGGCGCAACTCGATTCGCTTTTGGCGATAGAATACACCATCGAGGACCTACGCTATGGACCGGAACCATTGGTGTGGGTGGACGAGCCCATCACTGAAGATAAGCGCGAATTGATGAGAGCTTTGGATGTGGAACAAGATAGGGTGATGCCGAAAAATGTGACGATGGAGGTGACCAACAATGATATGTTTTTCTACTTCCACCTCACTGATGGCAAACCCGGCAAACTGCGCTTCCACGCGCAATACTATGCCGACGACCCGCTCAACATTGAAAAAATCAGGTTTGTGGTGAATGGTTTCGACTATTTCTTCACCCCTTCCACCGAAGTGAAAAAAGGCAAAGATGGGCCGCGGATGTATTGGGAAACTATCGATGACACGCTCAATGCCAACGACAAAGACCTCATCTACGCCATTTCGCACGCCTCATGGGCGAGAGTGGTGTTTATCGGCGCCGACGGCTTTAGCCATGTAAAAAAATTCACCGACGAACAAATCAAAGATTTCTACTCCGTGCTGGCGCTATATCTGAAAATGGGCGGAAAAATTTAATCTATAAAATCCCTCGATTGGGCGTAATATCCAGGCCGGCGGCTTCGATCAGTGGC
>JBJECV010000138.1:0-31675 GCA_051871435.1 Sodaliphilus sp. | reverse complement strand
CGGTAGCGAGGGACGAGCACCGCCATCGAGGAGGGCATAACACCAATCCCTCTTTGTCAATAAAGAATCTATGCCTTTTTTGTGTGGGACATTATTAAATTCGATTTTGTGGTTTTCAATTAAATGAGGTTACAGCCCCACGGCTGTAACCTCATTTTTAGCTATTAAGGATTTTTTTGGGGGTTATTTGATGAGGATTTTTTGGGCGGCTACTTTGTTGGGGGTGATTACTTTTATGATGTAGGCGCCGGGGGCGAGGGTGGTGGTGGAGAGGGTGGTGGTGCTTGCTGCGGGTGCCACTGTGCTGACCACTGTGCCGTTGATGGCGTAAACGTAAACCTTTGCAATGGCTTCGGGAGCAGCCACTTTCAGTGCGCTGCCTTCGTTGGCGATGGTGATGCCTGAAGCAGCGATTTCGTCAACGGAAGTGATGAGAATGTCGTCGAGCGATGCCAATTGCGGTTCATCGTTGTAGTGCACATATTTCAGTTCGTTGAAATAGAAGTCGCCGGTCCATGCTTGCGAGGGTTCGTCGGGGTCTTCCTCGGCGAAATCAGCCACCTGACCGCGGTAGAGCCAGAAAGCGTCGTATTGCCAGAGTCCTGCCACTTGCGTAGCGGTACCCGATACGAGCGCCACTTCATCGTTGTTGACGTCGAAAGTCACCATTTCCCAACCACGATTCATTTGGTGAACGGTGTGACGCTTCACGGAAGCACCATCGGCACGGTCGCGAACACCGTGTCCCACAAAGTTTTGCGAACCATCGCCGTAGACGTAGGCTTGGATAATGGCACCTTGTCCATCGGAATAATATTGTGCGCCATACTTCTTGTAGATGCGCAATCCCCAATAAGCGTCGGAGGTTTCGGGGTCGAATTCGTAGTGCACCTTAAACGAAGATGCTTGGCTTGGATTGCTTACGAATGAAGAAGCCTCCATAGTTTGGTCTTCCATTTGAGTGAAACCCTTAGAAGATCCGGAGCCGCCGGGCGAGTACCAATCGTTAATATTACTTGTGGCATCAATTACGCCTGAAGATTTCACCGTGCGATATTCCGAGAGGAATTTAAACACATAGGGAGCGCTCACATTGCCGGAGAGGTCTTTGAATCCACCTTTCACAGCCACCTTGTAGCACTTGTCGATAGCCAAATCATTGTCGAGATAGAAGTGGAGCACCGAAGCGCCGCGAATCACCTCGTGGGTGAGTTTACCGGCTTGGATGTTGCCATCCTTGTCGGAAACCACGATTTCGTCGCCCGTCACATCGTCTTCGTTCCAATTGAGTGCCTCGTTGAATTCGATGCGGATAACGGGGCGTTGGGTGTACTTCATCGTAGAGTTAGTTTCCGGAGTGGTAGAAGCCACGAAGGGAGCTTCCACATCGGCAGGCTTAGTGGTGAACGAGAACACATAGTTGCCACCTTCGGCTCCATCGTTGTCGCCATCGAGGAACTGGTTGGTTTGTGAATTCTTAGCCACAGCGCCATCGATGGTGATGGTGTAGTCCATATCGTCCATGAGTTGGCCGGTGGCCACGCGCAGGGTGTAGTCGTTGTCCCAAGAGAGTGTCACCTTGCCGCCATTATTGATAGAGAAGGCGCTTTCCACCGATTCGCGGTTCATATTGCGCGAGAAAGTGAACACCATATCTTCCAAAGTGCTCACTGCATCGGGATTGGTAACATTCACGCCCGAAACCACTGCCGGAGCATTGGAAGTGAGCGAAATATTTGCCCAAGTCACATTATCGGAAGCCAAACCTTGCGGATTGGATTTGAGCGTAACGGTTTGGGAGGTTTCGGGGAAACCGGCGGCTTTGTACGACACTTCCACAGTGGCACCCGGAGTAAGGTTGTCTTCAAACAAGAAGAAACCATTGTGCACCAAGTTGGGGTTCTTCACATATTTGCTAAAAAGCGATTCGTAGGAGTCGGTAACGATCGACACGCCATTCACGGTCACGGTCACGTTGTCGATAGGTTGGCCATTTTCAGAGTTGGTCACCACACCGGCGAGCAACACCTTTTCCGGACGTTCCAATCCTCTGTATTCCATAATGGAACGTGCAGTGGCGAATGCTTCGAGGCGTTTGTAACTTTCGTTCATGTTGAGCGCTTGTTGCATCGGGAGGGTGTGATAGCCACCTTCGCTCAGGATGGAAGCCATGTTGGTTCGACGGTTCACCGACAAATATGGATATTGATTATCGTGAGTGTTCACATCACCGAGATAGAACACACGGTCGTAGTAGTTGCCGCGCGTTTCGGTGTCGTACATCACGCCGGTGAGGTTGGGTGTCATAATGTCGCCCATGCGCTTACCGCCATTGGGCGTTTTCTCCACATACTGTCCATTTAGTTTCCATCCGCCAAAGAGGAACACGGTAGAGTTTTTCGACGGACTGCCGGCATCGGAGTGGATGGAATAGAAAAAGTCGGCACCCCAAGCATTTGCCATATCGGAACGCTCTTCGAGGGTTACATAGTCGGAGTCGTCGTCACGTGTCATGCCAATATTGTCGGCGGTGGCGGTGGTGTAGGTATAGAGGAAATCGCGAGTGGCCAAACCCACGCGAAGCACCTTTTCAGCCTCGGTGTAGCTATACAGACCTGAATTTTCTCTGCCGGAGTGACCCGGGTCGAGCCACAGCTTGAAATCACCCCAATCTTGCTTCGTGATGGTTTGTGCTTGAGCAGTGCTGCTCAGTGCCATTGAAGCCAATGCCACATATATGATACTTTTACAATACTTTTTCATGACTTGCTTATTTTAAATCAACCACATAAATATTACCATCCACATCGTTGTCGAAAGCCACTTTCGAGCCATCGGGCGACACACTCAATGTGATGGGAATCACATCGCTATTAGGAGTGAGATTTACTTCCACACCGGATTCGGTGTTCACGGAGAAAAGATCGGAAGAGGTGAAGCGCTCACCATTGTCTTGAATGCGAGCAAACATCAAATCACGGCTATTGGGCGCCCACGAAGGATAAGCACCTTTGCCGAATGATTTCAGATTGGCGCCATCCACATCGCACACGAAGAGTCCGAAGCTCACAATTTGGAAGGCAATTTTCTTGCCATCGGGCGAGAGGGCGGGATTGAGCACCATCTTGCCGGCGTATTTCTCAAGTGATGAAATGAGTCGGGTGGCTTCGGCAGGTTGGTCGCACATGATGCGAAGCAAATTCACGTCCTTCATCACTTTCGACGGGCGGAAGCCACGTTGGGCGGCAGCCACTTCTTGTGCCTTACCGGTGAGCACATCCACATTCTCGATGCGCACCATGCGCAAGCCATCTTGCATAGTGTAGGGCGTGGAAACGATAGTTTGGGCGTCTTGCCAATTCATTTTGTAGCCGGCGCCTAAAGCCTCCGACACTTGATTTAGATTCGAACCATCGGCATTGGCAACCCAAATACCAATGTAGTTGTCGCCTGTTACGGCAATCTTACTGCCATCGGGCGACCACACGGGTGCCATCAGGCTTTGCGAAGATTTGATGAGCAATCGCGGCTCTCCATCGGCCTTGGATTGCGCCATCAAACTGCTTGCACTCAGCATAATTGCTGAAAAGAGTAGCAATGATTTCTTCATGATTTGAAAATTAATTAGTTAATAAAAATGGTTAGGTTTATATTTCCTCCAAAGGTAATTATTTTTTTTGAAAAATCAAATTCCATTTAGGAAATGAAACAAAAAAAGACAACACCCGAAACACCCGAAACACCTGAAACACTTGAAACACTTGAAACACCCGGGAAAGTAAAAGCCCCTTGAGCGAAATATTCTCACGGGGCTTTATTATATTTTCAAAATTGAATAACATTGCTATTTGGTGGCAAGTTCATCTAATAGGGCAAAATCGAGCACATCTTTAATGCAATCCACATAGTGGAACGATAAACCTTTCAAGTATTTAGGTTCAATGTCTTCAATGTCTTTACGGTTTTGGTGACAAAGAATGATGTCGGTGATGCCGGCGCGTTTGGCAGCCAAAATCTTTTCTTTGATACCACCCACCGGAAGCACTTTGCCACGCAGCGTGATTTCACCGGTCATCGCCAAATTTTTGCGCACTTTGCGTTTGGTAAACGAAGAAACCAACGAAGTGACCATCGTTACACCTGCAGAGGGACCGTCTTTAGGGATGGCACCTTCCGGCACATGGATATGCACATTGTGGGTGTCGAAAATGTTGCGGTCAATGTTCCACACATCGGCATGCGCCTTGATATACTGCATGGCAATCACCGCCGATTCCTTCATCACATCGCCCAAATTGCCGGTGAGCGTGAGTTTATCGCCCGTTTTTCCGGCAGGGGAGAGCGACGACTCCACAAACAAAATCTCACCACCCACAGCTGTCCATGCCAACCCGGTCACCACACCGGCATAATCGTTGCCCTCATATTCATCGGTCACAAATTTTTGTGGCCCAAGGAAATCTTCCACCATATTGGTGTTGATAGCAGTGGGATAAGGCAATTCCGACACCTTTTTGCATGCAATTTTGCGAAGGATTTTGCCTATTTTCTTTTCCAAATCACGCACCCCGCTTTCGCGAGTATAGTTTTTGATAATTTTCGCCAAAGTGGGTTTTGTGATAGAAATTTCTTTAGGCTGTAATCCATTTTCTTCCAATTGCTTCGGAAGAAGATGCCGAGCGGCTATTTCCACCTTTTCTTCTTGCGTGTAGCTGTTGATTTCAATAATTTCCATTCTATCAAGCAGCGGCTGAGAAATGGTTTGCAGCGAATTGGCTGTGGCAATAAAGAGCACCTTCGATAAATCATAGTCGATGTCGATATAATTATCGTGGAAATGCGAGTTTTGCTCCGGGTCGAGCACCTCAAGCAATGCCGACGATGGGTCACCCTTAAAGTCTTTACCCACTTTATCAATTTCGTCGAGCACAATCACGGGGTTGTTGGCACCGCATTTAGCCATAGCTTGCAAAATTCTACCCGGCATCGCTCCGATGTAGGTGCGTCGATGACCACGAATTTCCGATTCGTCGTGCAAGCCCCCAAGCGAAATGCGAGCATATTTGCGATTAATGGATTCTGCAATCGAGCGGCCCAAAGAAGTTTTGCCCACCCCCGGAGGGCCATAAAGGCAGAGAATCGGAGCTTTCAAATCGCCTCTGAGTTTCAGCACGGCAAGGTGCTCGAGAATTCTTTCCTTCACTTTGTCGAGCCCATAATGGTCTTTATTAAGCTGTGCCGACACCTTTTTTAGATTTATATTATCGGCAGTTCCCTCATTCCAAGGAAGATTGAGCAAATTGTCCAAATAAGAATATTGCACGGAATAATCCGGCGACTGCGGATTGTAGCGCTCCAATTTTTTCAGTTCTTTTTCAAACTGCTCTTGAATGGATTTATCCCAATTCTTTTTCTTCGAGCGCTGGAAGAGTTCTTGTTCATCGTCTTCGTCGTTGCCCAATTCTTCTTGAATGGTGCGAATTTGCTGTTGCAAAAAATGCTCGCGTTGCTGTTGCGACAAATCCTCGCGAGTGCGAGAAGCGATATCCGCCTTTAGTTCAATCAATTGTGCTTCTTTACTCAATGCGCTAAACAATTTATAGGCACGGGCTTTGATGCTACGTTCTTCCAAAAATTCTTGCTTTTTGGCAGGGTCGAAAGGAATGTTTGTGGCAATAAAATTCACCAAATAGTCGTCCGACTCAATGTTGCGCACAGCAAATGCCAATTCATTTGCATTCTCACCCAAAGTCTTAAAAATGTGGTTGGTCACATCTTTAATCGAAGAAATCAGCACCTGATATTCTCTATCCTTTTGCTCAGGCTGAATATCGTTCACTTCCGTTATATCACCCATCAAATAGGGCGATTCTTCCACAATGCTATTTAATTGGCACGCCTTTCTACCACGCAAAATCACATTGGTGGTGTTGTCGGGCAGTTGCAGAATTTTGATAATATCGGCCACTGTGCCCACCTTATATAAATCGTTGAATTTGGGATTATCAACCTTGGCGTCAATCTGACACACCACCGCGATGGGGCGTTTCAGGCGCTGCGCATCTTTGATAAGCTGCAATGATTGCGGACGGCCGATAGCCACCGGCATCGTCATGTCGGGGAAGAGAACCATGTTACGCAGTGTGAGCACCGGCATATTTTGCAATTGATCTGCAGCAATGCCGGAATTGATATCCACATCAGCTTTTATCTCTGCAAAAATCGGCCCTATTTGCGAAGAGGAGTCCATCGCCATATCACCGTCGAAATCGTTAAAAATATCTTTCATACAAAATCAATATAATTTTATATTAAGTGTGGCAATTAAAGTGCCAATGCCATCATATAGCACTATAAGGTGACGAAATTTCCCTATTTCTGCCAAATTGGCAATGTAAAACAAGAAAATACACCTGGCACGATATATGCACTTTGAAAAACAGAAACGATTTAACAACTTAAAATACACATTTAAAATGACAGTAAAACCATTAGGCGATCGCGTTCTGATTGAACCCGCCAAAGCAGAAGAAGTGACCACTGCCGGCATTATCATTCCCGACACCGCTAAAGAAAAGCCTTTGAAAGGTGTGGTAATTGCATGCGGCAAAGGCACAAAAGATGAAGAAATGCAAGTGAAACCCGCCGACATGGTGCTCTATGGCAAATATGCCGGCACCGAAATTGATGTGGATGGAAAGAAAATGCTGATGATGCGCCAAAGCGACATCTTGGCAATTGTGGAAGAATAATTAAATAATAAATTATTATGGCTAAATTAATTAAATTTGATATAAAAGCTCGCGAAGAGCTGAAAAAGGGCGTTGACCAACTGAGCAACGCAGTGAAAGTGACACTTGGTCCGAAAGGACGCAATGTGATTTTGGACAAGAAGTTCGGTGCACCTCACATCACTAAAGACGGTGTGAGCGTGGCTCGCGAAGTGGAACTCGAAGATGAATTTCAAAACATTGGTGCACAATTAGTGAAGGAAGTGGCTTCCAAAACCAACGACGACGCCGGCGACGGTACCACCACTGCCACCGTATTGGCTCAAGCCATTGTGAATGAAGGTTTGAAGAATGTGGCTGCCGGTGCCAATCCAATGGACTTGAAGCGCGGTATCGACAAAGCCGTGGAGCGCGTGGTGGCTAGCATCAAGGCTCAAGCACAAGAAGTGGGCGACGACTTTAGCAAAATCGAAAATGTGGCGCGCATCAGTGCCAACAACGATGCCAAAATCGGTGAACTCATTGCCGAAGCTATGAAGAAGGTGAAACGCGACGGCGTAATCACTGTGGAAGATGCCAAGGGCACTGACACCTACGTGGATGTGGTGGAAGGTATGCAATTCGACCGTGGCTACATTTCTCCATATTTCGTGACAAATGCAGAAAAAATGTCATGCGAAATGGAACACCCCTACATCCTCCTCTTCGATAAGAAAATTTCCACTTTGAAAGATATGCTTCCCATTTTGGAACAAACCGCACAAAGCGGACGCCCACTGCTCATCATTTCTGAAGATGTAGACAGCGAAGCATTGGCTACTTTGGTGGTGAACCGCATGAGAGGCTCTCTGAAGGTGTGTGCAGTGAAAGCTCCCGGCTTTGGCGACCGCCGTAAAGAAATGCTCGAAGATATCGCTATCCTCACCGGCGGTGTGGTCATCAGCGAAGATATGGGTATGAACTTGGCAAGCGCCACAATCGATATGCTCGGCACTGCAGAAAAAATTGCCGTGAACAAAGAAACCACCACTATCGTTAACGGTGCCGGCGATAAGGATAAAATTGCCGACCGTGTGGCACAAATCCGCACCCAAATCGAAACCACAAAATCCACCTACGATAAGGAAAAACTCCAAGAGCGTTTGGCAAAACTCGCAGGCGGCGTAGCAGTGCTCTATATTGGAGCACCAAGCGAAGTGGAAATGAAGGAGAAAAAAGACCGCGTGGATGATGCACTCAGCGCCACTCGTGCAGCTGTGGCAGAAGGTATTGTGCCTGGTGGCGGTGTGGCTTATATCCGCTGCCTCGACGACCTTGAAGGCTTCACCGGCGACAACGACGACGAAACCACTGGCATTCGCATCGTGAAACGCGCCATTGAAGAACCTCTTCGCCAAATCGTTAACAACGCCGGTTTGGAAGGTGCCGTAGTGGTGAACGAAGTGCGCAACGGCAAAGCCGACTTTGGCTACAACGCTCGCACCGAAAAATATGAAAACTTGTATGAAACCGGTGTAATCGACCCGGCTAAGGTGACGCGCGTGGCTTTAGAGAATGCCGCCTCCATTGCAGGCATGTTCCTCACCACAGAATGTGTGATTGCAGAAAAGAAGGAAGAAGCTCCTGCCCCAGCGGCAGCACCCGGAATGGGTGGCATGATGTAAACCTATAATTTTACCGCAATATCCTAACAATTCAGCAAAAGGTTGCTCTAATGGCAATCTTTTGCTGTTTTTCTATTAATACCTTAAATTCTAAACTAAAAGATTGAAAATTACTACGATTTACCCATTTGGAACGATTTGGAAAATAAAACAGAAGAGTAGATAAATTTTGTACATTCACATTTTTTGCTTATTTTTGCAAAGATATACATTAATATAATGTAAAGGTAACGAATAGGAGCAAACCTACGTTACGAATTTGGTAATATAATTTGATAGATTAATTTCATAAAACAAGCATATATGAAACTCAATATTGCGATTTGCACATTGGCGATTGGCGTACTGCTCACAGCATGTAAAACGCCTCAACTTGGATATTTCCAAGACCTACAAGATGGCGACAAAAAGGAACTCACTAAAGAGAATATTATTAAACTTCAGCCGGGCGACCGCCTCTCCATCTTGGTGAGCAGTAAGGACCCGAATTTAGCTTATCTCTACAATCTGCAAGTGGTGGGACACTATCGCTCAACTTCTTCCACCAACAATTTGCAGACTTCCTCCATCGCCAGCTACACAGTTGACGAAAAGGGCGACATCGATTTCCCATATTTAGGCAAATTGCATGTGCAGGGGATGACAAGAAGTCAAGTGGCTGAATTCATAAAAGGGCAGCTTATCAAGAATGATATGCTTAAAGACCCCACCGTCACTGTTGACTTCCGCGATATGTATTTCTCGGTGACCGGCGAAGTGAAAAATCCCGGTAGATTTGTCATTGATCACGACAAAGTTACCATCCTCGACGCATTGAGCCAAGCCGGCGACTTAACCATTTACGGACGCCGCGACAATGTGTTGGTGATGCGCACTGAAGGTAAAGTGCAAAATGTGTATCGCATTGATTTGGCAAATGCAAATCAGCTTTATAATTCTCCCGTGTTTTATTTGCAGCAAAATGATGTAATCTATGTGGAACCCAACACTCGCCGTGCTAAAGAAGCTACCGAGCTGGGTATCTCCTTCAGTAATCCATCACTGTGGCTCTCAGCAGCCTCTTTGCTCACCACTATTTGTGTCCTAATTTTTAATTAATAATGGAACAAAACAAATCAAATAACCAGACCGAATCTACTCAAAATCAAGATTTTGCAAAATTGCAAGAATGGCTGTCGGTATGTATAGCCAAATGGCATTGGTTTCTAATTTCAATGGTGATAGTGGGAGGACTTGCCTTTCTCTATATCCTCAAAACCACACCCACCTACACGCGTAAAGCCTCCATCCTCATTAAAGACGACGATGGTAGCAATTCTTTGTCGAAAGAATTCGGACAGTTTTCCGATATGGCTTTGGGCAAATCGCGAACCAACATCCAAAACGAAATGATTACTTTAAAATCATTCACTTATATGAAGGATGTGGTTCAAGGCTTGCATCTCGACATTAATTACACCACTGAAGGATATTTTCACGATTTTGTGCTGTATGGCAAGGAGTTGCCCGTGAATGTGGTGCTGCCGGATGTGGACCCTAATCAACATGCCGGCTTCACATTGAATATCAACAACAACGACCTCGAGCTTTATGGATTCTCTAACGCAAAAGAAGGAGAACACACTAAAGTGGTTCGTGGCAAATTCAATACACCTATTCAAACCCCTATCGGAAAAGTGATAGTCACACCCACAAAAGCGTATGTGGGTAAATTCGACAAACCCATTCATGTGTCGAAAAACAGGTTACAAGACTGCACAAATAGTTACGTGAATCGTTTGAATGTGGAATTGAATCAAGAGCGCGCCTCTGTGGTCGACATCTCTATCGACGACCCTTCGCCTGAAAGAGCTGAAGATGTGCTCAATAAGCTCTTTGAAGTGTACAATAAAAAATGGGTGGAAGATATTAACCAGCAGGCCATTAGCACTTCGCAGTTTATCGACGAAGAACTGCAATTGATAGAATCTGAACTTGGCATTGTGGATCAAAATATATCTTCATTCAAGAGCGAACACCTCGTGCCCGACCTCCATCAAGCGTCGAGCATTTATATGAATAAAGTGGAAGCCACAAATTCACAGTTGCTCGATCTCGACAACCAGCTGTTTATGGCTAAATATGTGAAAAAGCAACTCAACGACGGACACAAATACAGTGTGCTCCCTGCCAACTCCGGAATTGATAACGGCGTGATTTCACAGCAAATAGCCAACTACAATGAGTTGGTGCTTCAGCGCAACAACTTAGCTGCCAATAGTAGCGAAAACAACCCTCTTGTGCAAGATATCGACAAATCGCTTGCATCCACAAAAAATGCTATTCGCGCAGCAGTCGACAATGTGATTGCAACTTTAACCGACCGCATTGCATCGCTCCAATCCAGCGAAAGTGAAACAAAATCGCAGATTGCATCGAATCCTAATCAAGAAAAATATTTGCTCAGTGTGGAACGCCAGCAAAAGGTGAAAGAGCAGTTATACGTGTTCTTGCTTCAAAAGCGCGAGGAAAACCAACTTTCCAAGGCGTTCACTGCCTACAACACAAAAATGCTCAATCCTCCCACCGGTAGCGGATTTCCCACCAACCCGCTAAAATCGCGAGTGGCAATTATCGCATTTGTGATTGCTCTCGTCATCCCTATGGTGATTATCTTCCTTGTTACCAATATGGATACTTCGGTAAGATTCCGCAAAGATTTGTCGGCTTTGTCGCTTCCTTTCCTTGGAGAATTGCCTTTATCCTACAAGAGAAAGAAAGGCATCTTGGGATGGTTTGCCAAAAATAAAGATGAGCGCACGATTGTGGTTCAAGAAAAGAATGGCAATCCCATTAATGAGGCATTCCGTGTGCTACGCACCAACTTGGAATTTATTTGTGGTAAGGATGGCAAGTTTAAGCGCATTATGTTCACTTCATCGAATGCAGGCTCCGGCAAAACATTCATTTCGATGAACCTTGCCACCTCATTTGCAATTAAAGGGAAAAAAATACTGGTGATTGACCTCGACTTGCGCAAGGCATCACTTTCATCCTATGTGGGAAATCCACCAATTGGTATTTCCAACTATTTAAGCGAGAATATCGATAATTTTGAAAACATTATCATCCACGGCAAAACACATCCCAATTTGGATGTGATCCCTGTGGGAACGGTTCCTCCCAATCCCACCGAAATTCTCTTTAATGAAAGATTGGAAACGCTTCTGGAAAATCTTCAAGCACAATATGATTACATATTCTTCGACTGCCCGCCTATTGAAATTGTGGCAGATGCTTCTATCATCAACCGCCATTGCGACATGACAGTGTTCGTGATTCGTTCAGGCAACCTCGATAAGAGTATGTTGCCCAACATTGAGCAATTCTACGTAGAGAAACGCTACAAGAATATGATGTTGGTGCTCAATGGTATTGACACATCATCTACAGGATATGGCTACGGTTATGGCTATGGCTACGGTTATGGCTATGGCTACGGCAACAAAGATTAAACGACTCAAATTTAATTTAGATTTAAATGAAAGCATGTTTTATGGGATTAGGCTATATAGGCCTTCCCACTGCAATAATTGCATCACGGCATGGTGTCAGCGTGTGTGGCGTTGATATCAACCCCGATGTGGTTGAGAAAACAAATAAAGGGTTACTTCACATTGTGGAACCGGGCTTGAGCGATTTGCTTGCTCAAGCTGTGAAATCCGGTAATTTGGTGGCCTCTACTACTCCCACTCAGAGCGATGTGTATTTAATGGTGGTGCCTACTCCGTTTAAAGGCAACCACGAGCCCGATATCAGCTATGTGGAATCTGCCACCCAAATGGTAATCCCTTTCTTGAAAGAGGGCGACCTCTACATTATAGAGTCCACTTCGCCGGTCGGCACCACTGAAAAAATGGCAGAAATGATTTTTGCTCAGCGTCCGGAGCTGAAAGGCAAAATCCACATTGCTTACTGTCCGGAGAGAGTGTTGCCCGGAAATGTAATCTACGAACTGGTGCACAACGACCGCGTGATTGGTGGTTTGGACACCGACTCCGCTCAAAAAGCTGCGGAATTTTATTCACATTTCGTGAAAGGGAAATTGCATCTCACTAATTGCCGCACAGCAGAAATGTGCAAATTGGTGGAAAATTCCAGCCGCGATGTGCAAATTGCCTTTGCCAACGAGCTTTCTATGATTTGCGTAAAAGCCAATATCAATGTGTGGGAATTGATTAATTTGGCTAACAAGCATCCGCGCGTCAACATTCTTCAACCCGGATGTGGGGTGGGAGGGCACTGCATTGCCGTGGACCCCTATTTCATTAGTTCAGCTTTCCCTGATGAAGCACAAATTATTGCCAAGGCAAGAGAAATCAATAATTACAAATCGGCATGGTGTGTGGAGCGTGTGAAAAATGCTATCTTAGCATATAAACTTAGAAATGGCAAAAATCCCACAGTGGCATTAATGGGATTGGCATTCAAGCCCAATATTGATGACTTGCGTGAATCGCCTGCAAAACGCATCGCCAAGCAATTGATTGAACAAATGCCGGAAGCACACTACATGGTAGTGGAACCCAATATTAATGAACATAAAGAATTCGCACTGTCCAACTTCAGCGACGCATTCCGTGAATCTGACATTGTTGTATATCTCACTGCGCACAAAGAATTTTTTACTTTACCACAAAGTGGTGATAAAGAGATTTTGGATTTTTGCGGTGTGATTAAGTAAATGATAATGATATGTGGTTGAGCCTATTAGTATATTTCGGCACTGGATTGTTGCTATTCTTGTTGGGATGGCATTATAATCGCAGAGTGGAGCTCAACCTTCTTACTCCCACCACAAAGGATTTCCTTCTGTCGTGGGAAATGTTGGCATCATTTGCCATTTTTACCCTCATATCAGGTTTGCGCTACCACACCGGCTGGGATCATGAGCACTATATCGTGGAGTATGTGCTTTATCAAAAAGATGGTACCCTTATTCGCAACGACTTTGAAATAGGCTTTTCGATGATTAGGGCACTCTTCGCCAAACTCGGTTTTCACTATTCCGTGTATTTCTGCTTTTGGGGATTTATCGACATCTTCTTCCTTTATTTAGCCTTGAAAGATGAGCGTAAACTCATCCCATGGGTTGGGCTGTTTACCATGACAGGTTTTTTCTTTCTTCATACAGCTAACTCGTTGCGGCAAGGCGTAGTGGAATGTGTGTTTGTGCTCTTAGTAATACTCGCCACCAAAAAGAAATATCTATGGTATTTTGTAGGAGCCTTGTTATTAACCACCATCCACAAAGTAGCTTTCCTTATCATCCCACTGTTCTTACTGGTGAAATACCCCATCAGAATGAAAGGCAACATACCCCTTGCAGTAATCTATGTGGTGTGTTTCGTGATAGGCCAGTTGCCATTCTTTCCTTGGCTGATGAACAACCTCAGTGAACTGTTTACTTTGTTAGGATATGATAAGTATGTACATGTTTTTCAGCATAATCCTTCTTTTGGCGTAAATATCAAAAGCATTGGTCCATTAACCTTTGTTGCAATTGCCGCTCATCTGGTTTTGATTTATTATTATAAATATTTGAAGGATTATTTTCACGACAACCACTTTTTTAAGGTTTCTTTCACCTTTGCGTTTATCTATATTTGTTATTATGTATTAGCTATTTACACATCAAATTATATCAAACGCCCGGGAGAATTGTTGATGCCTTTTTACTTAATCGCCTCAGCCTTCTTGGTTGAATATTTATTACAGAAGAAGAAATACATTGAATGTGGCATATTTGCTTCCTTGAATTGCTTGATAGCGATTATTATTGTAATAAAAGAAGGCTATTTAAATTATAATCCCGACTCTGTGAATTTGTATCATTTCATCCCTTTCTTTTAAACGATGCTCATTTCTGTAATCATATCTTTCTACAATAGTGCAAACTATTTAGCACGATGCTTGAATTCAATTTTGTGTCAGGATTTAAGTGATGTGGAAATATTGTGTGTTGATGATGGTTCCACCGACAATAGTTGTGCTGTGCTTCATCAACTTTTAGACCAATCTGATAAAAAGCATCATGTTCAGGTTTTGAAAATTGACAAAAACCATGGACCTGCTTATGCACGAAATTTGGGTGTCCAAAATGCTAAAGGCGATTATGTGATTTATATTGACGCCGATGATTATATTTCGCCCGATTATATTTCTGTTTTGAAAGAAGTGATTAAGGAAACCGAGCCGGATGCCGTAATTTTTAATTTCTTGGAATTAAGAATAAATAATGAGCAAATTCTAAAGGTAACTGACTGTGAGGAATCTTCTGAAAAATTGATTCAGGGCCTTTTGCTCAATAAATTTCATAATAGCGTTTGCAATAAGCTATTTAAGCGTTCTCTCTACACTGAGCATCAAATCACATTTCCTACGGAGTATATGTTTTTTGAAGATAAAGCAGTGTGTTTTAAATTATTATATTTCTCAAAAGCTATTCGAATAATCAATCATACATTATATTTCTACGATAGAACAAATGAGAACTCTATCACCTCTAAAAAGTTCAATATGCTATTCGACTCATCGGTAGGCGCATTCAGCACTATTGAGCATTTTTTCTCCAACAAGCAAATTTCTCCATCCACAAAAGATGCTTTGCTTGCCAATAAAATGTTTGTGTCGGGATTCTTATATTTGTTCGGGAAAAGAAGTGATATTAAAAAACATCGGTCTTTCCTCACTCGGATTCCGAACCGTATCATTTTTAAATACGGGAATTTCCCATTCTATTATAGGTTGGCAGTGTTTTTCTCGCAAAATAACTTGTCGGTTTTCACCAAATGCTTAAAGTTCCTATATCAATCAATTAAAGGTGTAAGATGAACCGTTTATTCAAATTTAAAATAAATAATAATGGCTCCTATTTTGCATTTATGGCATTACTTTATGTCGTATCTCCTTTGGTATGCTTTATAGTGGCGTTATTCTATTTTAAGAAAACGGTTTCTCAATTCTTCTTCGTAGCTTTTGCTTTCTATTTCGGTTTTCAGCTTGGAGCTAATCTCGACTTGAGGCTACACTGGGATACGTATCAATTGTTTTTTGGCCGTTCTTTAGGGGATATGTTTACCAACCCCATCGTATTATATCAGGGCCAGGAACCATATCACATTCTACTCAAATGGGTGCTATCGCGCTTCGGAGCGTCGGAACGCGTTTTCTCCGGTACGGCATGCGCCCTCTACACCATATTTGTGATTACCTTCATTCGCCAATACAAAAGTTTCTATAAAGAAAACATACCGGCTATGAATCTGCTTGTGCTGGCAGTAATTGTAGTGACTGTGGAATTCTACTGGTATTTTGGTATTCGATTCTGGACGGCGGGCTTTGTGTTTATGATTTTTTATAGTCGCTACATTATTACCGGCAAGAAAAAATTTTTGTGGTTATCGGCCACTGCCACCCTTTTCCACGTGGCGATGGCCACTCCGGTGTGTGTGGCTATAGGAATTGAAATTATCCGCGACAATCGCATTGTGGAATACGTAGTGCTCGCAATTAGTTTTGTTGTGAGAATTGTGGGTTTCCAATTCGACCGCTTCATGCAAAAAAATCCATTGGTGCAATCCTTTTATAAAGACAATTATCAGAAAGATTTTTACATTGAAGCAATCAATAAAGTTACCGAAGAGAAATACAACAATGCCAACTTGGTGTATACCCTTCGCATTCCTCTGATGCTCACTTTCTTTTTCTTTCTTGTGGCATTCCTCTGGACGCGAAATAAGCACGTAATGAAGTCCTACCCTAAGTTATTTGGTATGGTGCTGATGATGCTTGCAGTTTCAAATTTTGGCGTATCCGACATTGTGTTCTACGAACGCTTTATTAAACTCACAGCCCTTTTAGCTTACTGTTGGCTCTTTTTAGCTTTATTCGATCCTGCAAATGTGTGGCTCTCCAATCATCTTTTCATTAAAGTGATTTTAGTCTTTGTGGTGCTGATGTCTATTCTTATCGCATTAGTGCAGCAGCGTATGATTATTTCTGATTTGGCGTTGTGGTTTGGTAACTTCTTCTATCTCGTACCACTTAATGAGCTTGAAATTGGTTTTAAACATTAGGTAATGGAGCATACTCAAACAAATAGGAATAAGAAATTTTTTAAGGATTTCGGTATTTATTCAATCGGAATTCTGGGCACACGCATCGTGATGTTTCTGATGGTGCCTTTCTACACCTATTTTATTGAGGACACCGGCCAGTTTGGTTACTACGACCTCTGCTCACAAATTTGCTTGTTTTTAATCCCACTTTCCACTCTCCAAATGCGTGAAGCCTCTTTTCGATTTTTGTTGGAAACAGAAAACGAAAAGAGCAGAACGCAGGTCGTTTCGTTCATATATCGAACATTATTTTTTAATCTACTTATCATTTCGCTCCTTGTAGCATTAGCGGCAATATTCACGAATATCCAATATTTGTGGCACACATTTGCGTTGCTGATAGCGCTCACCCTGCATGAAGTGGTGTGCCAAATTGCGCGTGGCTTGAAGCGAAATGATGTATACGTTTCGTGTAATATCGTCAACGCACTATTAATCGGCGTATTGAGTGTGCTTTTTATAGGAGTGATGAATATGGGCATTGAAGGCATTTTTTATGCCAATATTGCTTCTCGCATGGTTGTGATTGCTTTAATTGAAATTCGACTTCATGTTTGTAGTAAATATTTCAAATTCTCAGCGATCAATAAGGACGTGGGGAAAAGCATACTTGCTTATTCATTACCTTTGATTCTCACGAATATGTGCTGGCTGTTTACCACAAGTAGCGACCGCTTTTTCATTGTTTGCCTCATTGACAACGGCACGGCAGTGAATGGCGTGTATTCGGTGGCAGTGAAATTCACGATGATTTTGCAAACATTGGCCGTGATTTTTTATCAAACTTGGCAAGAAACAGCCATTACTCAATATCACACCAGCGACCGCGACGAGTTTTTCTCTAAGATATTCAACATCTACGTGTATGTGTTGGTAGCTTTGCTGATTGTTTACTCGTTCGGCTTGAAAATGAATTACGGATGGTTAGTAGGTGAAAATTATCAGAATTCCGTGATCTATCTTTTCCCACTTGGCATCTCATTCTTGCTATCATCACTTTCTTCCGCATTTTTCGACTTAGGCTATCAATGCGCCAAAGAAACTCGACGCTCCATCATCGCAGTGGCGCTCACAGTGATGCTAAATATAACGCTCAATTTGCTCATCACTCCAAAAATTGGCATTTGGGGAGTTGTCACAGCAAATGTGGTATCGTATTTATTCTTAGCAATTTACCGCTATATCGACACTCGACGCTATTTCCGCATCACCATTAGCAAATCCACTTTCGCCTTGCCGGTAATTCTTTTGCTCGGACTTGCCGCTTATTGGTATTCCAATACCGTGATTGAAGAATTATCCGCCTTAGTGATATTAGTGCTAATAATGGCTGCGGTAGCACCGGTGCAAATCAAACAAACGCTCAAGAAATTTCATAAATAATGATAAATAAAGAAATTGCAAATAGTGTATTAACAATTGGCCCATCGTTCAAGCCGGTGGAAGGCGGAATTGCACAAGTGATGGATTACTATAATAGTGATGTGTTCACTTCTTTCCGCTTTATAGCCAATTCCTGCCCGGGTTCAAAGTTGCGCAAATTGGTATGCGCCATCAGCGCCTATATTTCCACTTTTTTCATCTTGTTGCTGAATCGCAATATTAAAATTTTGCACATTCACACTGCATCGAAAGTGTCGTTTAAGCGCTCAATGATTTTTGCAAAACTCGGATTCCTGTTCCGCCGTAAAGTGGTGATGCACATTCACGCAGGCTCTTTCATCAGCTACTATGAAATTAATCCGGAATATGTGGCAAAATCGCTGAAGCAGTGCTACAAAGTGATTGCATTAACCGAATTGTGGAAACAGCGATTTGAGCTACAAATCGGCTTGACCAATGTGGAGGTAATCAATAATCTTGTTCCTCTCCCAACGCTCCGTGACCCAATCAATAAAAAATCGGATATGGTGGAAGCGCTATTTCTTGGGGCTATTAAGCCCGAAAAAGGCATTTTCGACCTCATGGAAGTAATTGCCGCCCATAAACTCGAACTACAGGGAAAATTCACACTTTATGTGGGTGGAAATGAACAAACGGAAAGATTAATATCAGAAATCCACAATAATGGCATTGCTGATATCGTTAAATTTGAAGGATGGATTGGCGCCGAGCGAAAGATTGAATTAATGAATAGATGTTCAGTCCTCTTCCTGCCATCATATATCGAAGGTCTTCCAATATGCATTATGGAAGCAATGTCCTACGGGTTAGCAATTGTGGCATCCACCATTGGAGGAATTCCATCAATTGTGAATGAAGGCGAAAATGGCTATTTACTCTCACCCGGCGACAAAAATAAATTGTGGACTGCTATACAGACTTTGATTGAAAACCCTGAACTTCGCCTTCAAATGGGCAACAAATCACAGCAAATGATTCAGCCCTACTATCCTGAAAATGTTGCTCACCGGCTTGAGCAATTCTACAAGTTAATATTAGATAAATAAACAATGAATAATATAATAAAATACTGTTGTTTGGTAATCTACTACGCCTTTGCGCAGTTTCTTCCCAATGGCTATGTGCCTATTATCGGCAAACCATCGCGCTGCCTTAGAAGATTACTGTGCAAAATCATTTTCAAATCGTGTGGAAATGGCGTAAATATTGAGCGGCGTGTGTATTTTGGCAAAGGATTCCACATTGTGATAGGCAATCATTCAGGTATTGGCCCCTATAGCAAAGTGCCCGATGATATTGTAATAGGCGAGTATGTGATGATGGCTCCACATTGCACAATTCTAACTTATAATCACATTTTTGACGACGTTGAGGTGCCCATGTGCCAACAAGGTAGAAGTAGAAAATCCACCATTATTGAAGATGATGTGTGGATTGGGCAAGATGTGCTTTTCACGCCTGGAAGATATGTGTCGAAAGGCTCGATTATTGCAGCGCGATGTGTGCTCACAAAGGACTTCCCTCCTTTTTCTGTGGTGGGCGGAAACCCCTCAAAATTTATTAAATCAAGATTAAATAACTAAATATGAATCAACGAATTTCGCTGAATGGAGTTTTGGTATATCCCTTTTCCTCCGCCAATGAGCTGATGGAGTTTGTGGCCGATAAAAAGCGGATTTTAGTGGCTATCAATGCTGAGAAAGTGGTGATGGCTACCGACCAAACACGCGCAATAATTAACGATAACATTGGCTACTGCGATGGCATGGGCGCTGTGAAAGCACTTCGCCAATTGGGCCACAAAAGTGCAGTGAAAATTGCCGGCTGTGAATTGTGGCTCCATCTTATTAATAAGTATCATGCCACAAAGTCGTTTTATTTGATTGGAGGCAAGCAAGAAATCATCCACGAAACGGTGACACACCTTAAAGAGGAATATCCCGATTTGCAAATCAAAGGTTTTCGAAATGGCTTCCTCAAAGACGATGCTGAACGCGAAGCACTCATCCGTGATGTGGCTGAGAAGAAACCCGATGTGGTGTTTGTGGCAATGGGCTCTCCCAAACAAGAATTGCTGATGTGTGATATGCAAAAGCGTCATCAAGCCATCTATCAAGGATTAGGAGGGAGTTTCGACGTATACACCGGGCATGTGAAGCGAGCTCCCAAATGGTGGTTGAATCATAATCTGGAATTTTTGTATCGCGTATTTGTGCAACCCAAACGCATAGGCCGTCAATGGCATTATATTAAATTTGCCGCTTGGCTCTACTCCGGCAGATTTAAGCGCGAGCAAAAGCAATTAGAAAAGAATCAATAAATAACTTAAGTTTCGGAAGTTAATAAAGGATTTTGCAGAGGTGTAACCTTCACTTTGCTCATCGCCGAGCAATGACTATCGTCTTAACTTCCAGCGAGCGAAGCGAGCGATAACTTCTTAACTTCCAAAGATGAATACTTCCGAAACTTTAGTAAATAAAATTGCCCTCTATTTTTTGCAAATGCGTAAAAATAAGAGGGCGATTTAGTATTTCTTCGCGGAGTCGAGACTTCACCTTTTGTTGGTGATGGGGTGCCACACTCGCTCTTTGATGTCACCGTTGCGGTAGGCGAGCAGCAGTTGTTTCAAATCGTTGATTTGCGATTGTAGTTCGGCGCCTTTGTCGGTGTCTTTCACCATCATCCTATGGTTTGCCATTTCCACTAATTGCACGGTCGATTTAATGTCTTGTCCTTCTTCCACCGCTTTAGTGATGGAGGTGAAAGGTTCGTGCTGCACCAATTGGAATCCACGGCTGTGATACACTAAAGTGTAGCCTGCAATGCCGGTTTTGGGCTGATAGGCTTTCGAAAAACCGCCGTCAATCACCATCAATTTACCCCCGGCTTTCACCGGATTTTCACCTTCAATGGTGAGAACCGGCACGTGACCGTTGATAATATGGCGGAAGTGACCCTTCACTTCAAATTCGTCTAAAATCATATCGCAAATTTCTTCCTTATCGCGCAGGTGGTAGTAGTCGCCTTTAATTTCTTTATGCGTTTGCTTATCGGCGATAAAATAGCGCTCAAAGGTTGCCATCTTGTCTTTGTCGAATAAGGGTGACTCCTTGCCACACCACAAATACCACACATAATCCTTCGCAAACTCGTAGTAGCTTCGGTCGGCATCGCCAAAATAAGCGGTACGAATAAGCGAACCCACTTTCTTGAGCAATGCTTTGCCATGGTAAAGCGTTCCTTGGATGTTGATGTCTTTTAGTGTGCCGTCGGCATTGAGCGGAATGGAGGCATGATAGAGCAAATTGCCGTTCATCACCGTGTACACACATCCATTGGCAAACAAGCACTGTATATGCTTTTTCAATTTATCACTACTGCGAAAAGATTTGTGCAGCTTTCTCACCACTTGTTCTTCTTCCTCCGTAAGACGATAAGGATTTGATGCATCCACTGTTGGAAATTTTGAGTCAGTGAGTGGATAGCTCACGCCATCAATGGTGATGATTTGCTTTTCGGCATCAATCTTGTCGAGCAACAATCGATTTTCCATTTCAAACTCTTTGCGTCGCATAATGGTGGCTGCTTCGAGTTTAAATTGAATAATGGTGATGGCTTTGTGCATTTTAGCCACTAATAAATTGTTGCGCTGTTTTGCCTCAGAAGTGGCTTCCACCTTGGGCATAAATTGTGCACAATCGTCGTCTTTATACACCTCGAGGGCAAAGGTGGCTAATGGGAGCATATTGATGCCGTAGCCATCTTCCAGCACGCCCTGGTTGCCATAGCGGAGCTGACCCCGCACCACATTGGCGATGCAGCAGTCGTTACCCGAAGCGGCGCCCATCCACAAAATATCGTGATTACCCCACTGAATATCGAAATTATGATAGCCACACAGCACATCCATCACCTTATGCGGATGCGGTCCGCGGTCAAACACATCGCCCAATATGTGGAGCATATCGATGGTGAGTTGCTGAATCAAATTGCACATCGCCACAATGAAGCTATCGGCTTGCTCGGTGGAGATGATGGTTTTCACAATCACATCCACATAGGCTTGCTTATTCAGCTCATTGGAGTTTTCGTGCAGCAATTCTTGGATAATGTAGGAAAAGTCGGCCGGTAGGGCTTTGTGCACCTTGGAACGCGTGTATTTCGACGACACATTTCTGCACACCTTCACCAAGCGGTTGATGGTGATGAAATACCAATCCTCCAAAAGTGAGCTGTCGGTGTACTGCGCTTTTATCAGTTGCAACTTTTTTTCCGGATAATAAATGAGTGTGCAAATTTCCTTTTGCTCCAAAATGCTCAATGTTTCGTTGAAAATTTCTCCCACTTTGCGCTTAATGGTGCCGGATGCATTGCGCAGCACATGCTGGAAAGCCTCATATTCGCCGTGAAGGTCGGCAAGAAAATGCTCTGTGCCTTTTGGCAAATTCAATATCGCTTCCAGATTGATAATCTCAGTGCTGGCGGTCGCCACGTTGGGAAAGTTGCGCGACAGAAGTTTCAAATAATTTAATGTATATGAGTCTTGATTCATTCTTTTAGATTTAATCTTCTGGATATACCAAATTTTCTTCTTTGATATTATCCAACACTTCAATCAAAAATTTTCTTGCCTCCCATTTAGCCATGGGCAAGTTATTTAATGTGTAGTTGCCGCAATCACGCGCTGTGGCACCCGGGATAGGGCCGTCGAAATCGGTAATAAAGCGGAACGTTTCTTGCATCAATGGCAGTATGTCGCGCGAGGTGAGCTTGCCTTCCATCAGCAAATAATTGCCTGTGCAGCAGCCCATTGGTCCCCAGTAAATCACTCTGTCTTTCCACTGCGGGTGGTTGCGCAAAAAAGTGGCAGCCAAATGTTCTATGGTGTGCAATGCCGATTGGCTCACTGCCGGCTCGCAATTGGGTTGCTTCAGTCTAATATCAAATGTGGTAACCACATCACCATTAGGCAAGGTATCGACTCTCGACACATATATTCCTCTCAGCAATTTGAGATGGTTGATCGTAAAACTCGTAATTTTTTCCATAAATCAAATGCGATGTAATAATTGTTCTACAATTTCCAAAGTGTGCTCGGGGGCTTCTTCCCAGAAATTTTGGTATTGAACCATACTATTGTGGCTTGCTCCGGGAGAATCGCTAATCACGCGGAGCGACAGGAAGGGCACTTTCATCAATTCGCACACCTGTGCAATTGCTCCCGATTCCATATCTATAGCTAAAGCATCAGGAAAATTCGCTTTAATTTTCCGCACCTTATCTATCGACTCCACAAATTGGTCGCCCGACACGATTAAGCCATATTTCAATAGGGGAGAGGCTGGCATTTTGTTAATGATGCTTTGGGCGCCCGAAAAATATGGAGGTAATCCTTGCACCACACCTATTTCACATTCCGGACCGCACCACACATCGTGGTAAGCCACTTTCTCGCCCACCACTATGTCCATCACATTCACACGGGCATCGGCACCACCTGCCACACCGGTGTTGATGATATAGTGGGGCGAAAAATGTTCTATCATCGTCACAGCGCCAATGGCTGCATTCACTTTGCCAATACCGCACCGGAGCACCACCACTTGGTGCCCGGCAATGCTGCCTTGCAAAAATTGCATTCCATTCACCGAGGTGGTGACAGGTGATGCGAGCATGGGCTGAAGCAAAGCCAATTCTTTGCTCATCGCCACAATTATACCAATTATTATCATATCGCTTTCTTTTATAATGCAAAATTACAAAAAAATGCCGTCTCTTCGTACACATTTAATACTTTCAATTCCTATAATTCCGTTAATAAGTATGTAAAAAATGATAATAAGAGCGCAAAACACTTTGTAGAATGAAAAAACCTTTGTAACTTGCGCTGATTTTTGAATTACGGATATGATAAAACTGTTTTACTTCATTTTGCTTGCTCTCGTAATAGGCTTGTTTTCGTGCTCAAGAAATGGTGATTCCCAAAAAGATTTACACAAATTGACCGACGAAATTGTCCTCGATTCCATTTCTGTGGATGATTTTGAAAAACTCCTGAGCAAGGCGGTGAGTGAAAACGACACTGCAGATATCCAAAAATTATTAGGATTGGCGCAAAGCACCTACCAAAAACTTAGAATAAAAAATGCTTCCGAAGCCGACAGCTATGCATCGCGCATCAAATCCATTATTCTGAATGAACCTTTTTTGGATAATTTACTCACCAATAAGGAAAATTTCTTCTTTAAATTCAATAACGATGACTTTGAGCAAGAGGAAGATAATCAAGATGAGGAGGAAGAAAGAGAGGAAGTGGATTCCGTAGCAGAGGAAACCACCACACATCCCGATGTGCTCAATAATGAGCCTACCGACAATCCGGTGGAAACGCCACAGGTGAATGACCCCACTAAATCGGAGCACAAATCCCATAGTTCTGCCAATGCGGTGCCACCACCACCTAATGCGAGAGTGAAAAAATCCTTTGAAAAGCCTACAAACAATTAATGAGTTCATTTTTATTAATATAAATCTTACTACAGACCACGATTATACCGCCTTCAAAACCGTGTCTGTAGTATTTTTATCCACGAGATTAAATTCAAACTATATGAAAAAATTACTTTTATTAGCATTTTTAGCGTGCCCAATGTTTGCGTTCGCGCAAAACGCCTACGATTATTATGGCGACAAGGTGCAACTTGAAGCCCACTATTTTCAAAGTCGTAACATCGGCAAATTGCAAGGCGACAAAAAGCAAGCCTATCAAGGTATGGATATCTCAGAAGGCTATGTGGCAAGCGCACAAGCCACCGGTATTCTTACTATTTACAATTTGGAGAGTGAACTCAACAAGGAAAAACAAATAAAATTGCCAAATTTTGGCAAAACAACCAATGCCTTTAATATCTCTTTCGGCACCACCAAAAGCGCTGATGATGATGTGCTTCCATTGCTTTACATCAGTGGCAATAATGGAGAATTGAATGTGGCACATTTCGATAAAAAATTCAAAAATGTGGAATTTATTCAATCCATCAAGCTCTCCGATGCTAAAGCCGCTAATGTGCTATGGGCGATTGATCGTGATAATCAATTCCTATATGCCTTGACCACCGGCAAAAATGGTCAGCACCAAATTCTGAGATTTGCCATTCCTGAAATTGGCTCCGCCGAGGTGAAGCTCAATTCCAATCAAGCCTTAAATAGCTATGTGGTAGAAGATTATTTTAAGAGTAAAACCATCACTTCAATAGGTGGGGTTTATGTGCATAATGGTCAGTTGTTTATCACTGCCGGTAGCGCTACAGCTGCCGACCCCTCGCGCCTTTATGTGTGGGACCTTTATGGCAAGATGATGCGCAATGTAATCGACCTTTCTACTGCCACACGAGGTGTGCTGAAAGGTTGCAGCATACACGATGGCACATTTTATGTACAATCAGCAGAAGGTTTATATAGATTGATTTTCTAATAAGATGAAACTCAGATTAATAATTACAATCATTTCGTGCATCACTTTAATGGCGAATGCGCAGGACCGTTTCTATTACACCGGTCCGGAATTGAAGTTGTCGTCGAATCAATTCTATAGCACTCACATTTCTGCTCTTTCGGGCGAAAAAGGGGAGAGCTATCAGGGAATGGAGTGTTTCAACAATATTGTGGTGAGCTTGCAAAACACTGGCATCGCCACTACTTACGCCCTTGAAGGTAGCAATCTTACTAAAATCGCTACTTTCAAATTGGGGTCTTATGCTCCTCACAATCACGCAAATGTGGCAAGTTTTACCACCCAATATTTTGCTAAGACCGACAAACTCCCTTTGCTTTTCGTGAGCCAATGCTACAAGCAGCCCGTGAATAATGAAAAAGATGTGATTTATGTAGAAAGAATTGCCAACAACTACAAGTCGTCGAAATTAGTAGCTAAGATTGTATTTAAGGATATGAGCCACCTTTTCGGATATGCAGTGCAATGGGTTGTTGACCGAGAAAATGGCTTTTTGTATGGCTTTGGCAACACCGTCGAAAATCTCGACCCCGCCAATCAGCACCGCATTGTGAAGTTTAAATTGCCGGTGATTTCCACTAAGGGCAAAAAGGTGCAAACCATCACACTTTCAGAAAAAGATATGCTCGAAAATTATTTGATTGAAGATTATTTCCCGCACTACTATAAGCAAATAGGGCAGGGCTTGCTCATTAAGCACGGTTATCTTTATATGCCTATCGGATTCGGTACTCCAGAGCATCCATCTTTACTTTATGTGTGGGATTTGGCTAAGCGCAAAATGCAAAATGTGATTGATTTGAGCAAAGCTACTGAAGGTGAGTTGGAAGATTGCACCGAATGGATGGGCGAACTCTTAATCCAAACACAAGGCAATCTCTATTCCCTTAGATTTATTTAGCCGATGAATGAGCAAACCATCATGCAAGCATTGCACCAAAAATTGGGTATTACCTCGCTCAATGTGATGCAAACATCCGTGCTAAAAGCAATCGGTCCACAAGCCAATGCCGTTATTTATTCCCCCACAGGCACCGGCAAAACGATTGCCTACGCACTGCTCGTGCTCAAAGCTCTGAAGAATTTTGGTAATGAGCGGCTTCAAGTGGTGGTGATTGCTCCTTCTCGGGAATTGGTAACGCAGATATATGAGGTGATGCGCTTGCTCGCCACCGACCATTTTGTAACTGCGCTATATGGCGGACACAAGGTGGAAGATGAAAAGAATTCGTTGCTGGCTACACCCTCCATTATTGTGGCTACCCCCGGGCGCTTACTCGACCATTGCAATAGAGGTAATATCAAGCTGAATCAAGTGCGCCAATTGGTGCTCGATGAATTTGATAAGTGCTTGGAATTAGGCTTTGAAGATGAGATGAAAAAGTTGATGAAACTTATGCCAAATCTTTCAAGGCGTATCCTCACTTCTGCCACGGTTCTGCAGCAAATTCCGCAATATGTGGGTGGTGGCGATTTTACCACGGTCAATTTTTTGCACACTATTGATAGTCTTCGCCTTCGCACCACCATCCACGAGGTGAAAAGCTCCGACAAAGATAAAATCCATGCACTTGTGCAACTTTTATTTGCCATCCCGGAAGGTAAGACCATAGTTTTTGCCAATTATCGAGATGCAGTGGAGCGCATTTATCAGCACTTAAAGCAATCTCATATCTCCACCGGCATCTACCACGGTGGCTTGGAGCAAATCGATAGGGAAAAGGCTATTGCCATGTTTATTAATGAATCCTATCCCATATTGGTGAGCACCGATTTGGGCTCCAGAGGTTTGGATATCAAGGAGGTGAAAAATGTGATTCATTATCATTTTCCGCCATCAGAAGAAGCCTTCGTGCATCGAAATGGCAGAACAGCTCGCGTGAATCACACCGGCAATGTGTATGTGCTCACACATCAAGATGAATCTCTTCCCACTTTTATCTCTATCGACAAAGTGATGGAAATTCCGCCTTTGGAAACTAAAAAAGAAATTCCCAACAAAAATTGCACGCTTTTCTTTAAAGCCGGTAAAAAAGAAAAGATTTCGAAAGGGGATATTGTAGGCTTTGTGGTGAATAACAGCGATATCACGCCCGAAGAAATAGGGGTAATCAACATCTTCGACCATTATGCCTTGGTGGCTGTGCCAAGCAAGAAAACAAAAAGCGCGCTCCGCCTCTTGCAAAAGGCTAAAATCAAGGGCAAGAAAGTAAAAATTGAGTTGGCATCGCCCGACATCAAATTAGCCAATCATTCGCGAAAGTAATCTACACCTCAAATTCACCTTTTCCCTCTCTAATTACCTCAAAATCACCCGATGTGCAGTCGATGATGGTGGAGGGAATCATACCACCACGCCCTGAGTCTATCACAATATCCACCGATGATTGATAGGTGTCGGCAATCAGTTCGGGTTCGCACATGTAGTCTACATCGTCTGCTTCCACCGAGGTGGAGAGTATTGGGCGCCCCAATGCTTCCACTATTTTTCGGGCAATGGCATTGTTAGGGATTCGCACCCCCACAGTGCGCCGTCCCTTGAAGGCTTTGGGCAGTTTAGAGAGTGCAGGGAATATAAAGGTGTACGGACCGGGCAAATACTGCTTCATTACCTTAAATTCTCGATTGGAAAATTTGGCATATTCCGTGATTTGCGAAATTTCTTTGCAAATAATGGTGAGGTTGGTTTTTGCCGATTTCATCATCTTTAAAGCACACACGCGTTCTATGGCAGAATTATTCATTGCATCACATCCAATGGCATAAATGGTGTCGGTAGGGTAGATAATCAGCCCGCCTTTTTCTAATGTGTCCACCACCATATCGATGTAGCGTTCGTTGATATTATCTTCTAAAATTTTCAGGATTTTCATGAGTTTTCAAGTATGTTGTAAAAATTGTTAGCAATTTGAAATAATTTTTGTTTCAATATTAGTTGCAAAAGCATATTTTTCAAGGAGTTGCACCATCCATTGCAACGTTTCTACCATATCCGTTTCCGGCCCGAAACCATTAATATTAATTTGCACTTTCTTTGTTTCGGGCGTGAATTTCGTACGCTCTTCATCACTTGTGGGAGTGGCGATACCGCCTATTGCATCGCGATAAACAGGCATGTTCTCTATATTGAGTGGCCCGCGGCCAATACCGCAATATTTCTCTTCTGCCTCACCAACTCCCAAACACAAGGTGTCGCCTTCAATTTTATCGAAGTCTAAACCACTAATCGGATAACCGCTTTTAATCGACACCAAATTCACCACATCTATCAGCGTGGTCAGTCGATACAGACCTAATCCCTTAATGATGCGCCTACATAGCGCTTCGCTCGCCACGCGATAACGCCCGGGGGCTTTACCTAATGCTTTATACAATCTGCGCGTGGATGCCACAGCCGGCCGTTGATTAATTTCCAACAGTTGATACGTGGCTTTAATACGTTCGGCTTCCATCTCTATTTCTGCCCACAATTCTTCAGGAGTGTCGGAATTGCGCACATCAGCTTCTATCAAGCCTATCTGCAATTGTGGGCAAGCGTCTAAAATTCTTTTATCGATTTCTACTTTTATCATGAGCACAAAAATACAAATAATTTGTCATTACAGCAATTTTGCATTAACTTTGTATGATTTTTTAAAAACATACTTCTAAGCAAATGGCACAGAAACCATCTATCGCAAAAGGTACGCGTGATTTTTCGCCTATTGAAATGGCGAAACGCAACTATATTTTCAATACCATTAAGGATGTTTTTCTCCTTTATGGATTTCAACAAATCGAAACACCGGCAATGGAAAATTTGTCCACCCTTATGGGTAAATACGGTGAAGAGGGCGACAAATTGCTGTTCAAAATTTTGAATAGCGGCGACTATCTTAAAAGTGCACCCGACGATTTGCTGCAAAACCGCGACTACATTCATCTCATCACTAAAGTTAGCGAAAAAGGGCTTCGCTACGACCTTACTGTCCCCTTCGCTCGCTACGTGGTAATGCACCGCAATGAAATCCAATTCCCTTTTAAGCGCTATCAAATCCAGCCCGTGTGGCGAGCCGATCGTCCACAAAAGGGTAGGTATCGCGAATTTTATCAATGCGATGCCGATGTGGTGGGCAGCGATTCGCTCTTGAATGAAGTGGAGCTCATCAGTATGATTGATGAAGTGTTCCGTCGATTTGGCGTAAACATCACCATTAAGGTAAACAACCGAAAGGTGTTGAGCGGCATTGCCGAAATCATTGGTGAGCCGGATAAAATTGTGGATATCACGGTGGCTATAGATAAAATCGACAAAATCGGTATCGATAATGTGAACGCCGAACTCTTGCAAAAAGGTTTGCCTCAATCTGCTGTGGATGCGCTCCAACCCTTGCTCACGCTCTGTGGTAGCAATGAAGAAAAATTGGCTTCATTGGCATCTCTATTGCAAAATAGCGAAGTGGGTATGAAGGGGGTGGAAGAACTCCGCTATGTACTTGAGCAAGCACAAGCGCAGCAACCTAAAGCATGCGTCGAACTTGATGTGTCGCTCGCGCGCGGTTTGAACTACTACACTGGCACCATCCTCGAAGTGAAGGCACAAGATGTGGTGATTGGTAGCATCACTGGTGGCGGACGCTACGACAATCTCACCGGTGTGTTTGGTATGCCGGGCACATCAGGCGTGGGAATCAGTTTTGGCGCCGACAGAATCTACGATGTGCTCAATGCGCTTGACCTTTACCCCAAAGACACGCTTGCTTCCACTAAAGTGCTTTTTATCAATTTCGGAGAAGAGGAGAGTGCCCTGTCGCTCAATTATGTGATGCAGTTGCGAAAAGCGGGCATCCCTGCAGAAATTTTCCCCGATGCCACTAAAATCAAAAAACAAATGACTTACGCCAACAATAAGAATGTGCAATTTGTGGCAATGGTGGGCGAAACCGAAATGGCAAATGGCACCATAGCTCTCAAATGTATGGAAACCGGCGAACAAGAAAATCTAACCATTAATCAGGTGATCACCAAAATCAAAGATAACTAACACTACTAAATCATTCTAAATTTTTTATCGGAACTACGGGGTATGTACTTTTTTCATATCTCGTAGTTTTTTTTTAATCAATTAATTGTTAATTTTAAATTTTCTTTTAACATTTTCAACATTTTTCCTATCTTTGCAAAAAAATCGGGAAATTCCTAATCTCTACAGCATTATGTTTGAAAAGTTAATGAATCTGCCCTTGTTTCAAGGCATAAGTCAAACCACCTTGGCGTCGCTTGTGGAAAAATACCCTTTCCACTTTTTAAAATATAGAAAAGGGGAAACCATCATCGAGCAAGGCGAAGTTTGTTCACATCTCAAGTTTATAATTTCAGGTAGGGTGCTGGCTACGATGCTAAATTCTCATCTTAAAGTGGAAATCAGCCAGCAAATTGAAGCACCGGAGGTAATCACACCCGACTATCTCTTCGGCAGAACCACTGCATATCCGTGCAAGGTGGTGGCCGACACCGAATGTGGCATACTTCAAATCCCCAAAGCTGTCTACGTGAAGATGATACAGCACGAAGAGGTGTTGCTTTTCAACATTTTGAACTACCTATCACGAAATTCACAAAACCGACTTTGGTCGTTCAGTAGCAAATCGAGCGGCAAATTCACCACTCGACTCGCCCTTATGGTGTATGAGCTCACCACCAAAAAGTCGGAAAATATCAAAATTTCATTTAAGCAAAAAGATTTGTGTATGCTTTTGGGTATTCGTCGCACTTCTTTGTTCACCGCCCTCGAAGAGCTGAAGCAAAAGCAAATCATCGACTACAGCCAAAACGAAGTCATTATTCTCAATCGAAGAGCATTAATCGAAATTATTCATAACTAAATCCCTATGGCACATATCACCTATTTCACAAAAGGCACTTGCTCATCTCAGATTGATATCACCACCAACGATAACGAAGAAATTGAACGCGTAGTGTTCTATGGCGGTTGCAACGGCAATTTAAAAGGTATCAGCTCCTTAGTAAAAGGAATGAAGGTGAAAGATGTTATCAAAAAACTCGAAGGCACCACCTGTGGCTTCAAATCTACCTCCTGCCCCGACCAATTAGCAAAAGCCCTCAAGCAATTACTCTAATCTATCTAAAGCCAACCAAAACACCACCCGCCGGTAGTTATTATGTTTGCAGTGAATTTCAGCGACACACATTTTTTTTGGACAA